>JAZQPB010000312.1:0-26514 GCA_045628165.1 Bacteroidales bacterium | reverse complement strand
AGATGCGATATGTGACGGTGCTCGTCCTTGGGGTCGTCCACGTCGTCCATCCACTCCTGAAGCTGATTGTGCTGACCTATCTTCATAGGGGCAATCTTGGCTATGTATTTCTGGAGTTTCTCCTGATATGCGGCGTCCTCTCCGAGTATGTGAGATGCTATGAGAGTGCTGTTGAGTGCGTCGAAAACTATCTGATTGTCCATTGTGCAGCCCATCGCGAGAGAGCTTGGCGAGTTGTTGGGGCCGTGCTCGGGCGATACGGATGGCATTGTTACATAGTAGTCGCCGTTTTCAACCACGAAGCTCATGTAGAAATCGGCTGTACCTTTTATTATCGGGTAGTATTTGCGTAGGAATGTGGTATCAGCGGTGAAGAGATAATGCTGCCAGAGGTGCTGGGCGAGCCATGCTCCTCCGTTTGGCCACATTCCCCAGTAGCTGCCGTCTATAGGGCCGGCCACTCTCCAGATGTCGGTATTGTGGTGAGCCATCCATCCGTCGGCGTGGTAGAGCTCCTTGGCTGTTACGGCTCCGGTCTTCGATAGATCCTCTATCAGGCTGAAGAGAGGCTCGTGGTTTTCGCTGAGGTTGGTTACCTCGGCCGGCCAGTAGTTCATCTCGGCGTTTATGTTTATGGTGTACTTGCTGTCCCAGGCTGGATCTATGCTGTTGTTCCAGATACCCTGGAGGTTGGCCGGCTGACCGCCCTTCTGTGACGACGATATCAGCAGATACCTTCCGTAATTGAACATGAGCGCGATGAGGCTCTGGTCGCCGGTGTTCTTGAACTCCTTGACTCTCAGGTCGGTATTGATATCGGCCTTGCTGCCTGCTGGCAATGTAAGCATACAGCGGGTATACTGTTTACGGTAGTTCCTGATGTGTTCTGTTATTTCTATGATGGCGTCGTTGTTGGTGGTAGCCTTGTCCATTGTTGCGGTAGCCTTTGCCTTGGCGTCGCCTGATGTGTTTGTGTAGTCCACAAAGTTGGTGGCTGATGTGAATCTTATAGAGGCATGGCTTGCATTCTCTACATGGAGCTTGTTTTCCATTGCCGACAAATTGCCGTCGGTCTGGATGTCGATAATGCAATAGGCGTTCAGTGCCGATTTTACGCCTTCCTGGTCCTTGCCCTGGATCTCTATCATCATCCTGTTGCCAGCTGATGTGATATTATTTGGGAGCGGACAGCTGTAATCCACCGAGAATGAAAGTGATTTCTCCTTGGAGGCTTTCAATTCGGTGAAAATGACGTCGTTGCCGAACGATGCAAAAGTTGTCTGCTCGTATGTGACACCGCCTCGCTTGAATGTGCTCTCCACTATTGCGTTCGTGAGGTCGAGATCGCGGTGATAGTCGGTAGCCTCGCTCTTGTCGTCGTAATCGATGAACATGCTGCCGAGAGTCAGGTAGCTCATGCCGTTCTGACCTGTGAAGAAGTTGTCGTTCACCATTTTCTCGGCCTCCACGGTCTTGCCTTCAGCTATCAGCTCGCGGATTTTGGCGAGCTTGGGATATGCGCGGTCGCTGTTGTTGGAGTGCGGACCTCCGGCCCAGAAAGTCTCGTCGTTCAGCTGGATTTCCTCGCGGTCGGTTTTGCTGTATACCATGGCGCCCAGGTGCGAATTGCCTATCGGCATGGCCTCGGTCCACTTGCTGGCAGGTCTGTCGTATTGCAGAACATACGAAGGATCAAAGTTTTGCGCAGCTGATAGCATGGAAGTTGCCATCAGCGCCGCGGTGATGATGCTTTTGGTAAAGTTCATAATTTTTGGGGTTTTAAAAGGTTATATTAAAGAAAACGCAGATGTTACGTTTTTTATGTAGCGAACACCTGCGTTTTTAATTTTATTAGTGAACTGGTAAAAATGATGATTCTGTTACTTGGTCTGGTTTACAAACTGGATAGTGCCATCCTCGTTGAATTTCATCTCGTCAACGCAAACCGAGCGGCGGCCTATGCGTCCCTCGTGGCCGTCGAGTGTGAGTGTGGCGTTGTGGTAGAACAGATACCACTTGCCCTTGTACTCTATTACGCCGGGATGGATGGTGAAACTGTTTTCGGCGCAGCCTGTTACCTGGCCCTGTGGAGTCCATGGGCCTGCCATTGATGGAGCTGTGGCGTAGTCGATGGCCTCGCCCTTGTCGCCGTGCGATGCGTATATCAGATAATATGTGTTGTCTTTCTTGCTGAGCCATGGGCCTTCCACAAACTTGGGAACGTCTATTGTGTCTATCTTGCCGGCGAGCTCGGTCATGTTGGCATTAAGCGGAGCCATGAAACAGGTTCCGTTACCCCAGCAGAGCCACTGCTCGTTGCCGTCTATGAGCACGGTTGGGTCTATGTCGTTCCACCAGCCGCGGGCGCCGTTGCTTGTCATGGTATCGCAGATGAGCGGCTTTCCTATGGCATCCTTGAACGGACCTGTAGGGCTGTCGGAAACTGCGCATCCTACAGCGTATCCGTTGTACTGGCCGAGACCCTTAACGGCGGTGTAGTAATAGAATTTGCCATTAGCTGGCACTACCTGCGATGCCCAGGCCACGCCTACGCCATACTCTACGGTATCTGCCCAGCTGAAAACGGCAGGACTGCATACTGCTCCGTGGGCGGTCCAAGTCTTCATGTCGGTGGTGGAGTAGCAGAGCCATTCGGTGATGTTGAACTCCTTGCCGCCGCCTGCGGTGTCCTGTCCTTCGTAATACTCGTC
Source organism: Bacteroidales bacterium (assembly GCA_045628165.1). Taxonomy (GTDB): domain Bacteria; phylum Bacteroidota; class Bacteroidia; order Bacteroidales; family UBA3824; genus UBA3824. The sequence goes on along the minus strand of JAZQPB010000312.1, from coordinate 23,803 downwards.
GTGGCCTACGTAGCAGTAGAGAGTATCGTTCCAGACCATCGGGGCCGGGTCGGCTGTAAAAGCGTCGCGGAAAATAGGGTTGCCCTCGGCTGTAAAAGTCTTAGCCGTGCAGTTTCCTCCATTCTCCTGTGAGTCCTGTTTGGGCTGTGAGCCGCAAGCAGTGATCAGGGCAATAGTAGCTAATGCCAAAAATTCTTTTTTCATGAGATTCCAGTAATATTAGTGTAAATTAGAAGTAAAAGCAACACAAAAAAAGCATAGACACAAAAAGTGCTTGCTATCAAGGAATTAATTCTGGAAATTAAATTGGGAGATTTTCTGATTGTAACGGGATATAAAATCTTCTGAAAAAAAATAGAGGTCGGTAGCGGAGTCGAACCGCTCTAGACGGTTTTGCAGACCGGTACCTAACCGCTTGGCTAACCGACCATCTAAGTGTTTTGTTTTTCAACGGTGCAAAGGTAGATATAGAAATTGAAATCTCCAAATCTTTTTGCAACTTTTTTCGAAAAAATATTTTGTGACCTCGGTGGGATTCAAACCCGCGACTTCAGGAACCGGAATCCTGCGTTCTATTCAGCTGAACTACGAGGCCATGCCTTGTTTGCGGGTGCAAATATAAACTATTTTTCAACAAGTTCAAAATCTATTTTAAGATTTGCCTTGTATCCGTTGCCTTCGTCTATCATGTCCTCGTCGAAACCCTCGTAATACCACTTGATTAGCATATCCTTGCCCAGATAGTGGATTTTCTCGAGTTTTACGAGCAGCTCATATACCATCTTGTTGGATGCCGAGCTCAGTATAGAGAAGTCGAGCTCTATTATCAGCTTGCCGGGGCTCTTGGGGTCGAGCGCGCACACACAGGCCACGATGGGGCTGTAGAAGTCTGGGGCGTTCTCGGGGAACGACGGGCCTGACATCTTGAGCGTGTTTTTCTCTATGTCGAACAATACCAGCGGGGTATCGTCTGTCTCTTCTATTTCGATCTTGCCTTCGCTTATCATTTTCCTGTTTGTATGTTGAATGATGTTAAAGTTTTCAGTTTTTGTTACTATCTTTGCAAATATCAAACCAAAGTGTAATAGTTTGATTATTTTTTAGAATAGCGACAGCTGGATTTCGTCGCCGGAGCCTCCGTTGTAGTTTTTGCCTAAGTGCTTGTAGGCAAAGTCGGTGACTACTCTTCCGCGTGGAGTGCGTTTCAGCAGGCCTTCCATTATCAGGTATGGCTCGTATACCTCTTCTATTGTGCCTGAATCCTCGCCCACGGCTGTGGCTATGGTATTGAGGCCCACGGGTCCGCCCTGGAATTTGTCGATGATGGTGCAGAGTATCTTGTTGTCCATCTCGTCGAGGCCCAGGGAATCGATGTTGAGATTGTCGAGCGCGTATTTTGTGATCTCGAGGTCTATGGAGCCTGTGCCCTTCACCTGTGCGTAGTCTCTCACGCGTCTCAGCAGCGAGTTTGCTATACGTGGCGTGCCTCGGCTGCGCGATGCTATCTCGCCGGCGGCCGGTGCGTCGATCTCTATCTGGAGAATCTTGGCCGCACGCATTATTATCTTGCTGAGCACTTCTATGTCATAGTATTCCAGCAGGAGATTGATTCCGAATCTGGCCCTCAGCGGTGCTGTGAGCAGTCCGGCTCTCGTGGTGGCGCCCACTAATGTGAATGGATTCAGGCTGAGCTGAACGCTCCTGGCCGCCGGGCCCTTGTCTATCATGATGTCTATCTTATAGTCCTCCATGGCGGAATACAGATATTCCTCCACTACTGGCGACAGGCGGTGTATCTCGTCGATGAAGAGCACGTCCTTCTCGTCGAGGTTGGTGAGCAGTCCGGCCAGGTCGCCGGGCTTGTCGAGCACCGGGCCTGATGTGGTTTTCATGCCCACGCCCAGCTCGTTGGCTATTATGTTGGAGAGGGTTGTCTTGCCCAGACCCGGAGGGCCGTGAAACAGGATGTGGTCGAGAGCCTCGCCTCTCATCTTGGCGGCCTTTACGAACACCTCGAGGTTTTCCCTGAGCTTTTTCTGTCCGTTGAAGTCGTCGAAGCTTAGAGGGCGGAGTTTTTTCTCTATCTCCTTCTCTTTTTCTGATATGTCTATTTTCCTGATATCCATTGTAGATGCGCGCCATGGCAGATTGATGCGCTGGCGGTATGCAAAGGTATATATAATTTTTGTAAAACAGGAAAAAATTTTTTGTCAAGATATGCTATTAGCTGATACCCTTGCTTTTTTTGTAATATTTGCAGATGGTTTCTACCGATGTTTCTATGTCCTCGTACTGGATTATGAGTCTTGTGAGGCTTTTGGCGTTGGAAAATAGGCGGAAGTCTGTAAGCTCGTCGAAGAAGTCGGAGTCTACGAAAGGCCTGCGGTCGCTTAATAGAGATTTTATGGCGTACTGGATTTTCCAGAGGGTAAGGCGCAGCCATCCTGCTTTTTTTGTGGCCTTGTTGGTGGACAGGTACTTGGCGAAAAACGACTGGAGGTCGCGGTAAGATACATTGTCGGCGCTTACTATGAAGTTCTCGTTGCAGATTTTCTTGCGCACCATGGTCATGATGCATTTCACGAGGTCGTTTACTCCTACCAGGCCCGTAACGCCCTCGGTGTAGTATACCCTTGCGAGCTTGTCGTTCAGGAACTTAGACCTGTCGTTTTCCCAGTCGCCGGGGCCAAGTACGGCGGCGGTGTTTACTATGCCTGCCTTCAGGCCCTCCTGCATGGCTCTCCATACTTCCATCTCGCAGTAATAGTAGTTCTGGCTTGATTTCGAGTAGTTTCCCTTGGGGTTTCGCTGAGAGAGCTCTGTGATCTCGCAGTCGTCGTCCTCGTCGCCTAATGCCCTTACGCTGCTCAGGTAGCAGAAATATTCGCATTCGGAATCCTTAACGGCGTTCAGTATGTTTCGGATGGTTTCTACGTTGTGGTCTATTGTGATGTTTTTGCTCAGCTTGGGCTCTATGCAGCAGATGGCGGAGCAGATGCCGTCGAGCGCTGTCTCCATAGATTCGGGGTCGTTGTAGTCTACATCCACCCAGTCTATCTCGTTGAATAGCAGTTCGGAGTCGTCGGAGTATAGATTGATGATGGCTTTGGTGTACTCGGTATTGTCGCCAGGGGTACGTGTGGCCCTGACGGCTAAGCCTTGGCGCAGCAATGTGCAGATTAGGTGCGCGCCGGTCATTTCTGTTGCTCCGAGTACGAGATACACTTTTATATTAAGGTTTTAGTGGGTTGTGTTATAATGTTTGCTTATTGATCCAGTTTCATGGTATTTCACGTTGCAAATTTATTACTTAAATTTTAATCAAATAAGTATTTAAAATCAACTTTATATTAACAATTCGTATTGTTTATACAAAATTTGTATCAGCTGGATAAATAATTCACAAAAAATGATTAGATTTGCATTTTGATTAATTGTATCAGCTAAAAAACATAAAAACAGCAAGAGACTAAAAATGAGCCGAATAGCATTAATTCTGATGTTAGCACTTCTGTGTCCGGTATCTGCCTTGCACGGGCAGACCCGCAATGTGCTTATGCGCAGCAGCGAGGCCGATTCGATAGAGCAGGCTAATCTTGGCAACCGAAAATTCCATTCCGCATTCCGATCCTATACCGCTGGTCCCGATACGGAGGCTGATACTTACGGGCTGGTGGCCGGACGTGGGCGCGGCAGATTTGTACTGGAGCCTCTTGCGCGTTTTTCCGTGGGCAGTCAGTCGGCTTCCGACAGTTACCACGAGGCCATGCTGGGTGCCTCTGCCACATATTCCTGCGACAGCGTGTTTACGTTGTCAGCTAATATTATAGGCGGATACATCTCACCTTTTGCTTCAACTGCGGTATTAGCTGACAGCATGATGTCGAGGTTTCCCCAGATGGACGGATATACACGCAATGGCGCCGACTATCTGGCGAGATATTTTGAGTTTTACGCCAACTACCGGCCCATCAAGACTCTGATGCTTTCCATCGGCAAGGGAAAGAAGTTTATTGGCGACGGATACCGCTCCATGCTGCTCTCGGCCAGCAATTCGGGAATGTATTATTTCGACATGGACCTGACGTTGGGCAACTTCAAGTACGTGTTTTCGATGAACACGGCCCAGAATTGGGACAACACCTGCGATTCGTACCGTCAGCTCTACATGATATACCACGCGTTCTCATACAATCCGGCGCGCTGGCTCAATATTGGAGGCTACGAGGCTGTGATGCAGATTCGCCGCGACACGCTTGGCAACACCAAGTTCATGGATCTCCATTATATAAATCCGATGCTGTTTTTCCGTCCGCTGGAATTCTCTTTGGGATCGCCCGACGATGCAATCATGGGTCTCTGGGGAAAGGTGCGCATCAGGAATCACGAGCTATACGGCCAGTTTATGCTCGATGACTTCAACTTTGTGGAAATCAAGGAGCATTCCGGCACTTGGAACAACAAGTTCTCAATTCAGGCCGGTGTCAAGGGTTTCCTCGGAAACTTCCGGTATTTGGTGGAATACGATTGGATAAGACCTTTTATATATACTCACGACCGCACTGTGAACTCGTACTCAATGTATCATCAGCCGCTGGCCAATCCTTTCGGCGCCAACCTGAAGGAGACTGTGGTGGACCTCAAGTATCACATGAGGAATTGGGATTTGGAGCTGATGGTGGACCATATAAACGTGGGCCGCGACGAGGACTCGCTCTCCATGGGCAACAACCTCTTCAAATCCTACGACCTCCACAAGAAGCAGTTCGACAACTATGTGGGCCAGGGCATCAGCGAGAAGAATATGAATATCTCGCTATCAGCTGAATACCGCTGCCGACGGCTGAGAAACTTCTGCCTGTATGCGCGCGCGGGCCGTCATCAGATGTTCAACAACGACAACAAATACTTTATCCTCGGTATCAAGACATCAAAATTGTTTTTTGATGCCAGCTATTAGGATGAGGCACAATATATTACAAACATAACTTAAAAAAATATTTTTGATCATGCGTACGACAGATTTCCTTGTAGTAGGCAGCGGAGTAGCCGGCCTCACCTTTGCGCTTAAGGCGGCAGAGATAGGCAAAGTACTCATAGTAACTAAGGCTCAGGTAACAGACGCCAACACCAATTTCGCCCAGGGCGGTATTGCGGCGGTTACTGATACCAAGGTCGACACTTTTGAGAAGCACATCCACGATACCATGGTGGCCGGAGATTTTCTCTCCAAGGAGAATATCGTGAAGATTGTGGTGGAGGAGGCTCCCGACCGCATCAAGGATTTGGTGGAGTACGGAATTGACTTCGATAAGAGGCCCGATGGCTCATTCGACCTTCATAAGGAGGGCGGACACAGCGATTTCCGTATCCTGCATCATAAGGACAACACCGGTTTCGAGGTGGAGAGAGCGCTTGTGGAGAAGGCTTCGCAGCACCCCAACATCACTATTGTAGACCATCTTTTTGCGATGGAGCTTATCACACAGCACTATCTGGGACAGACCTGCACCCGCTACGACGACAATATCGAGTGCTACGGCATCTACGCCCTCAATGTGAACACCGAGAAGGTGGAGAAGATTCTCGCCAAGGTTACTTACCTTGCAACCGGCGGTATCGGCAATATCTATCAGGTAACCACCAACCCGACCATCGCCACCGGCGACGGCATCGCCATGGTTTACCGTGCCAAGGGCGTAATCGACAATATGGAGTTCGTGCAGTTTCATCCAACATCGCTCTACAATCCGGGCGAGAGACCATCGTACCTTATCACCGAGGCCATGCGCGGTTTCGGCGCAATACTGAAGACTCAGGACGGCAAGACCTTCATGGAGAAGTACGACGAGCGCGGCTGTCTGGCTCCTCGCGACATCGTGGCCCGCAGCATCGACAACGAGATGAAGCTCCGTGGCGAGGATTTTGTTTATCTGGATGCCACCGGCACTGATACTGAGGCTCTTAAGCAGCACTTCCCGAATATCTACGCCAAGTGTCTCTCCATAGGAATCGATATCACAAAGAAGCCTATTCCTGTGGTTCCAGCCGCCCACTATCTCTGTGGCGGTATCCGCGTGGATGAGTACGGACGCACCACCATAAAGCATCTCTACGCCGGTGGCGAGACTTCGTGCACAGGTCTTCACGGTGCCAACCGTCTGGCCAGCAACTCATTGCTTGAGGCTCTCGTATTCGCTCACCGCTCTGTGGAGCACAGCAAGGAGCTGATAAAGACTCTCGACTTCTGCTACGATATTCCAGAATGGAACGACGAGGGCACTGTAACCAACGAGGAGAACATCCTCATTACACAGACTTTCAAGGAGTTGCAGCAGATAATGACATATTACGTGGGCATCGTAAGAAGCAACCTGAGAATGAACCGCGCCCTCGACCGTCTCTACATCCTCTACAACGAGACCGAGGAGCTCTACAAGCGCAGCAAGGTTACAGTGCCTCTCTGCGAGCTCAGGAACGCCATCAACACAGCATTCCTCGTAATCAAGAGCGCACGCCGCCGCCGCGAGAGCATCGGTCTTCACTACAATATCGATACTCCGCGCCGTGAGGCCCGCAAGAAGTAAAAACTATTGTTAGTCAATAATTTAGCTCTATAACTAATCAAAGCCAGACGTTTCCACGAGGATGCGCCTGGCTTAATTTTTTGCCATTAGCTATAAGAAAAACTTATAATATATTTTTAAAAAAAATATTTGAAAAATTTTGATTTTGCAGCATTTTTTTTATTAACTTAGCACAAAATAATAATATACATTTTTATGATATCGAATTATCTGAAATTATTATTGGCTAATAGCAATTCCGCCGAGGAGGAATCCAAAAACAAGATAGCCAGGCTCTTTGTGGCCGTTCTTAATGTTTTTGCGGCCTCGTCGATGCTTATAGCGTTTTTCGTGACATTGGCGCTGGCAATGCTGCCGTCGCAGTACTGCGCAGTGGGCATTATGGCTGTAATCTATGGACTTATGCACTACGCATCGCGCAAGATGAGGCTGTCTACCGCGGCGGTTTTGGGATTTGCGTTTACAGTGGTGGCGTCCATCGTGTTTCAGCTGGCGTTTCCGGGCAATGATTTCATATTCATTTTCGCCATGATGATCCCGATATACGCCGTGAGCGGATTGCGCTGGAAGCTGGGTCTCATGCTTACCGTGATAATGGTGGCTGTGCACTCTGTGGTATATTCATTAGTGGTTTCAGCTGATAACATTATCATGCTGATATTCACGGTGATATCTCTCATCGCATTTTTCCTTGCATCGCTGGCCATCGAGTATGTGAACTCCATAATAGCCGAAAGCGAAAACGAGGCCAAGACCAACGAGGACAACGTGAAGAAAAAACAGGAATTTATCTCCAAGCTCTCTCACAGAATCCGCACACCGCTCAGCAACATATTCGGTATCACCAACATCCTGGCCGACAATGTGGATCAGGGCAAGAAACAGCTCATCGATTCGCTGATAGCATCGGTGAAAACCATCACCGACATTGTGGAGCTGATAGACGAGGAGGCCGCCGGAGTAGCCGTGGTTCGCGACAAGACCGACGAAGACGAGGAGGTAACCACATTCGATCTTCAGCAGCTGATAACCCAGACAGGAGAGTTCACGCCCAATTTCGAGGTTAAGCTTGAGGTATACGGCCAGCTTCCGCTCCTGAAAGGCAAAGCCGTGAAAATCAGGCGGATATTCCTCGATATTTTCGATTTCTTTCTCCGCAATACGCCCAAGGACAAGATGCCGGTTAATGTAACAATCGCCATCAACCGTGTAAGGATTCCTATACATCCCATAAAATACCGCTTCGATATCAAGTCGAGCGTGGCCATGGACGAGCAGGCCCAGCAGTCGGCTCCCGAACTCAGCATCGCTCAGCGCCTTATCGAGGAGCTCAATGGAAACATCAAGCGCCGTTTCGAGGAGGATATGACCTGCGTCTACTTCAACATCTGTTTCGATGGCGAGGAGGCAGCGCCCGCACCGTCGCAGGTTGTTTCAGCTGATAGCAAAATTGTTACCAACGAGACCACCGGTTTCACATCCACAGTCAAGGAGAAGACATTAGCTGATGCCAAGGTTATTGTCTGTGACGATAATCCTATCAATCAGAAGGTTATGAGTCTCAGCCTCGATAAGCACGTGCAGACTATCACATTGGCCAGCAATGGACAGGAATGTGTTCAGATGCTTCAGAAAGGCGATTACGATATCATACTCATGGATATTCAGATGCCGGTTTTGGATGGCTACAGCGCCACTCAGAAAATCAGAAGCCAGGAGCAGGCCACCGGAAAACACATTCCGATAATCGCCGTTACGGCCAACACCCTTGCCGGCGACCGTCAGCACTGCCTCTCTGTCGGCATGGACGATTATGTGAGCAAGCCATTCCAGCTCGACGATGTACTCGCCAAGATGAGGGATCTTGTGGCAAAATATCCACAGGGATAGTTTAGAGATTAAAGTTTAAAGATTAAAGATTAAAGAACTCTGCTATCAGTTTGCAGATTTGTGATACCTGCTCCGTTTCCAGCTCGTAATAGAGTGGGAGACGGAGCAGTCTTTTTTCGTACTCGTCGGAGTGGGGCAGGTTGGGGATTTTTTCGCCGTTTTCCGCTTTCTGCCTATAATACGGACTTCTATGGAGCGTTAGATAGTGTGATACCGCTAAAATGCCGTTTTCGCCGAGATGTTTTATCAGGGCCTGACGCTCATCGTAACTCCTACATAATAAATAAAATAGGTGTCCGTTGCAGGAGCATTTCGGGTGAATATTGCTCGTCGAGATTCCGATATTCTGGAGTTGGTCGTGCAACTGGCCGTAATATTGCATCCATAGCGAGATACGCTTATGCTGTATTTTGTCGAGATTTTCCAGCTGCCCCCAAAGAAAAGCCGTCGTGATCTCCGACGGCAGAAACGAGCTGCCGGTATCTATCCATTCATATTTGCTTACCATGCCGCGTGAGAAGTCGGCGCGGTTGGTTCCCTTTTCCCAAATCACCTCGGCGCGGTGGAATAGGGTGGGGGAGTTGATGGCGAGCATTCCGCCCTCGCCCGATATTATGTTCTTGGTCTCGTGAAACGAGAATGTGGCCATGCTGCCGAAAGTTCCCAAAGGCTTGCCGTCGTAAAATGAGTCGATGGCCTGGGCGCAGTCTTCTATTAGTATCAGTTGATGACGCTTTGCAATCTCCATTATTCTATCCATCCGGCAAGCCATTCCGCCGTAATGGACTATAACTAAAACCTTGGTTTTCTGAGTGATAAGAGTTTCAATGCTTTCCGGGTCGATGTTTGGATTCTCCTGCGAAGAGTCTGCGAATACGATTCTTGCGCCCTCCCTCGCAAATGCTAATGCTGTGCTCACGAATGTGTATGACGGCATTATCACCTCGTCGCCGGGCTTCAGGTCGCACAAAATGGCGGCCATTTCCAGGGCGTCGGTGCAGCTGGATGTCATCAGGCACTTTCCGAAGCCGTATTTCTGCTCGAAAAACCGCTGACACTTCTGCGTGAATATTCCGTTGCCGGAAATCTTGCCACTCATTACGGCCTGCTCTATGTATCTGGTCTCGTTTCCGGTGAGGAAAGGCTTATTGAATGGTATGGTTATCATTTATTTTTTGTATTTTTGCAAAATCAAATTAAGCAATTTTTTTGTTTATGGAAAACAAATTTTCTGAAATTTTTCGCAAAAATACCGTTCTCGTGCTTTCGGGGATGATACTTCTGGTGGGAATGTTGTCCATGTGGCAGTTTTTCTCGCTTGATAGGCTGTTTGTGTTCACCGATTTCGCCGACGACAGTTACACGTCGTACCTTCCGCAGTGGTATGTGGATGAGGCACTTAGCCACGAGAATCTGCTGAGCACATACTCGTTTTATCATGCCGCGGGCAACTCATACGTTCAGAATATTCCGCTGGATCCCATCGGTTTCGTGATGTTCTGGATAGGCAGGCTGATGCTCAGCCTTTTCGGTGTCAAGGGTCTGGCAATCACATATTTCTATGGGAAATTCCTGATATCCTTTCTCGGAACGGGAATCTTTACATATCTCTGGATCAGGGAGTTGAATGTGGGCAAATACGCCTCGATGATGGCAGGAATCTTCGCTGCATTCTCGGGCGGCATCGTGGTTCTCTCGCTGTGGAATATCGAGATGTACGGTTTCTATCTTGTGTTTTTCCTGTTCTCTATCGAGCAGATGATTAAGGGGCAACGCCGGTATCTTGTGGCCATTGCGGCGGCCATGCTGGCAAGTCAGCCATATCAGCTTTACCTATGCTCGATGTTTGTAGCGATATATCTGATATTCAGAATGATAGTTTTGAAGTATTGCTTTAGAAGAGCGTGCGTAACTGTTTTCTGGATTATAGGCATGGGATTGCTGGGAATGTTGGTGAATCTGCCCGGATTGCTCAACAGCCTTACCGTTCAGATGAACACTCCTCGAATGACCGGTGCAAACGAGGTCAACGATTTCTCCACAAGTTTCTTCGTGGATGGCGGAATGCTCACGTCGTTGATACTCAGGCTTTTCGGTCACAATATCGCCGGCAACGAGTTTTTCGTGAATCAATGGAACAACTTTCTTGAGGCGCCCGCCCTCTATTGCGGAATCATCACGTTGCTGATATTCCCTCAGATTTTCAATCATATTGGCAGGGCGAAGCGGATAGCATATTCAGTTTTCATCGGATTGTGGCTTTGCGTATTGGTAATCAATCCATTGCGTCAGGCGATACTGCTCAATGCTGGTGATTATTTCCGCTACGGAATCAATTTCTTCTTCATTTTCATGATGCTGATGCTGATGGCCCAGTCGCTGAATGTAATCATAGTGAAGAGAAGCGTCAATTTCCCTCTGCTCTTGATAACAGCCGTTGTGAGCGTGATTCTGCTTTGGATTTCCGCTGACAATATGCCCGAATACAACGGCATTGTGGAGAACCGCTGGCTGATGTATCTCGGCATCGCATTGGTATTTCTTTATGTGGTATCGCTGGTGTTTTTCCAAAATTCAAAGAATAGGCAATTCATTAAGATTCTGATGAGTTCTCTATCGGTATTTGAAGTTTTGGTTCTAACATATTCCGTGTTCGACGGTCGTGGAAGTGTAAGCTCGTTCGACCTCGAATTCACCAAGGCGAATTACGATGACGGCATATCCAAGTCACTTGATGAGATACGCGCAAAGGACAGCACAAAGTTTTACCGTGTGATTACTGACTATTATCTTGGCAAATCCAAGAATACCTGCGCCAACTATAATCAGGTACTCGGATATTATTCCACATTGGGCTACAACTCGTTTAATCAGCCTGAATACGTTAGATTCCTTCAGGCTACGGGAATGGCCTGTCCCGATGTGGAGGGCGATTCTCGATGGCTAAGGGGAGTTAACTATGATGTGTTCTCGATGAATTTTATCGGAGTGAAATATCTGATTTCCAACAATCTGGATACCACAAGATTTCCCAAGGCGATACTTGCTAACTCTACACATTGGCAGTGTGGCAATAATCTGATATTCAGTCTTAACAATGCCTTGCCATTGGGTTTTGCCGTCGATAAGTATATGACCGATGATGAGTTCAGGTCGCTACTTACCTTTACGGTCCGTCAGCACCATTTCGATCATATCATCAAGCGACTCAACGATGCGGGACTTCAGCCCCGTGCCGATATCGAGGCCGTTCTCGGCGAGCTTCTGAATATGAGTTTCCGCAGTTACGACGATGTGAAGCAATTCCTCTATTCCAAGATGCCTGCCGAATATGCCCATTGGGTGGCCGCCGGAGTGTATTTCGCGGCTCACGATAGTTACCGTCAGAGTCTTATGCTATTGCAGTCGGTTTCGTTGGATGCTGATTCGGATATGGATTGTTCCAAACTTACTCATGTGGATGTGGAGGATGTTCTCCGTCCCGATTATCTTGCCTCCATCAGCAACGATAGATACGATTCTATAGCAAAATCTGCGCTTAGCGAAAGTCTTGATATTACGAATTTTGCCAATAATCATGTGAATGGAAAGATAATGCTATCAGCTGATAAATTCATGGTGCTGACCATTCCATACGATAAGGCTTGGAAATGCTATGTTGATGGTCAGGAGCGCAGCCTGATAAAGTGTGATGTTGGATTCTCTGGATTGATGCTTTCAGCTGGCAACCATGATATCGAGCTCTGTTACGAGCCATTATACAGAAACGCCGCAATATGGATTTCCATAATTGCGGCGCTGCTGATGTATGGTTTTGTTTTCTATTCTGTAAAATATCATAAATGATATTTGGCGGAGACGTGCCAAGGGCGCGTTTTGTTTTTGAGACGTGCCAAGGGCGCGTCTCTACGTTATTTCTTCTTGGTAGGCTTGATGGAAAGCTTTACCATAAAGATGTCGTGGCTCTTGATAGTGGCGGTTACAGGCTTCTTTGTGGTTGCCTTCAGGTCCTGATGAGCGAAGAGGTCGCGGATTACGTACTCGTTCTTTGTGGCGTCTAAGGTTTTGCCTGAAAGACCGTCGTTTATCACGTTCTGCTTGAAGTCGAAGTTGATTGTTTTCTCCTCCTTGCTGGTGTTGATGAAACCCACTGCCCAGGCGTCGTTCTCCAATGGCTTTACCCAGATGGAAACGCTGTCGGCAAACTGATACTCATAACCCTGGATGCCGAGTTTGTCCTGGTCAACGGCGATTACCTCAGTGTTTGTCATCAGCTCGATGGTCTCCTTGCTGGCCTTGCGGATGTCGTTGCCGAGCATGAGAGGTGCGGCAGAGAGAGCCCAGAGTGCGAAGTGTGAGCGGTCTTCCTCTACTGAGAGACACTTGCCGATCTCGAGCATATCAGGATCGTTCCAGTGGCCGGGACCTGCGTATTTGCGGATGTCCTTTCTCATGCGGAGAATTGGCCATACTCCCCAGGCACTCCACTGGTCGGGCTGACCCTTGCGCTCTATGTGCTCGCAGTCGTAGCAGCAGTAGATGTCGCCGGTGGTTCTCCAGAGGTGACCAACTTTCTCGCCCCAGAGCCATGGATCGTTGTCGCCCCACTCGCAGAGTGAGAATACTATAGGACGGCCGGCAGTGTAGAGGGCGTCGCGCATTGTGGTGTATGCCTCCTCGGCGTTCATCTTGCCGGTGTTGCACCAGTCGTACTTCAGATAGTCAACTCCAAGCGATGCGTAGAGTCTTGCATCCTGGAACTCGTGACCGCGGCCTCCGGGATATCCGCCGCAGGTCTGCCAGCCGGCGCAGTTGTAGATACCGAACTTGAGGCCCTTGCTGTGTACGTAGTCGGCCACAGCCTTCATGCCGTTGGGGAATTTCTCAGGGTCGGGAACCAGATTGCCGTCCTTGTCGCGCTCGCGGAGCATCCATCCGTCGTCGATTACGATGTACTCGTAGCCGCAGTCCTTCAGGCCGAGGTCTACAAAGAGGTCAGCCATGTCTTTCACGGTCTTCTCGCTGATGTCGCAGGCGAAGGTGTTCCATGAGTTCCATCCCATAGGGGGAGTCATTGCCAGACCCTCAAACTTCTGGGCGTCGGCATTCAGTGTGCCCAAGGCAAGGGCTGCCACTGCTGCAAATTTTGCGATTGTTGTTTTCATTTAATTGATAGTAATTGGTTATATAAATATAAAATAAGTATGAATTTTTTCCGTTGACAAATGTATAAATAAAAAATTGAAAATAAAATACAATAAACCTTTAATCTCAACTATAATGAAAAAACTGTTGACAATAGCCATTGCCATGTTTGCCACTGTATTCGTGGCCAAAGCCCAGGTGGATATGCAGAAATTCACCGACGATATCCGTCACAAGTGCCTTCCGGTGCAGGATCAGATGAATTCGGGAACGTGTTGGTCGTTTGCCACCATGAGTTTCATGGAGAGCGAGATGATATGCAACGGAACCCCCAATCCGCCAAATCTTTCCGAGATGTTCGTTGTAAGGGGCAACTATCTCGACCGTGCGCAGAGATATGTGTCGTCGATGGGACACGTGAAATTCACCGAGGGCAGCTATCCGCTCGACGCATTTATAGTAATGCAGGAGTATGGCCTGATGCCCGAGAGCGAATACCGCAACAGTTACAATCTGCTCGGAACAATCAACCACACAAGGCTGTTCAAGACCATAAACGAATTTCTCGACACGATTATAGCCAAGCAGAACAGAACAACTCCAATCCCCGACAACTGGAAGGAGTCGTTTGACAAGGAACTCGGCCGTTTTTTGCCTCAGCCCAAAACTGAGTTTGCGTATCAGGGCAAAACATACACGCCCCGAACCTTTGCCGACGAGGTGGTGAGGCTCAATCCAAACGACTACGTGCAGATTACCTCCATGAAGGACTACAAATATTATGACTATTGCAGCCCGGCAATGAGATACAACTGGCGATTCCACCGCTTCTGGAACATTCCGCTGAACAGGATGATGGATGTGATAGACTGCACCCTGAAATCGGGGCATACTGTGCTCTGGCTCTGCGACGTAAGCGATCCCGGCTTCAACTACGAGGGCGAGGCCGACCTTATTGGCCATCCCGATGTCACCGAGGATTTCCGCATGGAGTTCATCAGGAACCTATCCACCACTGACGACCACATAATGCACATAATCGGCACTGCCCACGACAGGAACGGACGTCGTTTCTATATAGTGAAAAACTCGTGGGGCACCAGCTACGACGGCCACCAGTTCAGCGGCAAGGGCTTCATCTACGTATCCCGGGAATATGTGATGGCTCAAACCATCGCGATTCTTGTGAACAGGATTGGCGTAAAGAAGGCGAAGGTGAAGGTTAAATAGCTGATGATTTTGCCGTCAGGTTCTAAATTCTGGCGTTTTTAGCCTGATTCTTAAAATATTATTCTTTAAAATTATCTTGTTGTAGTATTAAATTCCATTGTTTTTGTTCTTCTTGGAATATCAGCCAAGCCACCATACCTTTGCAGTGTAATAATCAACAAAAACACTGCAACACGATGAAGATAGAATATCACAAAACTTGGAGCAACAATCTCAACCGCGAGATTGAGTATAAGACCTACGGCGAGAGTGGCCGTGGCGTTTTGGTTTTCCCTTCGCAGGATCAGAGATTCTATGAGTGGGAGGACAACGGTATGATCGAGGTTTTGTCGCCTATGATAGAGGCAGGAGAGTTCCGTCTCATCTGTTGCGACAGCATCGACGCCGAGACCTGGAGCCTTTCCGACGGCAATCATCACGACAGGATTGAACTCCACGAGAGATGGTTCAATTATATAGTTGACGAACTGATACCCGAGGTTAGCCGTGGCGAGAAACTCATCGCAAGCGGTTGCTCAATGGGAGGCTATCACGCCGGCAATTTCTTCTTCCGCCGTCCCGACCTCTTTGACGGAATAGTGTCACTTAGCGGACTTTTCCACGCCGACTATTTCTTCCCACAATACAACGACGGACTCATCTATCGTAATTCTCCGCTCGATTTCCTTGCCAATATCAGCAGCAATCATCTCCTTGTGGATCAGTACAGAAACAAGACTCTCATATTCTGTTGCGGACAGGGCGACGAGTGCGAGCAGATAACCTCAGGCTCCACAGCACGCCTGCGCGACATATTGCAGAATCTTGATGTGGATGGCTGGTTCGATTTCTGGGGCAAGGACGTTTGCCATAATTTCCATTGGTGGAGGCTTCAGGCCAAATATTTCTTCGAGCATATCGCATACGGCGGAGTTCAGAAGGCCGCATAAAAAATGTGATATTTCACTTTTCGAGGTGCATTATTTCACCGTCGCATCGAAATACCGCATTGATGAAATAAGTATCTTTGCATTTCTGAAAAATAGGTCTCTAAACTTTATACTTTACACTTTACACTAAAAAAATGAACTTCATATTCATATCACCGCAATTCCCACACACATATTGGGAGTTTTGCGACAGACTCAAACAGAACGGCGTAAATGTCTTGGGTATAGCTGATGCGCCTTGGGATAGTCTGAGCCGTGAACTCAGAAACACCCTCACCGAATATTATAAGGTCGATAACCTTGAAGACTACAATCAGGTTTACAGGGCCGTGGCATACTTCGCATTCAAGTACGGCAAGATAGACTGGATAGAGAGCAACAACGAATATTGGCTGGAACAGGACGCTAAGTTGAGGACAGACTTCAACGTGCGCTCCGGAATCCAGAGCGACCAGATAGCCTTCATCAAGGAGAAATCTGAGATGAAACGCATCTATTTGGAGCACAACATTCCTACTGCGCGTCAGTTTCAGGCCGAAAATGGATTGTATCAGGCTCGGATATTTGCCACCGAGACAGGATATCCGCTTATAGGAAAGCCCGATGTCGGAGTTGGCGCGGGCGGCACCCACAAGATCCACAACGAGGAGGAGTTGGTAAACTTTTTCCAGACGGTGCCAAACGTGGAGCATTACGTGATAGAGGAGTTCATATCAGGAGATATCTGTTCATACGACGCCGTAATCAACAGCGAGAGCAAGCCACTCTTTGAGTCGATGACCGTTTGGCCGCCTTCAATAATGGATATCGTTAACAAGAAACTGGACCTGGCGTATTACGTTGATCGTGAGATTCCTGAGACCCTAAAGGCAATCGGCCACAAGACCGTGGAAGCCTTCGGAGTGAGGAGCAGGTTTGTGCACTTGGAGTTTTTCCGTCTTGACCGTGACCGTGGAGCCCTCGGCAAGAAAGGCGACTTCGTAGCATTGGAGGTGAATATGCGCCCCGCCGGCGGCTACACTCCCGATATGATAAACTACGCACACAGCACCGACGTTTACCGCATTTGGGCCGATATGATAGCCTACGACAAGAGTCAGTTGGCATCAGCATACTATCACAACGGCGGCAACGCCCTCTCCATTCCCTGGAAAAACGAGTTTTACTGCGGTTTCGCATCAAGAAGGGATTGCCACAATTATGAATATTCCGATGATGACGTCAGGGAAAAATACAAGGACAAGCTGGTGACGTGCGAGCGTATGCCCGAGATCCTCTCTGGAGCTATGGGCAACCAGATGTTCACCATAAAACTCGAAACCTACGACGAGTACCTCGAATTCGTGGAATACGTTCATAAACAGGTTGTTTAACGAGAGTTCGATGAGTTGTTTAGAAACGTCGCTTCGCTCAAAATTTTATTAAAATCTTCTTAAAATTAATCTATGGTTTTGCCCGAAATCTCGGGCGAAAATCATTCAAAAATTTTTGGGGTCCCTACGGGACCTCTGCTAATTGCACAGTCCCCGTCCCGTTAGGGACAAAGAGATTTTTGTAATATTTTTGCCCAAGATTTCGGGCGATATCAAATTTTAAAAATGATTTTATTAAAATTTTGAGCGAAGCGACGTCTTAAAAAAATTATAATAATCAAAAATGAAGATAGAATACAGAAAACATTACAGCCATTCGCTCGGCCGCGATATGGAATACAAGGTTTACGGACATTCGGGCAAGACAGCGTTGGTGTTCCCATCGCAGAATGGCCGTTTCTATGATTACGAGAATTTCGGAATGATAGATCAGTTGTCGGGATTCATCGAGAGCGGACGCCTCAGGGTTGTCTGCCTCGACGGCATCGATTGGGAGACCTGGAGCAACGAGCAGGGCGACTGCCGCTGGCGCATAGAGCAGCACGAGCGCTGGTATCATTACATTGTGGATGAGTTGGTTCCAGAGATTGGCGACCGCGGACACCTGATAGCCACGGGCTGCTCTATGGGCGGATTCCACTCGGCCAATTTCTTTTTCCGCAGGCCTGATATCTTCGATACCCTGATAGCTCAGTCGGGATTGTACCACGCAAGCTATTTCTTTGGAAACTACAGCGACGAGCTGGTGTATTCCAACAGTCCCGAGGATTACCTTACCCATATGCCTGACGACCACTATTACTGGAACGAGTACCGCAACCGCCGCATAATTATCTGTGTGGGTCAGGGCAACTGGGAAGACGACCTCTTGGCCTCAACCCGCCGACTCGACGAGATACTCCACCGCCGCGGTGTCAACAATGTCTGGTTCGACTACTGGGGTCACGATGTGGCGCACGACTGGTGCTGGTGGCGTCCACAGATCTCGTACTTTATGGAGAAGGTTTTGTAATTTATGAAAAGACGTCGCTTCGCTCAAAATTTATCAAAAATCTTTTTCCATAAATCCTTGATTGTCTGCCCGAAATAGCGGGCAAAAATCATTCAAAAATTTTTCAGTCCCTACGGGACTTTGTATAAATATATCCAACCTCGTCCCGATAGGGACAAAGAGATTTTTGCAAAATTTTGGCCCAAGATTTCGGGCAAAACTCCGCTAAAAAAATTATAAAACGATTTTATAAAAATTTTGAGCGAAGCGACGTTTTCTAATGATTTAAAATGTTTTGGACAATTGGATAAATAGCCTTACCTTTGTCCAAAACATTTTTTATGATTACATTATTGCTGACAAGCAGTCCCTGCGTAGAGGGCACACCAGAGATAAACCACAAGAACGGATTCAAGCGCCTGTTGCTCCTTAACAGCCACAAGCGTATGAGCTGCACATATATAACCGCCACTCCCGACGATTACCACGAGAACGACGGCCACGTATCAGCTTTCTGGGATATGCTGGAGCGGATAGGCTTTACATTCCGACAGTTCCGCGGATTGGACCGTCGCAATATCCGTATGGCCCGCGAGATAGTGCTTGACAGCGATATGCTGATACTTGGCGGCGGACACGTGCCCTCTCAGAACAAGTTTTTTATGGAAATGGGCTTGGCTGAAATCCTCAAAGATTTCAGTGGAATGATTGTCGGCATCAGCGCCGGAAGTATGAACAGCGCGTCAGAGGTTTACTCCGTTCCCGAGGAGCCGGGCGAGGCGCTTGACCCCAATTACAAGAGATTTTTCCCGGGTCTCGGACTCACTGATATTCAGATAATACCGCATTTAAACAAGAACCGCCACGACATTCTTGATGGCTTAAAAATATACGAAGATATCTCCATCCCCGACAGCATCGGCCACAAGTTCTACGCCCTTCCCGACGGCAGTTTCTATTTCCAACAAGGCAGCATCAGGGAATTCCACGGCGAGACCTGGCTCCTCAGCGATGGCGAGATGAGGAAGGTTTGCGAGGAGGGAGAAGCGGTGGAGGGTTAGATTCCTAATTGCAGAGCCCATTTCCAGAATGGAAGGATATCGATGGTAACGCCGTCGCGGATTATGGTGTCTTCTGTGTCGTATGTCAACAGAAGGCATCTCTTGCAGTCGATGTATTTGGAAAACTGCACGAAAGCCTTGGTCTCGCGGTCGTAAGTATCCGACGATTGCGATATGTCGTAGCTTACCTGTATTGCGAGGCCATCGTCGGGAACATAGAAATCTATTTCCACATTGTGGTTGTAGAAAAATACATTCTGGTCGGTTCCGTATTTTCTCAGCAAATATACTGCCGTCAGGTTCTCGAGCAGCAGCGAATCGCTGTCCATCATCAGCAGGCTAAGTATTCCGTTGTCCACAAAGTAATACTTGGGGTTGGTTTCCCTTTCCGTAAGGTTGTCCGCTATGTTTCTGATTGGGAAAATCAGAAATGCC
Source organism: Bacteroidales bacterium (assembly GCA_045628165.1). Classification (GTDB taxonomy): domain Bacteria; phylum Bacteroidota; class Bacteroidia; order Bacteroidales; family UBA3824; genus UBA3824. The sequence goes on along the minus strand of JAZQPB010000312.1, from coordinate 4,162 downwards.
GCGGTAGAATACTCAATATAGTTGATTATGGAACTTACAGATATTTTTGTGCCGGTAGATTTAAGTATGTTAGTAAGTCTGTTGAAAGACATTGGCTGACAGACGCTTTCGGCTATTTTTTTGAACATAAGGCGCAGGGCATACCTGTTTTCGATATTGTTGCGGCTTGCTATGTCGCCAAGGTATATTTTCTGATACACCGAACTCAGGTAATCTCTCTTCGATGAATAGTTGGCGCATTCGGGGAATCCTCCGTTGGTGAAATATTCCTTGAAATGTCTTTTTATCTCGGCTCTCTTGTTTGTAATCAGCAGCGAGTCGTTGTCTATCTTGCATTTGCGTGCCTTCAGGTATTCAGTAAAACTGTACGGAAACACCTCCTTTATTATCAGACGGCCTCCAAGTGTAGTGGCTATTTCTGACGACAGCATTTTCGCATTGCTTCCTGTGATGAAGAGTTTATGCTTTGTGTCGGCAAGCCGCCTTACAAATTTTTCCCAGTAAGGGATGTTTTGAATCTCGTCGAGGAACAGTGTCGGTTTCTTTTCCGACATTGTGTAGTGGACCTCCAGGATTGAATTTAGGTCCTCAGTTGTCATGCCAAGCAGTCGCTCGTCCTCAAAGTTTATGTACAGCATCTCGTCCCAGGAAATACCTTTTTTCAGGAATCCCTGTATCAGCTGATATAGCAGATATGATTTTCCAGAGCGCCTTACACCCACAAGGGCATAGCTGGCCTCTTCCACGAAATCGAAATCTCTGTGTATAACTTTTTGATTCGCAATTTCTTCCCTGTTCTTTTTAAGTACTTCGTATATTATGGATTTCTGTATCATAGTGCAAATGTTTTCTGCAAAAATACTGCATTTTATCCAATCGACAAAATAAAATTGGGTTAATTTTATTCTCCCGACTGGATAAAATGATGGTGATTTTATTCTCCCGACAAGATAAAATGAGTTTTTTCTCCTTCTTCCAATTCTTTACAATAAAATTACTCAAAATACTTCCATTAACTAAAAAATATTTATTACTTTTGCGGTTATAAATATATTTATACAAATGGAATACAATCACCGTGAAATAGAAACCTTCTGGCAGAAGTACTGGGAGGAGAATGATACTTATAAAGTAAGCAACAAGTCCGACAGACCTAAGTTCTACGTTCTGGATATGTTCCCATATCCATCGGGCGCTGGTCTCCACGTTGGACACCCACTCGGATACATTGCATCCGATATCTACAGCCGTTACAAGAGGCTCAAGGGCTTCAACGTGCTCCATCCTATGGGCTACGACGCTTTCGGTCTTCCTGCCCAGCAGTACGCCATCCAGACAGGTCAGCACCCTGCCGTAACTACCGAGAACAACATTGCGCGTTACCGTTCTCAGCTCAAGAAAATCGGCTTCTCATACGATTGGAGCCGCGAACTCCGCACTTGCGATCCCAAGTACTACAAGTGGACACAGTGGGCGTTCATCCAGATGTACAATCACTATTTCGACAATAATACAAAGAAGGCCCAGCCTATCGAGAACCTCATCAAGGAGTTCGAGACCAACGGAAACGAGAAGGTGAACGCCGCCCATTCTGATGTTCCAACATTCCCAGCAGCAGTCTGGAATGGTATGGAGGAGTCAGAGAAGGCTTCCATCATCGACGCATACCGCCTTGCCTACCGCGCCAAGACTATGGTGAACTGGTGCGCAAAACTCGGCACTGTGCTCGCCAACGACGAGGTTAAGGACGGTCTCTCTGTCCGCGGAGGCTACCCAGTGGAGCAGAAGCCTATGGAGCAGTGGTTGCTGAGAGTATCAGCCTATGCCGAGCGACTCCTCACCGGCCTCGACACCATCGACTGGACCGACTCACTCAAGGATATGCAGCGCAACTGGATCGGCAAGTCAGAGGGTTGCGAGATGTTTTTCGATATCGACAATTCTGATGTAAAACTCAAGATATTCACCACCCGTGCTGATACAGTTCACGGCGTAACATTCATGGTGCTTGCTCCTGAGAGCGAGTACGTACGTCAGATTACCACTCCCGAGTGCAAGGACGCCGTGGAGGCCTACATTGCAGGCGCCGCCAAGCGTACAGAGCTCGAGCGTATGTCTGATACCCACACAGTTAGCGGTCAGTTCACCGGTGCCTACGCCATCAACCCATTCACCGGCGACAAGATTCCTGTATGGATCTCCGACTACGTGCTCGTTGGCTACGGTACAGGCGCCATCATGGCAGTGCCAGCCCACGACAGCCGCGACTACGCTTTCGCAAAGAAATTCAATCTCCCTATAATACCTCTCATCGAGGGCGCTGATATCAGCGAGCAGAGCTACGACGCCAAGGAAGGCGTAATGATGAACTCAGGCATGTTCAACGGCATGCAGGTTCTCGAGGCCAAGAAGGCCGCCATCGACGAGGTGGAGAAGCGCGGCATCGGCAACCGCAAGGTAAACTACCGCCTCCGCGACGCCATCTTCTCACGTCAGAGATACTGGGGTGAGCCATTCCCTGTATATTACAAGGACGGCATCGCACACATGCTCTCTACCGACCAGCTTCCATTGACTCTTCCTGAGATCGACTCATACCTGCCTACCGAGAGCGGCGAGCCACCTCTCTCGCGCGCAGCCAACTGGCAGACAGCTGATGGCTACAAGTACGAGTTCTCCACAATGCCAGGTTTCGCCGGATCATCAGCCTACTACCTCCGCTATATGGACCCTGACAACAACGAGGCTCTGGTTTCAAAGGAGGCCAACGATTACTGGCAGGATGTGGACCTCTACATCGGCGGTACCGAGCATGCTGTAGGCCACCTTATCTACTCACGCTTTTGGGACAAGTTCCTCTTCGACCTCGGCGTTATCTGCAAGGACGAGCCTTTCCGCAAGCTCGTTAACCAGGGTATGATTCAGGGTCGATCAAACTTCGTATATCGTATCAAGAATACAAATACATTCGTATCATACAATCTCAAGGATGAGCACGACACACAGGAAATTCACGTTGACGTTAATATCGTGAAAAACGACGTTCTCGATCTCGAGGCATTCAAGGCCTGGAGACCTGAGTTTGCCACAGCCGAGTTCATTCTCGAGGACGGCAAGTACATCTGCGGCTGGGCCATCGAGAAGATGAGCAAGTCTATGTACAACGTTGTAAATCCTGACTCAATCGTTGAGAAGTACGGTGCAGATACTCTCCGTCTCTACGAAATGTTCCTCGGCCCTATCCAGCAGAGCAAGCCTTGGGATACTGGCGGAATAGAGGGTGTAAGCCGATTCCTCAACAAGTTCTGGCGTCTGTTCTTCAACGACAAGAGCGGCAATATCAATGTATCTGACGAGGTTCCAACAGCTGAGGAGCTCAAGGTTCTCCACAAGACCATCAAGAAGGTGGAGAGCGACATTCTCGAGCTTTCTTACAACACCTCTGTCAGCACATTCATGATCTCGGTAAACGAGCTTCAGGCCCTCAAGTGCAACAAGCGCGCAATCCTGGAGCCTCTCACAATCTGTCTCGCTCCATTTGCGCCTCATATCACCGAGGAGCTCTGGAAACAGCTTGGCCACACCGACAGCATCAACAACGCCGCATTCCCAGAGTACGATGAGGCTCTCACAGTGGACAGCACCAAGTGCTACCCAATAGCATTCAACGGCAAGACCAAGTTCACTCTCGATCTTCCAGCCGACGCCGACAAGGTCGCACTCGAGGAGATGGCAAAGAGCAACGACCGCGTACAGAAACAGCTTGAGGGCAAGACCATCGTTAAGCTCATCGTTGTTCCCGGCAAGATGATCAACTTTGTAATCAAGTAATGATATAACTAAAACAATATACAATGGCATCAACTTCTAACATTAAGATTTTCTCAGGTACCACCTCCAAGTACCTCTCAGAGAAAATAGCCACAGCTTTTGGAACAAAGCTTGGAGAAGTAACAATGAACCATTATAGCGACGGAGAGTACCAGCCTTGTCTCGAGGAGTCGGTACGCGGCGCATACGTGTTCATCGTGCAGTCAACATTTACCCCTGCCGACAACCTTCTTGAGCTCCTGCTCATGATCGACGCAGCCCGCCGCGCATCAGCCTACAAGATTGCCGCAGTGATTCCTTATTTCGGTTTTGCCCGTCAGGACCGCAAGGA
>JAZQPB010000311.1:0-4246 GCA_045628165.1 Bacteroidales bacterium | reverse complement strand
CCATGGAGAAAATGTTCAAGGAATGTTCTTCGTTGACACCAGTCTATGCTTCAGATAAATTCTCATTGAACTCAATAGCAAATATCAATGAGCAGGTGTTCGAACTATGTTATAGACTTGTGGGAGGCAATGGTTTCAGTAATCCTGACTATAAAAAAGAGTATTACCCTTGCACCTACGCCCGCATCGACAAGGCTGGACAGCCAGGCTATTTCACCGAGAAGCAGTAGAGACGCGCCCATGGCACGTCTCGATAACCATTGACGCATAAACATTAATTACCACGAACCGCCGGAAATTGTTTTTGGTGGTTCGTGGTATTTTTTTTATCTTTGCCGAAAATAGAAAAACGAAATAATATGGAAGCAATAATTACGAGAGATGAGGCCTTTAGCGTATTCCAGAATTTGGAATACGAGGACAAATTGTGGTTTTTCGATAAGTTGAAGACTTTTTGGAAGAATCTGTCGAAATCCAAGACTGAAGAACACACCGAAATACTATATGGCAAGAATCATATTGATTTGTTGAGCGACTTGTCTGATTTTCAAGAATATAAAATTGGTTGGGATGGACAGGACGCCTTGCCTTTAGAAAAAGATACCTTGAAGAATTTCAAGAAAATGCTCAAGAATACAGATGACGATTTGCTGGAAGGCTGGCACATAGAGCCCAAGGTGAATGGAACTCTTGTACTTGTGGCCAACGTCGGCAATGCAGTAATCAATATAGGAAACTCCACGATGTCGTATTTCGTGGAGATCAACGGCAAAATATCCGGATCTGACCCAATTCCATTTTCTGTAGAAAAAACTATTGAAGTGCTGAAAAGATGGAAGAATTAATCCCACGCCGGTATTTTCTCATATCTTGATGGTGAGGTCGTGCAAGGTGGCGTAGTCAATTCCAAATCAGGCACAGGCGAGGCCGACAGCCTTATAAAACTTCTGATACAGCGAAAGCTTGTAAGCATAGCGCAGAAAGGATTAACGGTTTTGTAATATTCCATCCGACCCCGGAGTGGGTCGAGCGTAGCATCTGTTAACCCATAGTAAAAATCGCAAAACGTAGTTTTGGGATTTTTACTATGGGTTTTTGTGTGTGGTTTTCACTGTGTTTTTTTTTGTATGCTTGCACTTTTTTTAATCTCCTTATTATCAGCCTGATAAAAAATATTTTTCGAAAAAGTGGGAAAAAGTGGGGCGAAGTGGTGGAATTTCCAAAAATATTGTCTAATTTTGGAACGCATTTTAAGATGAACTATCATGTGCATTTTTACTGGAGATTTTCAAATAAAACTTGACTCAAAGGGTCGCTTCCAGTTCCCTTCTGCCTTTGTGGAGCAGATCGGGGCGGGGGAGGAGAGCTCTGCGCGTACCTTTGTGCTCAAGAAAGATCTCTACGAGAAATGCCTGACGATTTACACTTTGAGCAGCTGGCAGCAGCGTGTAGAAGCTGTTAAGGCGCACCTCAATCCATTCAACCGTCAGCACAACGCCTTCCTCCGCGAGTTCTTCAAGGACACCGCCGAGGTGGAGCTCGATGCAAGCAACAGACTGCTGGTTCCGAAGCGTCTCTTGCAGCAGACAGAGTTGAAGACTGATATCTTTGTTCTCGGCCTCGACGACAAGATCGAGGTCTGGGACACAGATATTTACAATGCAAGCAGGCCATCAGCTGAGGATTTCGCTCAGATGGCGGCAGATTTTTTGGGTAATATTAATATTTAATTCCTTTGGATATTATGGAATGTTTCTATCATAAGCCAGTAATGCTGGATGAGTGTCTCGAGGGATTGAATATCAATCCCTCGGGCGTATATGCCGACGTAACATTCGGCGGCGGCGGCCACTCCAAGGCGATTCTCGACCGCCTGGACGACGACGGCAGGCTCTTCGTTTTCGATCAGGATGCCGACGCCATGGACAATGTGCCCGACGACCCGAGGATCGTTTTCTTCCGAAGCAACTTCAGATATTTCGCACAGTTTCTCAGGCTGGCGGGATGTCCCAAGATAGATGGCGTATTAGCTGACCTCGGCGTATCGAGCCATCATTTCGACGATGCACAGCGCGGATTCTCGTTCCGTTTCGATGTTCCCCTCGATATGAGGATGAATCAGGACGCCAAGTTCTCGGCCCGCGAGCTCGTGAATACATATTCTGCCGAACAGCTGAAGCGCGTATTCCTCGATTACGGCGAGATAAAGAACGCATGGCATCTGGCCCAGAACATTGTGGCCTACCGAGGCGAGAAGCCCATAGTTACCGTGAGCGACCTGATATCAGCGGCCGGCAAGTGCGTGACCCTGCATCAGGAGAATAAGTACCTCGCCACCATGTTTCAGGCCCTGCGCATAGAGGTGAATGGCGAGATAGAGGTGCTCCACGAGTTTCTGAAGGCCACCACAGGCGCCATCAAGGAGGGAGGCCGTCTCGTGATAATGACATATCACTCTCTGGAGGATCGCCCTGTAAAGAACTTCATAAAGGCCGGCAACTTGGAGGGCAAGGAGGAGAAGGATTTCTACGGAAACGTGATAGCCCCGTTCCAGGCCGTAAACCGCAAGGTGATAACCCCAAGCGACGAGGAGCTGGAGGCCAACTCGCGCTCACGCAGCGCCAAGCTCAGGATAGCCGAGCGCACTGTGTACAATTACGATTAGTTTTTATAATTTAGTTTAAGACTTTGATATACAAATGACAAACTACGACGACTTTGATAATAGGGAAGACAATATTGACGAAAATTTGGAAAATGGAAATGTGGAGTCGTTGAATGAGGCATACGACCGTGTATCCGGAAACGGCGCAATGCCATCGCTCGAGGATTTCCTGGGCGGCGACTTAGATGAACAATCTGATCCTTTTTCGGGAGAGGATGGCGGACTGGGCTCCGTAATAGGCGACCCGTCGTTTTCCGACGATCCTGTGGAAGGTGCCGGCGATGGTTACATTCCGCCCGAGCCGGAGGCACCTGCTCCTGCCAGGTTCAATCCCAAATCCATTATCGACGGAAGCTACTTCCGCTCCGAAGACTTCGCCAAGATAATTCCATTTCTCATTTTCCTGGTACTGATGGCGTTGGTATACATTACCAACCGCAATGTGTCGGAGGCTTTGATAAAGACCAATATCAATCTCCGGAAGGAGGTTCGTGACCTAAGGGCCGAATCCATCACCATTGCGGGCCAGCTGATGAATATCAGCAAGGAGACCGAGGTATCGGCCCGGGTAGAGAAACAGCAGATTGGAGTCCACGAGCAGCACGTGCCGCCCATGTATTTCGTTATCGACAAGTTTGAGCGCGAAGACTCGCTTGTGGAGGAGATGATGGAGATGCCCATGCGCGAATATGTGAACGACTTCAACGATTTTGAGGACGAATACAAAAAAATGAACTGACTATGGCAGCAGATGTTACTAAGAAAAATATCATGACATGGCTGTTTGTGGTTTTTGTGCTGGTGGCCATTGCCATGCTCTCGGTGCTGATACGCATTATCGTACTCCAGTCCGACGATTCGTGGAAAGACCGCATCGCCACCATCAAGACCATAGACGTGGAGCCATTCCGCGGCGATATATGCGCCTACGACGGTCGCATATTAGCTACATCCATGCCTATGTATTCCATCCACTGGGATCTCTCGGTAAAGGGACTCACCGACTCGATATTTTACCGCAACGTAGATTCGCTGGCCAGGTGCATGAACCGCCTGTTCGGCGATACATCGGCAGAGGCTTATTCCAAGAGATTCAGGGAGGCGTTCACCAAGAAGTCGAAATATTTCCTTGTGCGCAACGGTGTTACGCTCTCGCAGCTTACCACCATGCGCCAGTTTCCGATATTCATCAACGGGCGCGGCAAGTGCGGTTTTATCTCCGAGCAGAAATGGGTGCGCAATCAGCCCCACAAGTCGCTGGCATCGCGCTCGCTTGGCTACATACGCGACGGTCACGGAGTGGTGGGCATGGAAGCCGCCTACGACGACAAGCTGGCCGGATCCAAGGGCACCAAGCTCATGAAGCGTCTGTCGTCGGGCGAGATGTATCCCATGAACTCGTATTCTGATGTGGACCCCGTGGACGGCATGGACGTGGTATCCACCATAGATGTAAACCTTCAGGACATTGTGGAGAAGAGCCTCCGCAAAAAACTCGCCGCCCATAACGCCGAGAATGGAATAGCAATAGTAATGGAGGTGGCCACGGGAAGGATAAGGGCCATTGCCAACCTCTCGCGC
>JAZQPB010000310.1:0-11508 GCA_045628165.1 Bacteroidales bacterium | reverse complement strand
GTGCCTGAGAATGTGAGCATTGCGATATCGTCCATTGTGGAGAATGCCTTGATGGGCTTGGTCTGGTCGGTCTCGGCTGTCACGAGAGTACCCTTGTCGTCGGGACGGAATGTATTGAGGATCACCATTGGGATGTTCTTCTCCAATACAGGCTGAATTGTAGGAGCGTAGATCACCTTGGCGCCGAAGTTTGAGAGCTCCAAGGCCTCCTTGTAGCTTACCTTTGCCAATGGCGATGCATCCTTCACCTTGCGTGGGTCTGATGTGTAGATACCGCTCACGTCGGTCCAGATCTCGAGAAGGTCGGCGTCGAGAGCTGCTGCGTAGAGAGCGGCTGTGTAGTCGCTGCCGCCACGGCCGAGAGTTGTGGCATAGCCCTTCTCGCTCTTCGAGATAAAGCCCGGAGCCACTGTGATATCGTACTTTGGATCCCAGTTGTCCTTGATGTTCTTGTATGTGATAGAGCGGTTTACATGCTCCTTGCCGTTCACATTGCGTGTTATTATTATCTGAGACGAGTCGAGATAGCCCACGTTTCCATTGTGGATCTGGAGGAAACGGTAAATGATGGCGTTGCTCATCTTCTCGCCGAAGCTTACTATTATATAATATGCGCGCTCGCTCTGCTCATTGAGGAAATTGATGGCGTCGAGCACCTTCTCAAGGTTCACGATGTGGTCGTGGATAATGTCCTTGAGGTTCTCCTGCTGATCCTGAGCTATTAGCTGGTCTATAAAATCGTAGTGGCGTTTCTCAATCTGGGCGCACATGTCCTTGTAAGACATGTCGCCGGCGGCTGCCTTCTCTGCCGCCTCGGTAAGCATGTTAGTCACCTTGCTGAGGGCCGAGCATACGATAATCTGCTTCTCAGAAGTCTTCTTGAGAATTGCGCTGATGTTGTTTACTGTCTCAACGGAGGATACCGATGTACCTCCAAATTTCAAAACTTTCATATTATATTTAATATTTTCTAAATTTCTGGCTTTAGTTTTCAGAGTGCAAATATAAATTTTCTTTTTCAATTTTTTTATAATATTTAATAATTTTTTCTCTTCTTTCAAAAAAAAGTTAGTTTATCAATTTTTTATTATAATTTTGCGTCAAATAGAAAACAAAAATGAATTACCGGGCATTCATTATCATATTATCATTATTATTCCAGCTGATACGTGTGGCCTACTCCCAGACCATCGATCCGTATTGTCATGTGGAGGTAGTGTCGGGCAGTCCGGCGATGTTCAATCTCAGCACTATCGACGATATTACCCAAGGCAAGACACTTGCATACACATCCAGGCTCAGGGTATTCTTCTTCAAGGCGCCCGAGTCTTGGAAATTTTGCGTAAAATCCAATGCTGAGAATTTCGACGGCCCGTCAGCCGATATGAGTGTTCAGAATATCAGTATAAATGTAGAGGCTGTATATTTTGGCAATTTGTCGATAGCCCCTGGCGATTTCGACGCATACAGCTGGAATGTGAAAAGCAACATAAAACTCTCTGCATCAGGTACAGATTTGGCCGAAGGACTTGTGAAAAAAAATCAGTTTGGATCCAGGTATCAGATGGATTTCATAGTCAGATTCTCTATAGAGCCGTCAGATGCATCCCCGCTATCCGACAAGTCACCAGGCTATTACGCCTCGCAGGCCTGTTTTTATGTGCAAGCAGATTATTTTAAATAATGAAGTATTTTTATCATATATTATTTCCGTTGTATTTGGTTTTTCAGCTGATAACCAATTCATCCGCCCAGAGTCTCGATCCCTTCTGCCATGTGGAAGTTGTATCGGGCGCGCCCGTATGGTTCTACTTCAACAATGCCAGTGACTACGCCACCGGCAAGACCATTCAGTACAACACCGTACTCAAGATTTCCTACAACAAGAAACCGGACAAAATTATATTCTACACACAGGCCGTTTCCGATGTATTCGACGGCCCTTCCACTCCGCCTCTCGACAGCGACAATTTCAAGGTCAAGATTTCTGACTTCCGTTATGTAGGATCATCAGCTGGCCAGATTTTCGGCTTTGCGGCCGAAGATTGGAGGGGGTTGTCAATCTCGCCCACCAATATCGGGCGTGCATGGATATCCTTCAAGAACATCGAGGAAAACAATCCGGTTTTCTATATATACCTTACATTCTCCTGCTCGCCCAAGCATGCCGATGCTTTTACAAGTTTGGTTGCTGATTCATACACCAATATCTGCAACTTCTCTGTCCAGACCTGGTACACCGACGCCACCGACAAATGGCCTTATTAGTTTTTTTTCAGCTGATAGCGTGTTATATTTTTTGCCATCAGCTGATATCATGTTATATTTTTTTGCTATCAGCTGATAACGTGTTATATTTTTTGCTATCAGCTGATATGCAATTTTCAAAAAAATCATCGAAATTTTTCGCAAAATTTTTCGCACTTTTTTGCAGTTTTCGAAAAGTTAAGTATCAGAATATCAGCAAAATAACATTTTGAAACCTCCGCTGAGAGTTGGCTAAATCGATGAAATTTTCGTCGATTTAGCCAAAGATGGGGCTTATTTTTGGCTAAATCGATTAATTTTTTTTGCGATTTAGCCATACAATATTCGATTATTATTATTATCTTTGTGCTGAAAATCAAGCAATAAACTTTTTCGATTGTTGAAATTTTAACATAAAATTTTATGAAAATTATTGGCAGAGAATACGAGATTTCGCAGTTGAATACATTCGCGAAATCCAAGCGGGCTGAGTTTGTGGCTGTATATGGCAGGCGCAGAGTCGGCAAGACATTCCTTATCAACGAGGTTTTCAGAAACAAGCTTACATTCTCTGTAACAGGCGTTATGAACGGCAACAAGGATGTTCAGATGGCGGCTTTTGTGGACGCTCTCGATAGTTACGGTTACGAGGTTTCCAATACTCCGCAAAACTGGATTGAGGCTTTCCGCGAGCTTCGTCATTTCCTCTTGGAGCGTATGGACAAGAAAAAGCGATGCGTGATTTTCATTGACGAGTTGCCATGTTTCGATACATTAAGGTCGGGCTTTGTGGATGCTCTCGGATATTTTTGGAACTCCTGGGCCTCGCTTCAGGGCAATTTGATGCTGATAGTATGCGGAAGCTCCACCTCATGGATGATTGATAATATCATCGACAATCACGGCGGCCTCTACGACAGGATTACTCACGAGATTCATCTCCGGCAGTTTACATTGAAGGAGACCCACGCATATCTGAAATCCATAAAATTCGCCTCCGACAAGCTGATTGCCTTGCAGACTTACATGATACTTGGCGGAATTCCGTATTATCTTAGCCTTCTGGATTCGGCATTGAGCCTCGCACAGAATATCGACGCTATGTTTTGGGGAAGCAATCCAAAACTCAGGAAGGAATACGACAGGCTCTTCAAGATACTTTTCAACACGCCCGAGCCATATATGCAGATTATCGAGCTGCTGTGGAAGAAGAAAAGCGGACTTACGCGCGAGGAAATAGCCGCCGGGCTTAAGACGAGCGCAAACGGCACACTTTCCAAACTTCTGGAAAATCTTGTAAACTGCGACCTTGTGCGTTTCTACAGGATCAAGCAGTCGAAGATATCATCGCAGGGAGGCATTTATCAGCTGATGGATTTCTTCGTGATGTTTTATCTGGAGTTTGTGAAAGGGAAGTCGAACGATACGCATTTCTGGATAAAGAACGCCAGCACGCCAACGATTAACACCTGGTACGGCCTTACATTCGAGAAAGTGTGTCTTTCGCATATCGAGCAGATAAAGTCGGCGCTCAGGCTCGATGTTGTGTCCTGCGAGTTCTATTCGTGGCGCAGCAGACTTGCCACCGAGAATGGCCGTAAGGCTCAGATTGATATTGTGATAGAGCGTCGCGACGGTATCACAAATATCTGCGAGGTGAAATACTCTCAGGAGAAATACCCTCTTGAGGAAGAGGAGATGTCGAAGATTAACAATAGGATAGAGACTTTCCGCTCCGAGACCAAGACCTCAGGCGGTTTTGTGCCTGTGCTTATCACCACCAAGGGGCTTAAGGCAAATGCCTATTCAAAAAACATTCATTGGCAGCTCTCGCTCAATGACCTTATGGCTTGATAAAAACTTGCAAAAAATCATCGAAATTTTTCGCAAAATATTTCGCACTTTTTAGCAGTTTTTGAAAAGTTAAGTATCAGAATATCAGTAGAATAATATTTCGTAACCTCCGCTGAGAGTTGGCTAAATCGATGAATTTTTTGTCGATTTAGCCAAACTTGAATTCAATAATTCAGCAGATAATCCACTCTTCTCTGAATGAAATCCTCAATTGCCTTCAGGCGTTTCTTGTCGAGATTGTAGCGGGAGTGGCGCTTGAACCTGAAGCCTATCAGCTTGCGGAGTCTCGATTTCTGGGATGGGCCGAGGAAGTATTTCACGATGGAATCCCAGGTCATATTGTATGGAGGATTCTTCTTCTTGAAATATTCATCAATATTTTTGAAATCACTTTCCATTGCCTCGCTGAAAAGCGAGATTCCGTGGTCGAACAATGGCGCAAACTGCAATATCTTGTTTGTACGGCTTTCCACGAGCAGACCAAAGTTTCCAAAATGTCGGTCGGTGTTGTGGACAAGCGCGTCGAAAATCAGCATATCGCAAAATGGCTCGTAGAATTCGTTTCCAAGGGATTTCAGGAAATCGTTGATTGAGTCAATGTTGTAATTATCCACAAATTTGTATATCGGAACAAATGTTGTTTCCTTGTTTGTGAATAGTTTGCAGGTGGAACACAACACGCCCTTCCATTTCGCCAAATTGTAATCGATATGCTGAATTCCCATTTTTTCAGCAATTTGAGCGGCGTAAAACTCGGAATAAGGCTCATTTCCAGAGTTGGCGAATCCCGAAGAACCTCCTTTGTAGAGGTAGATATTACCGTCGATTCTTCTCCAGCATTTCTTCAACATTCCGTTTGTGGTGTATTCGGGAGAGGACGTAAAGCCCTTTTTGGTACTTGTGCCATATCCTGTATATGCCACCAATGCCAAAACTCTTGTGAAATTGTTGTCAAATAGATTATATTGCTCAAAAGACCCTTCAAAGCCTTCTTCTGTAATCCAATAAGAATCATTGAGTGACAAACCTTTGCAAATATTGATTATCCCTATTGTGTTATCTATTGTAAGGCCTTGAGTTGCAAGAATCTCATCCACAAATTCTCTGTTTTTGGGAATTACACGAGATTCCAGAAACTTCTGCAAATCATTGTCTGTTGGTTTCATACCTACAGGTAGCAGGTTAGTTTTCTTTTTATCGAAATCAATTATTATATAGTAATTCCTTTCAAGTTGAGTTTTCTCCACCTTGAACTTCAGGATCACCTCGTCGAATAGTCTAAGCTCGTATGCCATGGTCTGTTTTTTTCGTTTCCGCAAATATAATCAAATTATTTGTAAAACTCAAAAACAAAAAAACTCCCGAACCTGCTTATCGCAAGCCCGGGAGCTTGTAGTGCTATGCTTCGTTTTTTCTGTAATCTTCCAAAGGAAATTCCTTTTCTAGAGCTTCGTAAAGCAAATCTATATTGTGATTAGTCTTTCGCAGTACTTGCTCTATGAAATTCCATTCAGCGATTACTTCCTCAGGCTTGGTAACGATGGAGTAGTGATAATAGTCCCATGTATCGTTTATCAATTCCGTGTATTCGTCTATATGATTACGAACGTCGTTTCTCATTAGTGTCCACGCTTTCTCGTCACTTTGCTTTTTTGCCTTGAAATCAAAAAAGTCGCCGGCGTACACATATAGTCTCCCTATGCACCACCTTCTGTGGTTTTGGTCTATGATACCTTTGCCATACCTTAGGAATATCGCATTTTGTACTATCGACTTATTCATCAACAGAGCCATTCCAAGCTTGAATTGGTATCTGTGAATGTTTTGCCATACCCATTTTGATTTTCCCCAAGGTACGTAGGACTTTGTTTTTTTGCCGTTTTTCATTCTTTATATAAATAACTCCCGAGCCTTGGCCTAAGGCAAGTTCGGGAGTTTTTGTTATTAATTTTCCGGATACAATTTATTCAGCATATTTATAACTTCTTCTTTGGTGGAGCAATAGAGAAGATTTATTAGTTTTTCTATAACCATAACGTATTGTAATTCATCTATTTTACCTCTCCATTTATATTTTTGGCTAAAATGCGATTTCATTTTCTTTTGGATGCTGTCAAACGAATTTTTAGCAACAAATATATTAATTACGTATTTGGGCTCTTGAACAGTCTTGTCTCTCTTTATTGCATCAATCAATTGCATTGCCCATCCTGTAATTTCCGATATATAATGAGTCCTGTTCAGTTGATAACTAAGTTGTAATTCTAGTTTAAACAAGTGAACAATGCTTTGGAATATTATACCATCCTTGCTTTGCGCTATTTGTTGCGCTGTAAATTCCTTTTGCTTGAAATTTAAAAATTTCGTGGTATCATTAAGTATAATCCAATTATATCTTGATTTGTTTCTTCTTAATTTTATATATTTTTTCCAGTTTTCTTTTGAATAACCTTTTCTAAAAATAATCATTTTTTTTCTATTTAAAAAATTAGATAAAAAACTCCTGGAACGGCATACACCATCCCAGGAGCCAGAGTAAAAAAGTGTGAGTTATGAGTGTACAAATTTATGCGTACATCCTTCCCTTATAAGAATTAGAGCTGTGGACCAGCGGCAACGAGAGCCTTGCCAGCCTCGTTTGTGGTGTACTTCTCGAAGTTCTTGATGAAGCGGGCTGCGAGATCCTTAGCCTTAACTTCCCACTCAGAAGCGTTAGCGTATGTATCGCGTGGGTCGAGGATAGCAGGATTTACCTTTGGAAGAGCGGTAGGAACCTGGAAGTTGAACATAGGAATCATCTTTGTCTCAGCCTGAAGGATAGAGCCATCGAGGATAGCGTCGATGATACCACGTGTATCAGGAATAGAGATACGCTTGCCGGTACCGTTCCAACCAGTGTTAACGAGGTAAGCCTTGGCACCTGACATGTTCATCTTCTTAACGAGCTCCTGAGCGTACTTTGTTGGGTGAAGCTCGAGGAATGCCTGGCCGAAGCAAGCAGAGAAGGTTGGAGTAGGCTCGGTGATACCGCGCTCTGTACCAGCCAACTTAGCGGTGAAGCCAGAGAGGAAGTAGTACTGTGTCTGCTCTGGAGTAAGGATAGATACTGGAGGCAATACACCGAATGCATCAGCTGAGAGGAAGATTACGTTCTTGGCAGCTGGAGCAGATGAACCTGGCTGAATGTTGTTGATGTGGTTGATTGGGTAAGAAACACGTGTGTTCTCAGTAACTGACTTGTCAGCGAAGTCGATCTTGCCGTTAGCGTCAACAGTTACATTCTCGAGAAGAGCGTTTCTCTTGATAGCGCCGTAGATGTCCGGCTCGTTCTCCTTAGAGAGGCCGATAACCTTAGCGTAGCAGCCACCCTCGAGGTTGAATACGCCCTCGTCGTCCCAGCCGTGCTCGTCGTCACCGATGAGTCTTCTCTTAGGATCGGTAGAGAGGGTAGTCTTACCTGTACCTGAAAGACCGAAGAAAATAGCTGTCTCTTTGCCTTCCATGTTGCAGTTTGCAGAGCAGTGCATAGAAGCGATGCCCTGGAGTGGGAGGTAGTAGTTCTGCATAGAGAACATACCCTTCTTCATCTCACCACCGTACCATGTGTTGATGATTACCTGCTCACGAGTTGTGGTGTTGAATGCAACACAAGTCTCAGAGTTGAGGCCGAGTTCCTTGTAGTTCTCAACCTTAGCCTTAGATGCGTTGTAGATAACGAAGTTAGGCTCAAAGTTGGCGAGTTCCTCAGCGGTAGGCTGGATGAACATGTTTGTTACAAAGTGAGCCTGCCAAGCAACCTCAACGATGAAACGAACTGCGAGTCTGGTAGCCTTGTTGGCACCACAGAATGCGTCAACTACATAGAGGTTCTTGTTAGAGAGCTCCTTCTTGGCGATGTCCTTTACTGAAGCCCAAACAGCCTCAGACATTGGGTGGTTGTCGTTCTTGTAATCCTCTGTTGTCCACCATACCTTGTCGTGTGACTGAGCGTCATCAACGATGTACTTATCTTTAGGTGAACGGCCGGTGTAGATACCGGTCATTACGTTTACAGCGCCGAGCTCTGTCTCCTGGCCTTTCTCATAGCCTTCGAGTGCTGGGTTGATCTCAGCCTTGTAGAGCTCCTCATAAGAAGGATTGTGGGCGATCACGGTAGAACCGGTGATGCCGTACTGGGTCAAATCTAATTTGCTCATTTTTGTGTTATAATATTATTAAGTGATTTACTGATTTATCATTCGCAAATATACACCAAAAAAATCAATTTTGATAATTTTTCTGCTGTTATTTTTCTTAATTTATTGTTAAGTTTTTTTATCCGTCAGAATGTGAACACGTTACCCTTGCGCCAAGTGCTTACTGCCCTGTCCCAATATGGCTTGTATTCGGTGCTTCGGCGCAGTACGTATTTGTCGCCGCAGAGTCGCGACCTCTGTTTTCTGAATACGAATTTTATATTCTGTCCGTTTCTGCTGTCGCGGTAGGTCCATACCTCGCCGTCGCTGTTTATGGCCAGCATCTTGGGCGGACCCAGTACCGTGTAGAGCATTCCGCGGTCGGTGAGCACTCCCTCGCGGTAGTCGCTGAAATACAGATTGGCGTATATGGCACGTGTGTAGTATCTCTTAATCTGCTCCTTGGCTTTCTTGAGGTCGTGACTGTTGCGGTACCAGAACTCGTCTACAGCGAGTTTCTTCGATTTAGAGCTTATCAGCTGGCTATACTCCTCCGGCGTGCAGAGATAGGCGAGGGGCTTTATCATCTCCTCGGGCGTGTTGATGTTGGGAAAATCGCTGTTGAAGCACGGAATTACCATGTTGTGTACAAAGTTGCTGTCGGCTGTGGTGCCGTAGAGGCCGGGCTTCTTGAATTGCAGGATAAAGCTCAGCCGCGTGCTGTCTATATTATAAAAGCGTGACGAATCTTCCACGGCGGGGTCCGATGCGTATGGCGACAGCGTGATCTGTGGCTCCAGCGGACGCGTTCCGTTGGCTATGGCATACGCGGCCTTGGAGTTCAGGTAGTCGATTCTGAGAGCTGATGCCGGCTTGGCGTAGGGCAGCGTGTATGGCTGGTTTTCGCCCAGGGCGGTTATCATGAAATTGTCGGCCGAGTAGGGGTTGTTCTTGTCTATCTCGGTGAAATGGATGCTCATCTTTCCCCTGTTGATGTCGGTTACAGTGGTCTGTACCACAAATTTGTCGTTCTCCACAGGCTTCAGCTTCAGCTTGATGCTGTAGTTTTTGGGCTGGTCGCTTTTGGTGAATCTTATCACGGTCTGGCTGCTGTCTATGATTTCGGTGTTCTCGTAGCTGGCCATTATCTTGTAATAAATCCTCACGCTCGCCGAGTTGCTCAGCTGGGCGTTTGCCTTCGAATACTGCAGCTCGCCGTCGTTTATCGTTACATACAAGTCTATGTCTTTCAGATTGTTTTTCTTGGCAAAAACAGTTGGATGTATGGTTGTGGCCAGCGGATTGTATATGAGGGCAAGTTGCTCGCTGCCGGCTGTTATCATCGACAGCTGCTTGCTCCTGGATTTGCCATCATCTATCACCGATGCCTCGCCGGTGTTTCTGCTCATTATCGAACAGCATGTCAAACATGCTGATATGGCTATAGTTGCGATCGTTTTTAGTATCTTGTTCATTATGCTGATTATGATTCTTGATTTCGGGGCGCAAGTTACAAAAAATAGTAGACAATAAAAAAGCGCCAGCGTAAAAAAAACTACTGGCGCCCAAAATTAACCAACCTAACCTAACTATTTAACTTTTCTTGCTTATTTTATTTCAATTCCTGTGCCGAATTTAAAAAAAAATGTAATTTTGTAAAATTTTTTTCAGCTAATACCATAAAAATGAAACTACTTCTACATGCATGCTGTGCACCGTGCAGTGCGCCTATTATGGAATGGCTTATCAATCAGGGAATTAAGCCGACCATATATTATTACAATCCCAATATTTACCCATCGGAGGAATATTACAAGAGGCACGATGAGCTGGTGGAATATGCCCAGTGGATAGGAGTAGATTTTATAGACGGCGAATATGAGCATGATGTGTGGCTGGAATGTGTAAAGGGTCTGGAGGACAAGAAGGAGCGCGGACCACGCTGTCCTGTTTGTTTCCGAATGCGACTCCGTGAGGTTGCGCGCAAGGCTCAGGAATTGGGTTTCGATATGATAGCCAGCTCGTTGTCGTCGTCGAGGTGGAAAACTCTCTGGCAGATCGACGAGGCCGGCAACATAGGCGCGCAGATGTATCCGCCTGTAAAATATTGGGCCAAGAACTGGCGCAAGGACGGACTTCAGAAACGCCGCTACGAGCTCATTGAGGAAAACAATTTCTACAATCAGCTCTATTGCGGCTGCGAGTTCTCGTATTCCTATCCCAACTTCGCATTATCAAAACTCGACGGAGAATAATTACGAATTGTCCGAGGCATTCTATTCTCCGGAGGCGATGCCCCCGGTTACTATTTGTGCTGCCTTCCAGGCAGTGCGTAGGCTGGAAGCCTTTACAATTAGTAACCCGGGGCATCGCCTCGGGGATTTCGTCGAGGCTACGTTAAGAATGATCTATTGACGATTTGCATCAATTACGATTTCGGATTTCGTAATTCGTAATTATCTCTTTGGCGAACTGGATCTTTCTTTCCATCGGCAGCTGACCGTCTATCCAGTAGATTCTCAGGCCCATGCGCTCCATGCGGCGGTACCATGTCATCTGACGCTTGGCAAACTGGCAGATGGCCACGTAGAGCTGCTCAAACATCTCGTCGTAGCTCAGCTTGCCCACTGCGTGAAGCGTCACGTACTTGTATTCAAGTCCGTAATATACAAGGTCGTCCTCGCTGATTCCGTTTGCCATCAGCTGCCTCATCTCTTCCACCATGCCTTCGTCGAGGCGCTGCTGAAGGCGGATGCGGATTTTTTCTCTTTCCAGCTGACGGGGATTCTTGATGCCGAATATCAGCGAATCGATTTTTGGGTATGTGGGCACTATTTTCGGATTCTCCTTCACGAAGGTTTCAATCTCTATGCCGCGGATGGCGCGCTTCTTGGTGTCGGTGTCGGTGGTGTTGTGGAGGGTTTTCATCTTGGCCAGCATGTCCCGGAGCTCCTCCAGCGAGTATTTCTCGAGGTCTGCCCTCAGCTGCGGATTTGCAGGAACATCTATCAGCTGATAATTCTTGACTATGGATTCCAGATACAATCCTGTGCCGCCGCACATTATGGGAGTCTTGCCCTTGGCCTGGATTTCGGCAAAGGCGTCAAAAAAATCTTTCTGGTATCTGAAAACATTGTATTTCTCGCCCGCGGGCAGTATGTCCACCAGATGGCATGGCACTTCCTTCCCGTTTACGGTGTAGTCCACCATATCCTTGCCGGTGCCGAGGTCC
>JAZQPB010000309.1:0-5503 GCA_045628165.1 Bacteroidales bacterium | reverse complement strand
GTATAGCATATTTTTAAGTTTAAAGTATAAAGCTTAAAGCTTAAAGTTTAGAGATTAGAGTTATTAAACAAGAAAACAGCACTCAATTATCTTTTCCACGTTCTTGGAGTGCTCAAAAACAGGCAAAAACAAGTTTTGCCTATAAAACGCGCAAACCGCAGAAAACAAAACGTAGAAAACCGTAACGGACAAAATGAATCTCTTTGAACTGTGTTTTTTCCCGTTTTGTTTTTTAGCGTTAAGCGTTTTTTATCGAAACTCTGTTTCGAAGTTTTTGGCGCTCCAAGCACGCAGTTCGATATTTAAAGCGCGTTTTCTTGTTAAAACCAGTAACTCAAATCAGTTACTGGTTTACAATCTTGTTTTGCAAATCTATCGACATCTGGTGGATGGCCTGGAAGATGGAATCCACTGTCTTGGCGTCCACTCCTGACTCCTGGGCCATCTTGGAGTATTTCTCCACCATGGCGTTCCAGCGGAATGGCTGAAGCACTGTCATGTTGTTGGATTTCTTGTAGCCGGCAATCTCCTCCACTATCTTGTTGCGCTTCTGGAGCAGGCTGATAATCTCGCTGTCCACCTGGTCGATCCTGTAGCGGAGCTCGTCGAGCGATTCCCTGGGAGCGTTCTCAGGCGCTACGGCACGTACCACCAGTTTCGTCAACATCTTGTTGAGGTCGGCCGGTGTCAGCTGCTGCTTGGCATCGCTCCAGGCCTTGTCGGGATTGATGTGCGATTCTATCATCAGGCCGTCCACATTGAGGTCGAGGGCCATCTGACAAATCTCCTGAATGTATTCACGCTTGCCGGCTATGTGCGAGGGATCGCAGATGAGCGGCAGGTCGGGACGGCGGCGCTTGATCTCGATAGGCATATTCCAGAGCGGATTGTTGCGGTAGAGGATTTTCTCGTATGACGAGAAGCCTCTGTGTATCAATCCTATCTGACTGAGACCGGCGGCCTCGAGACGCTCTATGGCACCCAGCCAGAGCTCCACATCAGGATTAACAGGATTCTTCACGAAAACGGGAATGTTGCATCCCTTGAGCGAGTCGGCTATCTCCTGCATTGCGAATGGGTTGGCTGATGTTCGGGCACCTATCCAGAGGATGTCGATGCCGCTCTTGATGGCAGCCCAGATGTGCTTTGCGTTGGCCACCTCGCATGATGTGAGCATTCCGGTCTCGGCCTTCACCTTCTTGAGCCATTCCAAACCCTCGTCGCCCACGCCCTCAAAATTGCCCGGACGTGTGCGCGGTTTCCAGATGCCTGCACGGAAAACTTTAACGCCATTAGCTGCCAACTGACGGGCAGTCTCCAAGGTCTGTTCCTCGGTCTCGGCGGAACAAGGTCCGGCAATAATCCATGGACGATTGCCGAATATTTCGTTGAAATTAGTCATTTGTCTATATAATTACGAGTTACGAATTACGAATTACGAATATCATCCGGATAAAAAGCTCTTAATTCTTAATTCATAATTCTTAATTACCAGTTACTTATTCAGCACCTTCTTGATGCGGTTGGCGTTGTCCACGTATGATGTCATGCCAACGGTGTCGTCGTTTTCGAGCAGGCGCTTGAAATCCTGAAGCTTGTCGATGTAGGTGTTCAGCACGGTGAGGATGTTGTCCTTGTTGTTGTCGAAGATGGGCACCCACATCTCGGCGCCCGATTTGGCGAGACGCACTGTGCTGGAGAAACCTCCCGATGCGAGGTTGAAGATGTTTTTCTCGTTTTTCTCCTTCTCCAATACGGTGAGAGCCAGGGCAAAGGAGCTGATATGCGATATATGCGACACGTATGCCACATGCACATCGTGGTTTACGGAGTTGAAGAACATCGGGTTCATGTTGAGCACATCAAACATCTTGCGGACGGTCTGGACAGCTTTCTCGTCGCTGTCCTCGGTGTCGCAGAGGATTACGGCCTTGCCATCAAACATTCCCGAAATGGCCGACCATGGGCCTGACTTCTCGGTACCGGCCATAGGGTGACATGCCACAAACTGCTTACGGTTGGTGTGGTATTTTACACGCTCGCAGATGGTGGCCTTGGTGGAGCAGAGGTCTATTACAATCTGGTTCTCGTTGATGCGGTCCAGAATCTGAGGAATAATCTTGAGAGCTGCGCCCACAGGCACGGCCACCACGATAATATCGCCATTCTTTACGCAGGAATCAAAATCCATCTCCTCGTCGATGATGCCCACCTGCTTGGCATATCCCTGGTTTATAGGACTCTTGTCGAATCCGAAAATGCGGTCGGCGTAGTGGCGCTTTCTGAGGTCCAATGCCAGAGAGCCGCCCAAAAGGCCAAGTCCAATTATCGAAAGTTTCATAATTCTATACAAAAATATTTGTTACATAAAACGTTACGGAGCGCAGGCGCTCCTTTTTTTCTTATCCGAAAATTGAAAGAATATTAAAGAATTAAAAGAATGGGGCTTTTGAACATAAATTTTCATGAATTAACATAAATTTTTCAAAAATTAATTTATGAAAAATTCGTGATAATTTATGATAATTCGTGTTCCCCGAAAAAAAATTCTTTTAATTCTTTCCCCTTCTTTCCATTTTCGGATAAAACCCCAGCCGCCGCAGGCGGCCATTCCGCGGCTAAAGTCGAGAAACTGCTTTTCGGAGAACTTCCTCGGATGCGCAGAGCGAGATGCGGATGTAGCCGTTTCCGTTTTTGCCGAAGATGAATCCCGGAGTCAGGAAAATCGACTTCTCGTAGAGCAGGTAGTCTGCGCACTCGTTGCCGTCCTTGAAACGCTCGGGAGCCTTTGCCCAGATGAAGAGGCCGGCGGTGTCGTGGTTGTAATCCTTGCAACCGAGCTTGTCGAGAAACTCGAAAGCAATCTTTCTGCGGCGCTCGTATGCCTCGTTGAGGCTCTTGTACCATTCGGGACCGGCGTTGAGAGCCGCCACTGCGCCCTCCATCACGGGGCGGTACATTCCGTTGTCGTAGTTGCTCTTTACACGCAGCATCACGTCGAGAATCTCCTTGGCGCCAATGGCCACGCCCATACGCATTCCGGGCAGGTTGCTGGCCTTGGAGAGCGAGTTGAGCTCTATGCCGCAATCCATAACGCCTTCCACCTGCATCAGCGACTGTGCTTTCTGAGTGAGTATCAGGCTGTAAGGATTATCATTCACGAGAAGGATTCCGTGTTTTCTGGCGAAGTCGGCAAGCTTACCAAACAATCCCGGCAAGGCCTGCTGAGCTGTCGGCATTCCCGGATATGTGGCCCAGAGCACCTTTGTGCGGTCGTCAACGAGGGATTCAAGCTCGTTGAAATCTGGCTGCCACTGATTCTCGGCCTTCAGGCTGTAATACTTGATGTTGGCGCCCACCATCTTGGCGCACGATGTGTATGCCGGATATCCCGGATCGGGTATCAGCACCGTATCGCCGGGATTTACAAACGCCATGTGCACCAATAGGATGCCTTCCTTGCCGCCCATGAGTGGGAGGATGTTTTCCTCAGATTTTAGGGGAACGTTGTACATTCTGCCGTACCAGTTGGCGAAGGCCTCGCGGAGTTCCTTGGTGCCCTTGCTCATCTGGTAGAAATGGCTGTTTGGCTTGTAGAGGGCTTCTGATATTGCCTTGTGTACCTCGTTGCTCGGCGCCATATCGGGACAGCCGATGCCGAGATGTATGATGTCTGCTCCCTTGCGCTGAAGCTCTGCCACCTCCACGCGCTTCTTGGAGAAATAATATTCCTCCACCTGGGATATTCTATCTGCTGGTTTTATCATTGTTTTTATTGTTTATGAATTTCCGCCCACGATTGTTCGCCGGCCTCGTATTCGCCAAGCACCTGAAGGCCCTGTATAAGGGGGCGGATGGCGGTAAGCATATTCTGATAGCGGTTTTTGTCGCTGAATTTTACGTCGATGTAGAACATGTAGTTGAGCGGCTGTCCGAGTATGGGCAGACTCTCGATCTTGGTGAGGTCGATGCCGTAATACGAGATTATCGACAGGATCTGGGCCAGGCTGCCAAGCTGATTGCCAAGCACGATATTAAGCGACGCCTTGTTGTAATTCTCCACGTATCCGTCGGCCGATCTCGATACCACGAAAAACCTTGTATAGTTTTTCTTGTTGGTCTCTATGCCGTCGGCCACAATATTGAGACCGTAGAGTCCGGCTGCCAGCTCGCCTCCGATGGCGCCCACAGTCTCAAGCTGACCCTCCGAAACCTGGCGGAGCGCCAATGCGGTATCCTCGCACTCTACGAGCCTGATATGCGGATACTTGCGGAAAAACTGGCGTGTCTGGTTGATGGCCATATAATGACTGCGCACCTCGGTGAGGTCGTCGATGGCTACTCCGGGCAGGGCTGCCAGATTCTGCTTGATGCGGATAAAAATCTCGCCGCATATCTTCACGTCCTTCTGCCTCAGGAGGTTGAGGTTGGCGTGGATGGTGCCGGCTATGGTATTCTCTATTGCGAACATTCCGTAATCGCTCTCGAAATCCACCACGCTGTCCAGCACATCCTCAAAAGTCATCTTCTCAACGATGTCGAGCTCCTTACCGCTGAAAAATTCACGGGCGGCCACTTCGTGAAACGCTCCGCGCACGCCCTGTATAGCAATTCTCATTTCGTAAATATTTATAATAAAAAAGCCTCACCTTTGTCGGGAAGGTGAGGCTGTATAATACTTTATCTTTTATCTGCATGCACAAACAAAGAATTATTGCCTCACCTTGTTTTTAAAGACGAAGTAATAAAAAAAGTAATATGCCTTGTTTGCAGATTTCATGGTTTCCGTATAAATTTTCCGCAAAAGTAATGCGAATAATCCAAATACGGAAATTTTTGGAGCAAAAAAAATGCTATCAGCTGAAAAAAAATAAATAATATACAGGATATTGAAAAATTGGCAAAAATGTGGTACTTTTGCGGATAATTATAGGCATGGTTTTCGCAAGGGAAATATATCAGCTAATACACACCAATGAGATATATCTATACCATAATATTAGTAGGACTGCTGTCCATCCTGCCCGCCCTGGGACAGGAGCAGATGCTGTTTCACTCTGTGGACGAGCAGAACGGACTGGCCAGCGACCAGATAAACTGCCTGGCCGTGGACGACTATGGATATCTGTGGATAGGTTTTCCATCGGCGCTCAGCAGATACGACGGGCAGACTTTCAAGCTCTACTCGTCGTCGCCCGAAAACAGGACCAACATCTTAACCGGCAACGCCGTAGCCCACATAGCCAAGGACCAGGAGGGCAATATGTGGTTTGCCACAGAGAAGGGCGTGTCGTATTTCGGAATCACCACCAGCAAATTCACATATCTGCCATTCTACATAAAGGAGCAGAACAGCACGATATCAAACTATCAGGCTGACAAGATACTGATAAACTCGCACAACGAGGTTTTCACTTTCAACCCCATAAACATGCTCTGCCGCTACAACAGGGAGCAGCAGTACATAGAGCCCGTGTTCAGCGAGATTTTCATGCACAGGAGA
>JAZQPB010000308.1:0-6050 GCA_045628165.1 Bacteroidales bacterium | reverse complement strand
GCCTGCCGCTAGCGTTTATCCTGAGCCAGGATCAAACTCTTCGTTGTATAAAATTTTTATCTTTCGGAGTTCTTCGATTGACTGTTTCAGGGGTCGTACTTCGGTTGGCTACGCCAACCTAGTTCCTTGTATTAATTTTACGCCTTGTGCTTGCTGTCATTATGTTCAAATATCGTCGTTTCGTTTAAGAAACTTAGTGAATCCTGCGATTCGGTTGCGGATGCAAAGTTAAGGAGGATTTCTGAATCCTGCAAACTTTTTTGAGTTAAGTAATTGTTAACTTTAAGTGGTTTGCTTAATTTCGTTTTCCGCTTAATCAATGTTCGTATCTTTTGTTTTGCGAGTGCAAAGGTAGATACTTTTGAGGTGGTTTTCCAAATCTTTTTGAATGTTTTTTTCAAATATTTTACTTTCAGCTGAAAACTAACTGTTTACAAGGTGTTGTTCAGACAATATAAAGAATGACCAATTCAGAAAATCAGACCGAATGAGAGGTAGATATTATAATTGCCATCAGCTGAAAAGAAAAAAAGACAGCCCGCATAATAAATGCGAACTGTCTTTATATAGATAATTAGTGAAATATCATTTCAAAAATTACTTGCCAGCCTCGGCAGCCTTCTTGGCAGCGAGTTTCTTGAGTACCTCCTCCTGAGTACCGGCGTTGAGCTGCTCGTACTGAGCGAACTCCATAGAGTAGCTTGCACGGCCTGAAGAAATGGTACGGAGGTCGTTAGAGTAACCGAACATACCGGCCAATGGGCAGAGAGCCTTGATAACTGTGATGCCCTTGCGGTGTGTGTGAGGACCCTGCTGCTCGATTCTACCACGACGCTTGTTGAGGTTACCGATGATATCACCCATGTACTCGTCTGGAGTGATAATCTCTACCTTCATAACAGGCTCGAGGAGAACTGGGTGACCCTTCATGAAGCCTTCCTTGAAGCCCATAGAAGCACAGGTCTGGAATGCGAAGTCAGATGAGTCTACTGGGTGGAACGAACCATCATAGAGGTTGATCTTAACGTCTACTACAGGGAAGCCTGCGAGTACGCCCTTCTCGAGTGTCTTCTGGATACCCTTGTCTACTGAAGGAATGAACTCACCAGGGATGTGACCACCCTTAACGGTATTCTCGAACTCGTAACCCTTGGCTGGGTTTGGAGTCATAATCATCTTGATATGTGCATACTGACCCTTACCACCTGACTGCTTAGCGTACTTGTACTCGATATCCTGCTCCTCGAGGAATGTCTCGCGGTAAGATACCGAAGGCTCACCGATCTCACACTCAACCTT
Source organism: Bacteroidales bacterium (assembly GCA_045628165.1). Classification (GTDB taxonomy): domain Bacteria; phylum Bacteroidota; class Bacteroidia; order Bacteroidales; family UBA3824; genus UBA3824. Next base: position 4,751 of record JAZQPB010000308.1, on the reverse strand, counting down.
GAACTCTCTCTTGAGACGGTCAACCATGATCTCGAGGTGAAGCTCACCCATACCAGCGATTACGGTCTCGTTGAGCTCCTCATCGTAGCTTGCTGTGAATGATGGGTCCTCAGAAGCGAGCTTGTGCAGAGCCTCGCCCATCTTCTGCTGGTCTTTCTTCTCCTTTGGAGCAACCTTGAGCTGGATTACTGGAGGTGGAACTGTGATAGACTCGAGAAGTACTGGGTGCTCCTCGTCGCAGTATGTATCACCGGTCTTGGCCTCCTTAACGCCGATAACGGCAACGATATCGCCGGCTACAGCCTCCTCGATCTCGATGTGCTTGTCGGCCTTCATCTTGAAGATACGGCCTACGCGCTCCTTCTTGTCGCGGTTTGCGTTCAAGAGAGGCATACCAGGCTTGATAACGCCCTGGAATACACGTGTGAACACGAGCTGTCCGAGGTACTGGTCGTTGATAAGCTTGAATGCGAGAGCTGCTACAGGCTTGTTTACATCGTGAACTACATCGATGGTCTCGTTCTCGTCGTAAGGGTTGGTACCCTTGATAACTGGGAGGTCGAGTGGTGAAGGGAGGTAGTCAACGATAGCGTCGAGCATAAAGTGAACACCCTTGTTCTTGTATGATGAACCGCAGAATACTGGGGTGAAAGCCATATCGATACAGCCCTTACGAACTGCGCGCTTGATCTCCTCAACAGTGATGGTAGAAGGATCAGAGAAGTACTTCTCCATGAGAGCCTCGTCAACCTCGGCTACCTTCTCAAGAAGGGTGTCGTGGCAAGCCTGATACTCATCCTCGTACTCGGCAGGACGTGGCATCTCCTCGAACTCCTTGTCAACGAACTTGTAAGCCTTACCGTCAACAACATCGATGAAACCGTAGAAAGCATCCTCAGAACCGCATGGAACCTGCATCTTTACAGGATGTGCGTCGAGCATGTCGTCCATAGCCTTAACTACCTCATCGAAGTCGGCACCTGAACGGTCCATCTTGTTAACGTAGGCAATACGTGGAACGCGGTACTTAACAGCCTGGTTCCAAACAGTCTCAGACTGAGGCTCAACACCACCTACTGCACAGAATACTGAAACCAAACCATCGACAACGCGCATTGAACGCTCTACCTCCATTGTGAAGTCAACGTGACCTGGGGTATCGATCAAGTTAAGGTCGTAGCCTTTCCATGTTGCGGAGATTGCGGCAGACTGGATGGTAATACCACGCTCCTGCTCCTGTGCCATATAGTCCATAGTGGCGGCGCCATCATGAACCTCACCGATCTTGCGGTTTACTCCGGTATAGAAAAGAATACGCTCAGATGTGGTAGTCTTACCTGCATCGATATGAGCTGCGATACCGAAGTTTCTTAATTTCTTCAAATCCATTTTATAAGTGATGTAAAAAATTTATAATAATCTATTTTACGATTTGGGCGCAAAGTTACAACTAATTTTGAAATCCACATAATTTTTTTTGCATTTTTTATCATTTTTCATCAGTTTTTTTTGTCAGCTGATGGCAAAAAAATCCCGTGCACACCTTATATATTATAGGCGGAGAATATCACGCCATCAGCTGATATAATATATAATACTGACGCACAAACAGATAGGCGCGCACATCAAAAAAATATAAAATTTATTACCAAAAAATTTTGCTATAACGGAAAATGTGATTAATTTTGCCCCGTACTTCCCAAAGCGGATGTGGCGTAATTGGTAGCCGCGTTAGACTTAGGATCTAATGGTTTAGGCCGTGGGGGTTCGAGTCCCTTCATCCGTACACATTACAATGACCACTTACATAAGAATAAAAAAATGTGGTGGTCTTTTTTTTTGGAAAAGACACTCTGCGGCCGGAGGTTCCGGGGCGGACAAATTCAAAATCATTTACATCAAAAATGGAAATTATAAAGAACAATATTGATGAGCTTAATGCCACAATAAAAATTACAATTGCCAAGGCTGACTATCAGAGCCAGGTAGAAGCTTCGCTCAAGAACATCAGAAAGCGAGCCAACGTAAAGGGTTTCCGCCCAGGTCAGGCCCCTATGGGTCTCATTAAGAAAGAGTACCTCCACCCTGTAATGGCAGAGGAGATCAACAAAGTGCTCTCTAAGTCCCTTTTCGACTACTTGAAGGACAACGACGTAGACTATCTCGGCGAGCCACTCCCATCAATCAAGGAGAAGGCTGACGTAGATTTTGCCAAGGATACCGACTATACATTCTACTTCGACCTCGCTCTCGCTCCTAAGTTTGAGCTCAGCGTCGACAATAATCTCGCTCTCACACAGTATGTTATCGACATTACCGACGAGAACATCAACAAGGCTATGGAAGGCTACAGAAACGCAGCCGGAAAGCAGGAGGCCGTAGAGGTTTCAGGTCAGGAGTCTATGCTCAAGGGCGAGGTATTCCAGGTAAATGAGGACGGCTCACGCACAGAGGGCGGTCTTTCCAACAAGACTTCTATGCTCGTAAGCCGCATAGAGAACGCCGACCAGAAGGCCAACTTCGTAGGCAAGAAGGTAGGCGACGAGGTTCGTTTCGACCTCAAGGAAGTATTCAAGGAGGCTGAGGCCAAGTCTGTACTCGGCAACAAGATGGTAGATTTCAACACCATCAATCCTAACTTCGCATTCCAGATCGAGGAGATTCTCGACTTTGTAAAGGGCGAGCTCAACCAGGAGACATACGACAAATTCTTCGGCAAGGACAAGGTACACAACGAGGACGAGCTGAAGGCAGAAATCCGTAGCCAGTTTGAGCAGAGCTACTCACAGGAGAGCGACTACAAGCTCATGATAGATGCCAAGGATGCACTCGTAAAGGCTTCCACATTCGGCGTGCCTGTAGATTTCATGAAGAGATGGATGCTCAGTCTCGAGCAGTACAAGGACTGGGACGAGGCAAAACTCGAGGAGCAGTTCCCACAGCTTGAGAGCGACATCAAGTGGAACCTCATCCAGAACAAGATCGCCAAGGACAACAACATCGAGGTATCTGCCGACGAGGAACTCGAGGAGAGCAAGAAGCTCACAGCAGCAGAGTTTGCTCGCTACGGTATTCCTATGTCTCAGATTCCTGCCGATATGCTCGACAACTTCGCCAAGGAGCGTCTTGCCAAGAATCAGGACCGCAATATGATCCGCACTCAGGTAATCACCAACAAGATTGTGGCTCTCGTTAAGGAGAAGGCTACACTCACTCAGCAGAACATCTCTTACGATGATTTCGGCAAGTTGTTTGAGTAGTATCTGAATCCCGACACATACTAATATTAAGGCAAGGAGTATTTTAGCGGCTTGGAATTACATAAATTCTCCATCCGTTGAAATACTCTTTGCGTTTTTATGCACTGAAAAACAATACAAATATAAACTATTATGAACAACGAATTCAGAAAATACGCCGTATTCAACCGCGGCATCAGCTCCAATACTCTCGACCAGTACAACGGCGCCATCACCAACATGACCCGCGCGGTAATCGAGGAGCGCGACATGCCTTTCCGCGAGGTGGACGTGTTCTCGCGCCTGATAGCCGACCGCATCATATTCATAGGCACCCAGATAGACGAGGAAGTGGCCAACATAATACAGGCACAGCTCCTCTTCCTCGAGAGCAGCGACCCAAGCAAGGATATCCAGATATACATCAATACTCCGGGCGGTTCGGTATACGGCGGCCTCGGCATATACGACACAATGCAGTATATCAGCTGCAACATCTCCACCATCTGCACAGGCATGGCCGCATCGATGGGCGCCGTATTGCTGGCAGCGGGCACAGCCGGCAAGCGCTACGCTCTCAAGCACTCGCGCATCATGATCCACCAGCCATCAGGCTATGCAGGAGGTCAGGCATCTGATATCCAGATATCTGTAAACCAGATACTCAGGGCCAAGCAGGACCTCTACGAGATTCTATCGGAGCACACAGGACAGACTGTGGAGAAGCTCGCAAAGGATTCGCAGAGAGACCTCTGGATGACATCGCAGGAGGCCAAGGAATACGGACTGATAGACCAGGTGATATTCCGCGAGAAGAAGAAATAATTATCCAACAACTAATAACTTAGAAAATAATGGTACAATACAATAATAACTGCGAGGGCCAGGGCATGGGCAACATCCTCGGCGCACTCGGCAACGGCAAATTCCAGGAGAAATTCCTCGAGAAGCGCTGCGTATTCCTCTGGGGCGAGGTTTCCGACGAATCGGCAGAGAAGGTAATCAACCAGCTTATCTATCTGGAGATGCAGGAGCCCGGCAAGCAGATTACAATGTACATAAGCAGTCCCGGCGGCTCGGTGACATCGGGCATGGCCATACTCGATACCATGAAGCTCATCAGCAGCCCTGTAAAGACTGTCTGCATCGGCCTCTGCGCATCAATGGCCTCTCTGCTGCTATCTGCCGGCGAGAAGGGCTCACGCGAGATCTTCGAGCACGGCGAGGTGATGATTCACCAGCCTCTAATAGGCGGACATTTCCAGGACAAGGCCTCGAACCTCGAGATTACTGCCAACAATATCCTGAAAACCAAGCGCATCACCGCCGAGATCCTGGCCGCAAACTGTGGCAAGGATGTGGAGACCGTGATGGCCGATATCGAGAACGACCACTGGCTCGATGCCAAGGAGTCGCTCGAGTACGGCATCGTGGACAAGATAAGCGACAAGCTGGCTTTTTAAAACGAATGTAGAGACGCTCGGACGAGTGAAGTCGGAGGCCAAGCGGTCT
>JAZQPB010000307.1:0-3831 GCA_045628165.1 Bacteroidales bacterium | reverse complement strand
AGGCGTCGTATGAAGGCTTGTCTACCAAAACCTCTGGAGCTGTGGCGATGATGGTCTTCAAGACACCCTCGGCCCAGCGGTCCTGAACTCGTGCATTGATATCGTCGGTAAGGTACTGCTCTATAACGTGGATAAAACTGTCAGCCAAGCCGTTGGCCTTCTGACGCTTTGGAATTGAATATACAACCTCGGGATCGAGGATTGAAGCTACTGGATAGTTCTTGGGATTGCCGAGGCAGAATTTCTCCTGAACGCGGCGGTTGCTGATTACGGCGTTGCAGTTCATCTCGGAACCTGTTGCAGGCATTGTGAGAACAGAAACTATTGGGAGGCTCTCCTCGAAATCGAGGTTCTGCTTTACGAGTTCCCAGCAGTCGCCCTTGTACTCAACGGCTGCGGCGATAAACTTTGTGCCGTCGATTACGGAGCCACCGCCCACTGCGAGAAGCTGTCCTACGCCCTCGTTGTGGCAGATCTCCACGGCCTTCATCAGAGTGTCGTAGTCAGGGTTGGCCTCTATGCCGCCAAATTCTATTACTGGAAATCCCTCAAGGGCTTTCATCACCTGGTCGTAAACGCCATTCTTCTTGATGGAGCCTCCGCCGTAGGTCATAAGGATTTTCTCGCCCTTGTTGAGGAGAGTGTTGAGCTGTGCAATGCTTCCCTTGCCAAAGATTACCTTGGTGGGATTCTGGAAGATGAAATTATTCATTATTTTATAGGTTTAAGAATTATGTTTATTGTTCGTCAAAGATATTTTATAAATTTGAGATTTGCAAAAAAAATCTACCTTGAAACGAATTATTTATTGAAAATTATCTATCTTTGCGGAAAATAAAAGCCATGAGCATAGGACTGAAAGCAAATAAGGAAAAAATCGGCTCGCTGTTGGAATATGTTTCCTACAAAATTCCCAATATTGAGTTGCGCAAACTTCTCAAAATCATTTATTTGGTTGACGAGGAGTCTGTGAAAAGGCGTGCTTTCCCTATTACATGGCTCGATTATTATGCTTGGGAAAAGGGACCTGTTGCTCCAGAAGTTTATGATATCAAGAATGGCGCTTTTCCGGAATATGTAAACTGTACCAAGAACGATTCAGGCAAATGGATTGTAAATTCAGTGTCTCAGGCAGAATATCCTATTGCCCGTAATATGAAGGTAATGAGCGAGAACGAGAGAACTCTGATTAACAGCGTATTGGACAAATATGGAAATTTCAGTTCCGACGAGCTGACAGAGGTAACCCACAAAATGGATACCTTGTGGTCGAGGACGGTTTCGCAAAACAATATATGCTTTGCCGATTCAGCAAAATCGGATGTTCTCATCGACCTGAATATTCTAAACGAAGGCAACGAGGAAAATCAGGAGGTTTTCGAGGAAGCCTTCGACGCAGTTCAGATTCAGGCGTTTTTAAATTCTTAGAAATTATGTTCGCGCCTGGAGAGATAGTATATGGATGGGCAAAAATTCTGTATAAGCCCAAAAACAAGTATGCGGTTTCCATTTACAGAGACGAAAACCTCAATATTCTTGCTCAATTTACAACCAGTCAGAATCGTGTCGGCTATGTTTTTGAGGCAGGGCAGATAATAGGCACAAATCCCGAAACAAATCAACCATTCGCATTCCCTAAGCGTACCACAATCGCATACGATTATGGATTTCTTTACGGCGACGAGCAGAAACTCGCAGATTCGTTCGATAATCCCATGGTAGTAGCCAAGTTGGACGGCGAGGTTTACATAAATCTCGTTTACGCCCTATATTGCAACCCAGATTTCCCGGACAAATACCGTGGCTGTCTGGAAAAGGTCTTGGAGGATTGGTATAAGTAGCCTTCACACCTTCCTACATTCTATCACCACCTTTTTCTCGCCCGCTATCGTTGTCGCGAACAAGTACACCTCGCCGCCGTCTTGGAGTTTCATTTTCTTGCGGAGGTCGTCGGGCTTCATGGGGAAATTGCGGACGGCGATGTTTGCCTTTTTGAGGTCACGGAAATCCTTTACGGAGCCTGTGCGGACAATCTGGAATTTGCGTCCGGGGAAATCTTCCACAAGGCTGTCGCTTACGTAGAGATGACTGTTTTGGTGTACAGGCTTCACCTTAAATTTCTCAGCCACAGTCTTGTAGCATCCTGCCTTCATAATTGCGGCGTTGGGCTCGTAGAGATATTGTCCTTGGTTTATTTTTTCAGCTGATGGCGTTTGTATTGCCATCTCGCTGCTCTTGCTGAAAGTTATATGATTGTAGTTGCTGACGGCGTAAATCGTTGGCTCGCTGACGTTTGTATCCTGAGTCAGCACCAGGAGAATCTCCTTGCACTCGCCAGCTGATGCCACCACGTGAATCTCGCTTATGTTCCTGATTTTCAGCAGACATTCCGAAATATCGAGCATCGGTGAGAGTTTTATAATCACGCATTTCGATTTTTTCAGCAGAAGGTCCTGAAACTCCGAAACGTTAGGCTCACAATCCTCGATGTGGACGGTTTTTCCGCCATGGCTGTCGCGGCGCGCGGGATCGAGGTAGATTGCATCAAAATCACCGTTAGCCCCAATAAAAAAATCCACTCCATCCTGATTGAGGACCGTGAAATTTCTGCGTCCGAGAACTCCGAAATTATGTTCCGCAATCTGGCAGAGTTCCTCGTTGCGCTCGATATAAAATGCGTTGTCGGCAGACTCCGAGATGGCATAGAAATCCACTCCGAAACCCGCTGTCAGGTCCGCGAAATTTCCAAGTCTGGGACATATCCGCTCCAATATCCGGGCCTTGTATTGTGCAGTATCGGCCGACGAGCACTGCTCCAACGACAGATGAACGGGATACACAATATCCTCGCAATCAGCCCACTGAGGCATTTTCTTCCTCATGGCCTGATAACCGGCAATCTGCTGAAGAATGTATTTGGGGCGCAGATCGTCGGCCGGCTTTATCTTGAGAGCCAAGGCGCGGATGTCGTCGGCAAGATGCTGTTTTATGAATGCCTTTTCGGCTGTTGTCGGGAGGATTTGTGTCATTGGATTAATTTTTTGCAAAGATAATAAATGTTTTGGAATCGTGAAATTGAAAAGTTTTGTATATTTGCAGCGTAACCAAATAATCAAAAACAATTATGAAAAAATTAAATATTTCACTTACTGACGGCTTCAAACTCAGAAGCCTTTTGAAACGCAAGACTGGTGTCGTGGCCAACGATATCAGCAGTCTTCCAATATCATATGACCCCGATTTGGATGGCAAGAGAGTTGAGATTATCACCGGCAAATACGGCTCGGTGGATAAGATGATTGATCTCTGCATGAAACTTCAGGAAACTCTCGGCGAATTGAATGTAAAGATAGACGCCGCAAATGTCGAAATCCGTCCATTATTAGATAGGAAGGAGACTCTCGACGCCAAGACTTCCACAATATCACGCATACTTTCGAGTGTGGCCATGAGCTCGGCATCAGTGAAAAAGGAGTTCAACTCCGTGACCGGCAAGTACGATATCACAGAACTTTCACAGACATTCACTGATCAAAAACTTGCGCAACTCACCGAACTCAATAAGTCGATTAACCGGCAAATCCATGAACTTGAGGAGCAGATATCAAGCCTCAACGGCAAGACAATGCTCGATTTCGAGATTGACGAGGATATCTACAACTACATTTACGATTTGTAGAAATTGTAAATTAAAAAAAAACTTTCCCCCGAGAGAACACAAATTCTTTTGCGACAATTGGAAGTTGTTTTGCGTCCTTTAATCCGTGCCTATAGTGTAAAACTTACTTGATTTCCGCAATATTCACAAATTACCATGGAAACTCAAAAACT
>JAZQPB010000306.1:0-16247 GCA_045628165.1 Bacteroidales bacterium | reverse complement strand
CTTGTGGGCTGCACGTGGGTAACCGCTGGCATCGCCTGCGGCTTCGTGATATGAAGGTTTGGGTGCTCCTATCTATGTTGCCGCAGGCGATGCCAGCGGTTACCAATGTAGTGGCCGCAAGGGCCACCCTCTGCGTCAGATATGCTTTTTATTGTCCATTATCCATTACTTACCGCCTTGGCCACCACATATCCCGTGGTCCAGCAGTTTTGGAGATTGAAACCACCTGTCACGGCATCCACGTCGAGGTATTCGCCTGTAAAATACAAGCCCGGAACAGCCTTTGCCTCAAGGGTTTTGGAACTTACGGCGTTTAGCGACGCGCCACCGCAGGACACGAATTCCTCGCCCATCTGTCCGCGGCCCGATACGTGGTAGAGGTCGGCGCAGAGAGTTATCACGAGTTTCGTGATGTTCTTTTTGCCAAGTTCGCAATACTTTCGCGTAGGGTCTATTTCGGCGCGCATCAGCAGAAATTCCCACAGCCTTTGCGTAAAATCCTTTGGATGCGCCGAGGCTGTGTTTTTTTTCTGGTTTTCTGATACCAACGCCTCCACTATCTTCCTCGTCTCTTCCTCGTTGAGATTCAGCCAGTTGATTATAATGTCGCACTTGTAGTTGTTGTCGGCCAGATACCTCGATGCATACGACGACAGTTTCAGGATGGCAGGTCCCGAGAATCCGAAATGTGTAATCTGAGTGGGACCCTCGGCCCTGAATTTTGTGCCAGGAATCATCACCGAGGTGTTCCTGACGGCCGCGCCCATCAGTTCCGTAAGCGGATTGCTCTTCACCTTCATATTGAACAGCGACGGCACGCCCTTCTCTATCTCCACGCCAAGAGCCCTGATGCTCTCGCTGAGAGGCGTGTTGATGCTTCCGCCGGCCGATACCACAACTGCGTCATACTCATCGCTTTCCATATTCTTGTCGGAGAATTTCAGCAGGAATTTTTTATCAGCTGATATCTCTATACCTGTAACCTTTCTGCCCGTGAAAAGCCAAACTCCGTGACGGTTCATCATAGAGAGCAGACGGTCGCAGACGTCGGCGGCGCTGTTCGATTTCGGGAAAAGTCGGTTGTCCTCCTGAGTGAAAAGTTCTATTCCGCGCTCCTCAAACCAGGCGATTGCGTCCTGAGGGCCAAACTCGTGGAAGAGTTTTTTCAGAAGATTGTAGCCTCTCGGATATATCAGTTGGAGGTTGCTGACAGCCTCGAAATTGTTGGTGATGTTGCATCGGCCCGCGCCGGTGATGGCGAGTTTCTGCAGCGGCTTCAGGCCCGATTCAAAAACAGTGACCTCAGCCTTCGGATTCATCTCCATTATGTTGATGGCGCAGAAACAGCCCGACGCTCCTCCGCCTATGATTGCGATTTTCTTCATTCTGTAAAAATTTGCCTCAAAATTATTAAAATTTTTGCTACTGAGGAAACTTTTCTTAATTTTGGAAGTCTAATGAATGAGAGTTTGACGATTTTTTCTTTTCATCAAACTCACGTTAGATTGAATAATAAAATGTACTACCATTGCGTTATACATTAATCTGCAAATTGGAAAACGATGATAACACAGAAACATATTACAATAGAAGGCAAGCGTCGCGGTTTTCATCTGATAACCTCTCAGATACTCAAGGAGTTGGGAGAATTGCCCGAGTGCGGTTTGCTCAACCTTTTCGTTAAGCACACCTCCTGCGGACTCTCTATCAACGAGAACGCCGACCCTGACGTGCGCCACGATATGGAAACCCTCGCCAACCGTATGGCTCCCGAGGCTGATCCCGCTTATTATCACACACTTGAGGGCGACGACGATATGCCAGCGCATTTCAAGAGTTCGGTGATGGGAGTGTCGCTGACTATTCCAATCAGCAACCACCGCCTCGATCTCGGCACTTGGCAGGGAATATATTTCTGCGAGTTCCGCAATTACGGCGGGTCGCGCCACATTACAGCCACTATTTATTCGTAAATTACTAAAAATAAGAGATATACAATATGGAAAAACTTAATTTGCTCAATCATTATAGCGTGCGCAAATATTCGCGCCGCATTGTGGAGGAGTATATAATCAAGGATATTCTCGAGGCGTCGATCCGAGCCTCCAACACCGGCAATATGCAACTCTACAGCATTGTGCTGAGCACTCAGCCCAAGATCAAGGAGGAACTTCTGCCATTGCACTTCAATCAGCAGATGGTGGTGGATGCGCCGCTCGTTTTCACATTTTGCGCCGATATCAACAGGTTCAATAAGTGGTGCGAACTCCGTGGCACCAAGCCCTGCTACGACAATTTCCTGTGGTTCTCAACTGCCCTCACCGATACAATCCTTGCCGCCGAGAACGCCGCCGTTGCCGCTGAGGCTCACGGACTTGGCATCTGTTTCCTTGGCACCACAATGTACAATGCCGAGGAGATTGCCGACGTGCTGAATCTTCCCAAGGGCGTGGTTCCCGTGGTTACAATGGTTTGCGGTCATCCTGAGAGCATTCCTGTACGACCAACCCTCACCGAGCGTCTGCCATTGGATGCCGTGGTCCACTTCGAGATGTACCACGACTACACCGACGCCAAGATCAACGAGTATTTCTCCGAGATTGAGAACCTCGACAAGATGAAGAAGTTTGTAGCCGACAACAATCTCCAGAACCTCGCCGAGGTATTCACGCAGGTTCGCTACACCGAGAAAGACGGCGCAGTGTTCTCAAAGAAATACCTCGATTTCGTGAAGAAGAGTTTCAGGATGGAATAAAAATACAAACGGCGGAATCGCTGATGCGGTTACGCCGTTTTTTTTGTTATTGTCTCAAAAGCCATTTCCATACGGGAACTACCTCGATAGTTTTGCCATTGCCGATGGTGATTGTATTCTCCTCGTCGTAGGTTATCAGCATCATCCTGTCCATTGGAAATACCTTGTCGAGTTTCTCAAGAGCGCCAATCTCGCGTTTGTACGTCTCATCGTTGTCGATTGAATATGAGACCTGTATTCCAAGTTTTTCTTCAGGCACATAGAAATCAACCTCGATATTTTTGTTGTAATAATACAACTTGTCTTCGTATTTCTTGTATAGGTTGATGGCGCAAATATTCTCCAATAGCGAGGTGTTGGCATCCATCAGAAATATATTCAACAAGCCGTTATCGGTGAAGTAATGCTTCTTTACTGATTCTCTTTCAGCAAATTGCGATGCAAAATTATTGACAGTGAAAATCATACAGGCATCCTTGGCGAATCCTACGTAATCTATGATTGTTGCCGTTGTAGTGGAAATATTGGCGCTTTTAATCATATTTGCAAGCCTGTTGTAGGCAACAGGTTGTTTTACGTTTTCGGCAAGTCGTTTTAGTGCGAGTCGCATTGCGGTCTCGTTTTTCACGCTGTTTCTCAAAACCACGTCGCCGAGAAGGATTTTCTCGTAAAGTCCATTCAGCCAATGTCTTTTGTTGTTGTACATTAGCAATTCGGGAAAGCCACCCCATACGAAATAGTCGTTGAAGGCCAGACGGATTTCGTTTCTTTTGGAACCGTATTCCCAGTTGTCGGTCAGCTTGATGCCCTTTGCGCCAAGATATTCCCTGAAAGAGTATGGATACACCATCTCCTCGAAATACCTGCCGCCAAGTGTTGTTGAAATATCACGGCTAAGCATTTTGGCATTGCTTCCTGTGATGAAAACCAAATATTTCTGATTTGCCAGTCTGCGTGCGAAATGCTCCCAGCCTTCAATGTTCTGGATTTCGTCGAAGAAGAAGATTGGTTTCCCCTTGAAATTCGATGAGTATGCCTGTAATATCAAGTCGAAATCCTCCGCTTTCATTCCTAAAAGCCTTTCGTCGTCGAAATTCATGTAAACAAACTCAGTTATTGAGTGTTTTTTCTTCAGTAGTTGTTTAGCCCGCTGATACAGGAGATATGATTTGCCTGCCTGACGCACGCCTACAAGCACGTATTTGCCAACCTCTTCAAACTCGTGTTCGCGCTCAAAGAGTTCTACATTCGCAATCTCTTCCTGACCTTCTATTATTATGTTGAGAAATGTTTCTTTGTTCATTTGGATAGTGATTTTGTTTGCAAATATACAAATTTATTTACTGCCGCAAAACAAAAATACCCATTTTTATTTACTGCCGCAAAATAAAATGGCCCATTTTTATTTACTGTCACAATATAAAATCGCCCATTTTTATTTACTGCCGCAATATAAAATCACTTCTCCCGTGCCAAGTTGATACTTCCTTTCTCGTTGAAAATCTTGCCGTTATGCTCAAATTGTGCTGTGTAGAAATATGTGTCTGGACTGCAATTTCTGCCGTCCCATTCGAAGGCTGGGTCTGACGATGAGAAAACCTTCCTGCCGTGGCGGTTGAAAATGTGAATCTGGAAACTGTCGGGCCTGATGGTGTAGTTAATGTGGTATCGGTCGTTGAGGCCGTCGCCGTTTGGGGTGAAGATATTGGGAAATTCAATCGCAAATTCCACTGGCTGAGGCGGTTCGGGTTCTGTTGGGTCTTCGGGTTTTGGATCTTCTGGTTCTTCTGGCTCTGGCTCTTCGGGCTCTGATTTCTTGATGACCACGATATCTATCTGCGCGAAATCGCCGATGCAGTTGGCCTCGTTTTTCTCGCAGACCATCACGGAATATTCGCCGGCCTCGGGGTAGGAGAGGGTGATGGAGTTTCCGCTCTGACTCTTGATTTCGGCGCCGTTGGTTTTCCATATCAGTTCCGATCCTGCTGATGCCTCCTCCACAACGTAACTCACAACGTCGTTCACGTAGATGGTGTCGGCGGTGCCGGCAAATGCGCTGATGCCGGTGAGGATTAATATTATTGTGATGATGTTTTTCATATTGTTGTGATTAATTATAGTTCTCATAACCTCCCACCACTACCACCCACCGCAGGCGATGCCAGCGGTTACCCACGTGCAGCCCACAAGGGGCTGTCCTCTCATCTGAAAGGCTCTTTGCTCTTTACTCTTTATACTTTACTCTTTACACTTTAATCTTTAATCTATCATCTTTATCCTCAGCGTCTTCATCTCCTTTCCGATGATGGCCTCGTAATTCTTGGTTGGCTCTGATGAGCAGGATTCATCGGTTACCTTTTTGATTACGTATTTGCCTGGCGCATTGGGCATTGTGTAGGTTGGGGTGCTGATGTTGCTGATGTTCTTGGTTTCTCCGTCCAATGTGTATTCCACGCTGAATGGTGCTGTGCCTTTCAGTTCTATTTTCAATGGTTCGCCGTAGCAGTTTTGGGCGTTGTCGAATTCGGCAGATGGACCGCTGATGGCTTGGATGATGGCGGTTACGGAAGGTCCTTTGCAACCTGCCGCATCCTGCTCATAAACCGTTAAGCTATATAGGCCAGGGACCAGCCATTTTATGTAGATGACATCGCCATTGTCGCTCTGCTTCACCTTCTCATATTTTCCGAAGGCGAGAGATGCTGCGGACCAAACATATTTGGAGCCGGGATATGGTTCGCCTATCGAATAATCAACAATCTCGTTGGCGCATACAATCTGGTCAGGATCGGGATTTTGAGCCTTGGCGGATATGCCAGTCAGCAACAGGAATATTGCGATTATGATTTTTGTTTTCATATTGTTCAGTTTTGGTAATTCCGCAAAGATAGAAAAAATATTTGATTCCGTATTGTAAAAATCGGACATTTTTGGCATATACCCACAAAAAAAAGAGAGTCCTGTAAGGAACTCTCTTTAAAACCAAAAATTAACCTAAAACAAACTAATTAACCTAACAAAACTATGAAAATAATTAATTATTATCATATCTGGGATTTCAGTTGAAAAGATAAACATTAAAGATTTTTGAGTCTTGCGGTTGTTTTAAAAAGGAGCGGGTGTATCTCTACGGCCGCTCCAATACAAATAACAACCTAAAATCAAACTATTAACTCAAAAAATTTTAACATTTATTATTATTAATCAACATGAAATGTTTTATCTCTTTTGATACCACAAATTTAAGGCGGATTTTCAAACTCTCCAAATTTTTTTGAATGTTTTTTTATTGTTAAGTAATAATTTAACATTAAATTAACATTGCTCTTTTTTACTCAAGCCATGCGCCGATGAGTCCAAAGTTGAAATAGTCGGTGCTCATTGGTGTAACTATTTGGAACACTTCTATTTGCGTGATGTCGAACTCGTGATTGCCCTCGGGAACAAATTCCTGACTCAAAAACGATGGATAAATGGCGTTTGTGAATACCGTGTTGCTCAATTTCAGCGATTTAAGGTCGATTTCCACTATTTCCTGATCTTTTTCGATATTGCAGGTGACTAAATATGTGAATCCCATGCTGTCGGTGAAGCCGATTTTTAGCGTCATTTCCCTTATCGGGGCAAATTTCACGCAAAGTTTTTTCATGCTGTTAAGGTTGCTCCTGTTTCGTATCATCGGGCGTATGTCCTTGTATATCACGCTGCTTATCTCTGTTCCTCTCGATCCGCCTGATATTAGGAATACATCGTTGCACATCGGCAAGGCGTGTATTGTACGTGCCTGGATTCTTCCCCATTCGGGTGTCTGATGGTGGAAAATGCCCTCGTCTTTTCCGGCGTTCTCAATTAGGCGAATCGGAAGGTCTTCGGCATATCTCTTGACCGCAGTGCTGAAATACTCATGGTCGTCGGCGTCCCAGTCGAGCGGATTGCCCTCTCTCTCAGATGGATAGGTGATGCACTTGCCGTCTTTGTACACAATTATCTGATACTTTAATTCGTTGGTTTCCAGCCAGTCTTTGGGAACGCAGGCCTGCATTGCGTAGCCGGGTTCGCTGAAAGTTGGCATTAGTCTCAGGCTTGGATTTTTGTCGTTCCAAAAGCTTATGGTCGATGGATATACAAATGCCGAATCCACTGCGTTTACGGTGTTTATTTTTATTTCCAGCTGATACGTGTCCTCTATTTGCGGTTCCGGATTGTGAATCATATAGCGCTGATTGTCAGTTTTTTCGTAAGTATGGAAAATGCTTATGGTATCTATCGTGAATTCCTTTTTGGATTTGCGGATTACATATTTTCCGGGCATTAGCTGCAATGAAACTTCGCCCATGTCGGGCAGCTGAAACGAGATTTTCTCCTCGCGCTCTATCGCCGTGCGCACTTTCCGCTTCAGGCTGGGCTTTGCGAACGGGTCGGCAATCTCTACGATGCTCGGGAAAAATTCCAGTTCCCATGTTCCGTTTTTCACCTTGTCGAGATAATACGCGCCGTTTCCGCTCGACTGCATCACCGCGCTCTTGCCTACTCCTGCTATGTGTCTGAGTTTTTTCAAGTTCTTGGGCATCAGGCTGTTGCTGTTGGTGTATAGGAATTTCTCGTCGCTGTTCATTATGGCGAGGTCTTGTTGGCAGCTGATGGCAAAATCATTGAAAACCGTATCCGCTGGATACTTAGGGAACTGCTGATACATTTTTACGGATTTCATTACCTCTCCGGCTATCATCATGCCCACGGCCTTGCCCGGAGTATATACCAGGTTCAGGTAATGTGTCTGATAGTCAGTGTTGTATGGCGCAAGAAACAGCGCGTCGTAGGCAAACTGGGTCACCCACTGGAATCCTGCCGAGCGGAAAGTTCTTGCCGTGGCGGGATATAGGTACGATGCAGAAATGTCGCCGGGATCGAACTCGTAGATCACCTTGCACATTTTCCGGAATCTTGCGTCGTCGGCAAAATCTATCTTGTATTCGTCCACGTATGGCAGATAGTTGTGGGTTTTCTTATGGCCTGATACCAAGCCTGTTGGATACCATTGGAAAGTTCCGCCGCCTATGCCGTCGGCCGAGAGATACGCCTCCACGAAATCGTGATTGTGGCTCATGTTGTAGAGTATAGTCTTCTGCAATCCGTTGTCTCTCAGGGTACTGACCATCGTGTTTATGTAATTCCGTGTATCGTCGATGGAGATGGCGTGGCAAGGCTCGTTGTTTATCTCTATGGCCACTATGCAGCTGTCGGCGCAGTAGGTGCGGCCGTTGTATCTGTTTTTGTGTTTTATCAGCTGATATAAATAATTCTGCTGGGCCTTTATTGCGTCGGGGTTGCTGTGTATCTGACACTTGTCGTATTTGTAGGAATATCCGCCGGTGGGGATGTTGCGCTCGGGATATCCGTTTCCGAAGTTGGTCTGGGCGGTCAGGATAATGTCGATTCCGCTCTCCTCCAGCCTCATTATCAGATAGTCGAGCAGGTCGAGGTGGTCGTTCTCTATCAGGTTTCCTATGCTGTCGGTGATCTCCACGTCCCAGAGATGAAGACGGAACGCGTTGAAACCCAGACGTTTCATGTGGCTTACATCGGTGTCGATGGCTTTCTTGCGGTCTATGCCCATGTAGCCCGCCGCACGGTAGCTGTGCGCGAATGGCAGAGTATAGTTGGTGCCGAAATAGCTGACTTCCTGATTATTGGATGTCCTGCGCCATACGCCGTCGCCGTCCACGTACAACGGTGTAGTGCGAGTAATCTGTGCCACCATTAGCTGCACTGAAAATAATAAGATGCTGAGAGTAATTGCTGTCTTTTTCATAATGGTAATTTGTACTTTTATCTGCAAATGAAGATATTTTTTTTGTATTATGCAAAAGTTTTCGATAAATTCTTATTTTTGCGGATTGTAAATCTAATAATTAAAATACATAAAAAATGAAAAAACTGTTTCTATCTTTGCTCATCGCCTTGGCGTGCGTTTCGGCCATGGCGCAGGACAGCGAATTTTTGCAGAAGCTGAAGGCATTGCCCGGCGTTTCTGATATCACAACTCTCGAAAAGGGCCCGTATCTGGAGAAATATGAGCTCTTTATCACCCAGAATCTCGACGCGCAGAATCCTTCTGCCGGCACTTTCAAACAGAGAATCGTGGTGGGTTTCCGCGGATTCGATAGGCCGACTGTAATGATTACAGAAGGTTATTCGGCCGACTACGCCGTAAACCCGCGCTACAAGGAGGAGCTCACCGAGATGCTGGAGGCCAACCAGGTATTCTGCGAATACAGGTATTTCAGCAAATCGACTCCCGAACCCTGCAACTGGGATTATATGACAGTGGACAACTCGCTGGCCGACCTCCACAACGTGCGTGTTGCTTTCGGCGAGGTCTTCAAGGGCAAATGGCTCTCCACAGGAATCTCGAAGGGCGGAAGCACCTGCACGTATTACCGCACCGCCTATCCCGACGATGTGGACGCATCAGTTGCCTACGTGGCTCCGGTGAGCAAGGCGCTTGAGGACGGCCGCCACGAGAAATTCCTCCGCAAGACAGTGGCCACAAAGGCCGACCGCGAGGCCATGCAGTCTGTGATGGATGAGCTGATGAAGCGCAAGGCCCGTCTGGTGCCCATGCTCGATACTTTCTGCGTAAACCGCGACCTCAAGTTCTACATTCCCATCGACCAGGTTTTTGATTTCGAGGTTCTTGAGCTGGAATTCTCGATGTGGCAGTGGGGAACGCCCATCAGCTCGGCTCCCAAGAAAATAGAGGGCGATGTCAAGTGGTTCAATTTCCTCGTTGAGGTTGTAGGCCCCGACTATTTCGCATATCCGAGCGGCACGCTTCCGTTCTTCTATCAGACTCTCCGCGAGTTCGGATATTACGGCTACGAGGCCAAGCGTCTCGGCAAAAACGCCTCCATAAAGTCGTCGAAGGACTATGTGAAATGGGTGATGGTGCCAGAGGAAATGCGCAGTGTAAAGTTCAGCAAGGATCTCTACAAGCGCACCTGCGCCTACCTGAAGAAAAACGATCCCACACACATTTTCATATACGGCGAATACGATCCATGGACAGCATCAGGCGTGGCTCCCTGGCTCGACTGCTCCAAGAAAAAGAACATGAAAATCTACGTTCAGCCGGGTGGCAGCCATCTGTCACGCATCAACAACATGCCATCAGCTACCCGAAAAGAAATCACCGCCCGTGTAATGGGTTGGATGAGATAACAAAAAAGCCTCCGCAATCGTCACGACTGCGGGGGCTTGTTTTTACACACGAGATACAAATAATAGAAATACGGAATATATTACTAATTCTTAGGGCTATCAGCTGGCTTCTCGAGCTCCACTGTAACCTCGCCCTCATACTCGGCCAGCTCGCGGAACTTGCCGTAATGCTCGTCGTGCTGTGTGAGGTCGAGACCAAGGTGCTCGCTCTTCTCCGATACACGCATTGTAATCATCTTGTTGGTAATCCAGTAGAGGAAGTAGCTCATTATGAATGTGTATACAATCACGATGGCCAGCGCCAGTACGTGGTTCATGAAGAATTGCATGTGGCTTACACCCTCAGCCTGAAGAGCCTCTGCCTCGTACTTGTAAACAAAGATGCCCGAGAGCAGTGTTCCCACTATACCGCCCACGCCGTGGGTTGGGAATACGTCGAGAGCGTCATCTACCGAGGTGTGGTTTTTCCAGTGAACGGCAATGTTGCTGATTACGGTGGTGATTATGGCGATTACAATGCTGTCGCCTACCGAAACCCAACCTGCCGATGGAGTGATGGCTACCAATCCGAGCACACCGCCTATGGCAGCGCCCATTGCCGACGGCTTGCGTCCGTATAGGCAGTCGAGGAAAATCCAGAGAAGCATTGCGGTGGCGGCGGCGGTGTTGGTGTTCAGGAACGCCTTTACAGCCATGCCGTCGGCGTGGAGTGAAGAACCGGCGTTGAAACCGAACCATCCGAGCCACAACAATGCGGCGCCCAGGATTACGTAAGGCACATTAGCTGGCTCGGCCTTCTTCTCCTTGCGGCGGCCCAGGTAGATGGCGCCCACCAGAGCGGCTATACCAGACGATGCGTGTACCGTGATACCGCCCGCAAAGTCCTTTACGTGCATCTGCATGAACAGGCCGTCGGGATGCCAGGTCATGTGGGCCAGCGGACAGTAAATCAATATGCAGAACAGCGCCATAAATACCATGTAGCCCGAGAATCTCACTCTCTCGGCAAACGAACCTGTTATAAGCGAAGGTGTTATGATGGCAAACTTCATCTGGAAGAGGGCGTAGAGCGCTATAGGAATTGTAAGTCCCAGCTGCTGAGAGAGATAGTCGGTGGCCTGTCCGCCTACCGAGTGAAACATGAAATAAGTTCCCGGATTGCCTATCAGGCCCAGGCCTCCGCAGTCCTCGCCGAATGTGAGCGAAAATCCGCATACCACCCATATCACCGAGATAATACCCATGGCGATTATCGACTGGAGAATGGTGGAGATTATATTCTTTTTGCGCACCATGCCGCCGTAGAAAAACGACAGACCCGGAGTCATCATCAATACGAAAATTGTGGCTGTTATCATCCATGCGATATCGGCGTAGGAGATATTCTCCGACAGCTCCCAGATACCGGCGTCCTCGGGAATGCAGATTCCCAAAATTCCAATCACCGCTATGATGGCGGTGAAAATAATCCATCTCTTAGTAGTTTTCATTTGTATTGCATTTTATGGTTTCAAAATCATGCTGCAAAGGTCTTAAAACCATAATTTCTGTGCAATACCTACATTTCTTAATCATTTCAGCTGATACATACGTGAAATACGGCATCCCCATACGAGGATTCCGCAGCGTTTTTGTTTTTTTTTCAGCTGATGGCAATATATTTAACGTCGGTTCGACGAATTGTTATTATTTCGCCTACGGCGTTTTTTTGAGAACATAAATTTCCACGAATTAACATAAATTATTCATAAATTTTCTCTTAGAGAGTAATTTTTGAAAAATTCGTGTCAATTTATGATAATTTATGTTGAAAAGAACTTCGCCGTAGGCGTAATTTTCAATTCATCGAACTCACGTTATTTATTATTTCAGCTGATGGCAATATATTTTGTTCATTACGAAATTTGATGTAATTTTGCGCTGATAATTAACGTGGATTCGATAAAAAACAATATGTCAAGAAAAGATTACCGCGAGGAAAACCAGAAATTCCTCGATGAGATAGCCGTTCAGGAAGGCGTGCAGAGCCTTGGCAACGGCGTATATTACAAGGTGCTGGAGACCGGCGGCGGCAAGGGCACAGTAAAGTTCAACAGCGTCTGCACCTGCCATTACCGCGGCAAGAGAGTGGATGGCTACGTTTTCGACAGCAGTTTTGAGCGTCCGGTTCCCGAGGCCTTCCGCCCAAACGAGCTGATACCAGGATTCGGCGCCGCCCTCATGGCCATGCATCCCGGCGACCGCTGGGAGGTCTATATCCCATACACTCAGGCATACGGCACCCGCAACAACGGCCCCATCCCCGGATACTCAACCCTGATCTTCGAGATCCTGCTGGTAGGGATAGCGTAGTGCGCTAAGCGCACAATGGACAATGGTCAATGGATAATTAACAATTAATGATTAAGAGCTTCTTAGAAGAGAGGCACAGCCCCTTGTGGGCTGCACGTGGGTAACCGGTGGCATCGCCTGCGGAGGGCATGAGGCTGAGGGCATCGCCTGCGGAGGGCATGAGGCTGAGGACATCGCCTGTGGTGGGCGAGAGTGCCTGATGCGTGTGCCTGATGCGCATATCTCTGGAGCCGCAGGCGATGCCAGCGGTTACCAATGTAGTGGCCGCAAGGGCCACCCTCCGCCGCAGCCACAACGCCTTGACGGCCTTCTGTTACCAATGTAGTGGCCGCAAGGGCCACCCACCTCATCTGAGAAGCTCTTGATTCTTTTCTCTTAATGCAAACAATGTCTTACGATATGCAACAAATCCTTGATTTTCTGCGTGATATCAAGGAAAATAACAATGTGGAGTGGATGCACGAGAACCGCTCCAGATACGAGAAGGCGCGTGACACATTCAAGGCCCTCAGTCAGGAAATCCTCACCAGAATGCAGGTGATAGATCCCCAGCTGAAGGGCCTTGAGGTAAAGAACTGCATCTTCCGATTCAACCGTGACACCCGTTTCTCGCTTGACAAGGCTCCATACAAGCGTCATTTTGGAGTATATTACGTGCCTGGCGGCAAGAAGACCGTGGGCGCGGGCTACTATCTCCATATCCAGCCTTTCGACGAGACCGACGAGATGTTTGGCCAGAGCCTTATCGACATTGGCCTCTACGCACCGCCATCCAAGGCCGCAAAGATTGTCCGCGAGGAAATCTTCTACGGGGCAGGAGAGAGGATGCGGCAGTTTCTCGATAAGCCCGAGGTAGAAGACACATTCAAATTCTACAGTGGCGACCGCCTGAAAGTGCTTCCCAAAAACCTGAAGGACTCACCCTACGACAACCTTATCCGCCTGAAAAACTGGGACATGTTCCAGAACCTCTCCGATTCCCAGATCCTTGCTCCCGATTTCGTGGACTACGTGGTAGAGAAATTCACCATCGGCATGGAATGGAACCACATCCTCAACGAGATGCTGGATGGATACGAGGGAGAGAGTATTTTTTAATTAAGAATTAAGAGATAAGAATTAAGAGCTTTCCGGATATGAGGCACAGCCCCTTGTGGGCTGCACGTGGGTAACCGCTGGCATCGCCTGCGGTGGGTGGTAGTGGAGCGCATTACCATGATACGCATCTCTATGGTGCCGCAGGCGATGCCAGCGGTTACCAATGTAGTGGCCGCAAGGGCCACCCACCGCATCCGGAAAGCTCTTAATTCTTAATTACTTAGTATATTTTCTAATTAATTCCATGATCTTGTCGTTGGCGCCCTCCTTGGGGAACATCCAGTAACGGTTGCTTGTGGCGGTCTTCTCGCCCTCGTGGAAATACATCTCGTCGTCCATGGTGAGCTCGGTAGGTCCGTTGAGGTCGAAGAGGTCGGGGTGGAGCCACTGAATCATGGTGATAACGTCCCACATGCGCTGACCTGTATCGCAGTTGTGATGCTTGTAGCAGTGGTAGAGAGGGCTCAGGGTGTCGCCGGCCTGTTCCAGGTCGCTCAGCAAGTCAGGAATCTTGTAGTCAAACATGTCGCCGGCCTCCTGAGGGCTGAAGTACATTGGAGCTGGGCAGAGCTTCATGAAAACCTTGGCGTGCTCGGCGTCCTGCGAGAAATTGTAGTCGGGCTCCATGCCCTTGCCGAAGTGTCCGGCCTGCAGATAGATGGCCTTCACCTTCTGCCTTACGAGGTCCACGCCACTGAGCTGTGAGTATTCATCTGCCTCGCTTTCAAGCAGGTGTGCGAGGTTGCTGGCAAAACCTATCGAGAATATTATCATCGAATTGTCGTCGGCTGAAGCCAGGATCTTTCTGTAGAGCTTGTAGCCGTCGGGCAGCTGAGAGATCTGCTCATCGGTCATAGTGGTGGCCAGAGTAGGCTCGTCGGTGTAGGTCTTGGGGTCTGATACTTTCCAGTAGTCGATGAAAACCCTCGGATCCTTCTTGCCGTGCTGAACCATAGCCACAGGCACCTCGGTGTGCTTGTAGTAAGTGTTCATCATGTCGGCAAACCTGGCGTTTACGGCGCCCTCGCGGTTCACCATGATGGCCTTCAGGTCCACTACGTTCTGGTCCATGAGGTGATAGAGACATGTAAGGAGCACCACATCGTCGGTGCTGGATCCTAGGTCGGTATCCAGGATTACGCCCTGAGGCTTGGGAGCCTCTGTCTGAGCAGTTTTGGTAGAGTCGGCTGATGCTGCGGTTTTTGTGTTGCCGCCATTGCCACAGCCTGTGAGTACTGATGCCGCTAAACCTGCCGACAACAGAATGCTGATAGATTTTTTCATAATATGTGAAATTTAATGTTTGTAAGTTATTGCAACAAATGAGCGCTTCCCTCTTCGTAGAGAGAATTTTTAACAAGAAAACAGCACTCAGTTAGCCTCTCCACGTTCTTGGAGTGCTCAAAAACAGGCAAAACAAGTTTTGCCCAAAAAACGCGTAAACCGCAGAAAACAAAACGTAGAAAACCGCAACGGATAATAACCGAATCTCTTGAAAGAACGTTTGTTTTTTCCCGTTTTGTTTTTTAGCGTTAAGCGTTTTCTATCGAAACTTTGTTTCGAAGTTTTTTGCGCTCCCAGACCGAATGACAGATATTAAAAGCGCGTTTTCCCGTTCAAAATTTCTTCCATGTATAGATGAGCGCTTCCCTCGTTTTGGGAGAGTTTTTAACAAGAAAACAGCACTCAGTTAGCCTCTCCACGTTCTTGGAGTGCTCAAAAACAGGCAAAACAAGTTTTGCCCAAAAAACGCGTAAACCGCAGAAAACAAAACGTAGAAAACCGTAACGGATAAAACGAATCTCTTAGAACAGCGTTTTTTCCCGTTTTGTTTTTTAGCGTTAAGCGTTTTCTATCGAAACTTTGTTTCGAAGTTTTTTGCGCTCCCAAGACCGAAGAGCGGTATTATAAAGCGCGTTTTCCCGTTTCAAATTTCTTCCCCGTATAAATGAGCGCTTCCCTCGTTGTAGAGAGAATTTTTAACAAGAAAACAGCACTCAATTATCAGTTCAGAACGTTGTAATTGTTTTGCTTTCCTTGTCATAATAATATCTTTCGATTTCGGCCTTGGGGATTGACCCGAAATTTACCAAAATTCCAACTGGAAATTCTGTTGCCCTCAGATATCCATATAACTGAAGCCGTTCCTTATCTCCCAATTTGGATATAGACTTACATTCAATTACAATATTCCTGCCTTTTTTGGGAACCATGAGGTCCAGTTGAATGTGACTGCTGAGACGTTTACCCATAAAGGTAGGGAAATGGTGATATTCCCTTACAGCCTCTGAGTATCCCATTTCCTGCAATGCTATCAGCAGAGCCTCCTGATATATGGGTTCTGGCAATCCTGCCGACAATCCCTTGTAAGTTGTATGTATGCAGTGTATTATGTCATAACAATACTCTACCAGTTTTTCTCTCAATAAATCATCCAATGGTTTTCTTGATTTTGCCATAATGTTTTATAGTTTTACGTGCATTAAGCGAGGCAAAGTTATAAAAAAATTCCTTTGTAGTGTTTGTTTTTTTTCGTTTTGTTTTTTAGCGTTAAGCGTTTTCTATCGAAACTCCGTTTCGAAGTTTTTGGCGCTCCCAAGAACGAATAGCAGAGAATAAAAGCGCGTTTTCCCGTTCAAAATTTCTTCCCCGTATAAATGAGCGCTTCCTTCGTTGTAGAGAGAATTTTTAACAAGAAAACAGCACTCAATTTGCCTCTCCACGTTCTTGGAGTGCTCAAAAACAGGCAAAAACAAGTTTTGCCAAGAAAACGCGTAAACCGCAGAAAACAAAACGTAGAAAACCGTAACGGATAAAACGA
>JAZQPB010000305.1:0-3549 GCA_045628165.1 Bacteroidales bacterium | reverse complement strand
TGTGGAAGCACTGGCTTCAGGAAGCCCATTGCCAGGAGCACGATATCGCACTCGATTACTTCCTTCTTGCCGGTGGCCTTCATTATTGGACGACCGCCCTCTGGGTTTGGAACCCATTCTACCTCCTCAACCTCGGCACCGGTAAGAACGCCGTCCTTACCGATAAACTTGTTGGTATTAAGGAGCCATCTTCTCTCGCAGCCTTCCTCGTGAGCGTAAGAGGTCTTGAGGACTACTGGCCAATTAGGCCAAGGTGTTGCAGGGTTCTCTCCTACTGGAGGCTTTGGCATAATCTCGATCTGTGTCACCGACTTGCAACCCTGACGGTGAGAGGTTCCGATACAGTCGCTACCGGTATCGCCACCACCGATTACGAGAACCTTCTTGCCCTTGGCTGATACGAGGTCCTTCTTGTCGAAGGTCTGACCCATAAGAATTCTTGTCTGCTGGCTGAGCATCTCGAGAGCGAGGTAAACGCCCTTGAGTTCACGGCCTTCGATATTGAGGTCGCGGGCCTGAGGTGTACCAGTGCTGACCACGTAAGCATCGAAGCCCTCTGGAAGTTTCTCGAGGTCGATAGTCTTGTTGTATTCAAACTTGACGCCCTCTGCCTCCATAAGGCTGATACGGCGGTCGATTACAGACTTCTGAAGTTTGAAGTTAGGAATACCGAAACGGAGAAGTCCGCCGGCAGCCTCGTTCTTCTCGAAAACTGTAACTGTGTATCCGCGGTGGTTGAGTTGGTTGGCGGCGGCCAAACCTGCTGGACCGGCACCGATTACGAGAACGGTCTTGCCGTTGCGCTTGATATCCTTATCAGGCTCGATATAACTCTCCTGGAAAGCGCGCTCGATGATAGCGCACTCGTTTTCGCGGCAGGTAACAGGCTCACCCATTGTGAGATTGAGGACGCAAGACTTCTCGCAGAGTGCAGGACATACACGGCCTGTAAACTCAGGAAAGTCGTTGGTCTTGCTCAGGAGTTTGTAAGCCAACTCCCAGTCGCCCTTGTAGAGGGCATCGTTCCATTCAGGCTGTTTGTTGCCCAGCGGACAAGCCCAGTGACAGAAAGGAACACCGCAGTCCATACAGCGTGAAGCCTGCAACTGACGGTCTTTTGTATTTAGAGTCTGCTCCATCTCGCTGAAATCGTGGATACGCTCAGCAACTGGACGGTGACCAGCCTCCTGACGTGGAACAGATAAAAATGCTCTTGGATTTCCCATTTTTCAATTATTTTTTTCGCACAGATTACACAGATTACACAGATTTTTTTTACACGAATTATCAGTAATTATCATAAATTATTCATAAATTAATTTTTGAAAAATTCGTGTCAATTTATGGTAATTTATGTCCCAAAAAAATCTGTGTCATCTGTGTCATCAGTGCGATAATAAAACTCATTGTTAATTAAAAATCGCGCTGAATATCAGCAATCTTGTTGCGGAGTTTTTGGAGTTGCTCCTCCTGGAGAACCTTCTTGTACTCGATAGGAACTACCTGGATGAAGTCCTGAACTGCACGGCTCCAATCGTCGAGGATTGTGCGGGCAAGTTTGGATCCAGTGTAACTCCAGTGACGGAGTATCAGTTCGTGAAGTTCCTTGCGGTAGGTATTGTCTTCCACGAGCGAGAGTTCCACCATATCAGGGTTGCAGTAGTAATCGAAGGTGTGCTTTGGATCCCAAACGTATGCCACACCGCCCGACATACCGGCGCCGAAGTTTCTACCAGTCTCGCCGAGTACCACCACGCGTCCGCCTGTCATATACTCGCAACAGTGGTCGCCTGTACCCTCGATTACGGCAATGGCACCTGAGTTACGAACTGCGAAACGCTCGCCTACGCGGCCGTTTACGTAGCACTCGCCAGAGGTTGCGCCATAGAGACCGGTGTTACCAGCGATGATATTCTTCTCGGCCTCGAATGCGCTTGCCGAAGGAGGAAGAATGCAGATCTTACCGCCTGAGAGACCCTTTCCGAAGTAGTCGTTGCTCTCGCCTTCGAGACGGAAACTGATACCCTTGCTGAGGAATGCGCCGAAACTCTGTCCGGCCGAGCCCTTGAACTTAACATTGATAGTGTTATCAGGCAAACCAGCCTCGCCGAACTTCTTGGCAACCACGCCCGAGAGCATTGTACCACAGGTACGGTCGGTATTTCTGATAGTGTAATCGAGGTTAACCTCGCGTCCGTGCTCGATTGCAGGCTTTGCGGCCTCGATGATAGAGAAGTCCTTAACGCCGTCAACCTTGGTGTATCCGCGGCCGTCCCAGTGGAGTTGACCGTCGATCTGATGAAGGAGACGTGAGAAATCAAGTGTTGAGGCCTTAGAGCCGTCCTCAACATTTTTAAGTTTTATGAGGTCGGTGCGTCCGATGATATCGTTAAGTCTGCGGAATCCCATAGCGGCCAAGTACTCGCGGACCTCCTGAGCGAGGAATGTGAAGTAGTTGACAATGTACTCGCTGCGGCCACGGAAACGGGCGCGGAGCACAGGATCCTGAGTTGCAACACCCACTGGACAAGTGTTGGTATTGCACTTACGCATCATCACACAACCGAGAACAATCAATGGAAGTGTACCGAAACTGAACTCGTCGGCACCCAGCATAGCCATCAGGATAATGTCGCGGCCGGTCTTCAACTGACCATCTGTCTGGAGACGTACCTGAGCACGCAAGCCGTTGAGTGAGAGAGTCTGCTGAGTCTCTGCAAGACCAATCTCGGGGCTGATACCTGCGAATCTCATTGAAGAGGCAGGTGAGGCACCTGTACCACCCTCGGCGCCTGATACTACGATGAGGTCGGCCTTGGCCTTGGCAACACCAGCGGCGATAGTTCCTACACCGCTCTCGGCTACCAACTTAACTGATACAGCGGCAGTTGGGTTTATGTTCTTGAGGTCGAAAATCAACTGGGCCAAATCCTCGATAGAGTAGATATCGTGGTGAGGAGGAGGCGAAATCAGGGAGATACCAGGAATAGAGTTACGTGTCTTGGCGATAATCTCGTTTACCTTGAAACCAGGCAACTGACCACCCTCGCCAGGCTTTGCGCCCTGGGCAACCTTGATCTGGATTTCCTCGCCGTTTACGAGGTACTCGGCTGTTACACCGAAACGACCAGAGGCAATCTGCTTGGTCTTAGAGGCCAGAGAAACACCGTCAACAGTCTTGTGGTAGCGCTCGTTGTCCTCGCCACCCTCACCAGTATTGCTACGGGTTCCGAGTTTGTTCATTGCAAGGGCGATAGCCTCGTGAGCCTCTATAGAGAGTGCCCCGAACGACATAGCGCCAGCCACGAAATGCTTTACAATGCTCTCCACTGGCTCTACCTCGTCAACAGAGATTGAGCGCTTTGTGGTATCGAAATCGAAGAAGTCACGGATAAAGATTGGCTTCTCCTTCTGATCAACCAACTTGGTGTATTCCTTGAACTTGGCGTAGTTGCCAGTCTTGGTGGCAATCTGAAGTGTCGAGATAGTCTCAGGGTTCCAGGCGTGGAGGATACCGTCCTTTCTGTAAGAGAAGAGGCCCTGGTTTCC
>JAZQPB010000304.1:0-17873 GCA_045628165.1 Bacteroidales bacterium | reverse complement strand
AACGGCGCAACTCTCAGTGGCAACAACTTCACAATGCCAGCCGAGAACGTGGTAATCGTAGCTGAGTACAAGGCTATTGAGTTCAACATCATCTGCGACCAGTACTCTAATCCATCTGTTACCAAGGCCAAGCCGGGAGCTATGATTACCATAAGCTTTGCCGACCGTTCGGATATCGGTTACAGGTTTGTATCAGCAAGCATCAATGGCCGTACCGTACCTACCGTGGGCGGACTCTACAGCTTCTCGATGCCGGTTGAGGATGTTGTGGTGAAGACCAAATATGAGCCTATCCAGTACACCATCACCACTGGAAAACACGTGGTGGCTACTGCCAAGACCGCTTACTTCGGCGATAAGGTGGATTGGGTAGCTGAAAGCGTGGATGGATACATCCTCTCTGCTGTCAACATAAACGGTGAGGCCATAAGCCCGCTTGCCAACTCGGGAACCATCGTTGTGGAATCCAATACCACAATAGAGGCCGTTTACGAGAGCAAGACATTCAATATCACCTGCGACCGCAACTCTACCGCCTACCCAACTTCTGCCAAGGCAGGAGAGGAGATAGTAGTGAAGTTTGCCGACCGCACAGCTGATGGATATGCCCTGAAATCAGCTACTTACAATGGCAAGGCTCTGCTGATAGCCGATTATCAGGCCACATTCGTAATGCCGGCCAAGGACGTAACCATAAGGGCCGTTTACAATGGCATCAAGTACCAGATCTTTACCGATGCTCATGTAAGTGTAAGTAAATCTGAGGCTTATCTCGACGAGACCGTAATCTGGACCGCCGAGGATCTGGCTGGTATGAGGCTTGTGGCTGTCAAGATAAACGGCACCCGCGTGGATACCGAATTCTACACCGGATTGCTGAAGGTGACAGGCGACATGACAATAGAAAGCGTTTATGAGCCAAGGGTTTACACCATAAGCGGCGACGATTATTCTACGCCATCAGCTGCACAAGCCTATGCCGGCGATATCGTGAAGGTGGATTTCGAGGACAGGACAGCTGAAGGATTTGTCTTGAAATCAGCTACTTATAACGGCATAGCTCTCGATATCGAGAATGCGGTATTCAAGATGCCGGCTGACAACGTGATTATCAAGGCCAATTACGATGCCATCCAGTACAGCATCGCAACCGACAGCCACGTAACCGCCGACTGCAAGTATGCCACTATGGGCGAGACCGTTAAGTGGACCGCCGAGAGAATAGACGGCATGGATCTGGCCGAGGTTCTGGTAAACGGCGTGGCAGTAAGTCCGCTGCAGTACACCGGATCGTTTGCCGTAACCGGCGATATGACCATCGTGGCCAACTACGAGCCGAGCATCTTCGAGATTGCGGGCGACGAATATTCTACCCCATCGGCCGCCACAGCCAAGGCCGGCGATATTATAAAGGTGGATTTTGCCGACAGGACAGCTGATGGCTATATTCTGAAATCCGCCACATACAACGGCCTGGATCTCGATATAGAGACCGCAACATTCAAGATGCCAGCTGATAACGTTGCAATACGTGCCGTATACGAGGCCATCAAGTACAGTATTGCAACCGACAGCCACGTATCCGCCGACTGCAAGTATGCTGTACTTGGCGAGACCGTTAAGTGGACCGCCGAGCGTATCAGCGGAAAGGATCTTGTATCCGTGAAGGTGAACGGCGCGGCAGTAGACCCAGTGGCTTACTCGGGATCGTTTGAGGTGACCGGCAACATGACCATAACCGCCGAATACGACGATATGTATTTCGACATCCTGGCCGACGAGTATTCAACCCCATCAGCTGCCAAGGCCCAGCCCGGCACCGCTATCACAGTGAACTACGCCGACCGCTCCGCCGAGGGTTACGAGTTTGCCTCAGCCACATTCAACGGCAGGGCAATAGAGAACGGAAGCTTTGTAATGCCGGCCGAGAATGTTGTGATAGCCGCTATCTACAGGGCAGCCGAGTACAAGGTTTCAGCTGATGAGCATATCAGCTGCAACAAGACCACCGCCACCATAAACGATGTGGTGAAGGTGACTGTGGATGTGCCTGCCGACAAGGTTCTCAAGGCTCTGATAGTAAATTACGCCGGCGGCAACGACGACATCACCGCTCAGGTGGTGAACAATGTGGCCGTAATAAACATGGCTGACTACAAGAGCGACATCGTGATTAGTGCGCTATTAGCTGCCAAAACCTACAATGTAATCTGCGATGCACACGCCCGCGCCGACAAGGCTCAGGCGGCTGAAGGCGAGATTGTTGTGGTTAAGTTTGATGATCCGGCTTCGGGCTACATGCTCACATCGGCACAGTGGAACGGCAACGAGTTTGACCTCCAGGCCGGAGAGTACAGCTTCGAGATGCCGGCCGGCGATGTGGAGGTGAAGGCCTTCTACGACCTGGTATACTACAACATCATGGCAGCTGATGGCAGTGAGGATTACGTGAAACTCAACAAGACCAAGGCCACTATCTTCGATATCGCCATCTTCAAGGTGGCCGACCGCGAGGCCGAGGGATATGAGCTGAAGTCGGTGAAGCTGAACGGCGAGCCTTGCGACATTACAAGTTTCCAGGGTTTTGTGCTGATGACCGACTACAGAACCGACGTTGAGATAGAGGCCGAGTACGAGGAGGTGGTAAGATACAATGTATTGGCCGCCGAAAACGTAACCGCCGACCGCGAGACCGCCACCGCCAATGATGTGGTGACCGCAATGATAAGCGTGCCTGACGACCAGAGACTCGTAAGGGTATTCGTAATCTACAATGGATTCGAGATAAGGGACATCACCGACCGCGTGGTGAACAACCGTGTACAGATAGCCATGAGCGAGTACTTGAGCGACATAGAGATTCAGGCCGAGATGGCCGACAAGGACCTCTACTTCATAGCCTCGGCCGACGGTTTTGCCACCACATCCGCCAAGGAGTCGGTGGCCGGCAGGGAGATCTTCGTGACCCTGATGGACCGCACAGAGCAGGGATATCAGCTGATATCAGCTGCCTACAACAGCCGTCCGCTCCGCATAAATGATTACGAGTCGCGTTTCGTGATGCCGGAGGAGGATGTGCTTGTGGCTGCCAATTACGAGGCCATTGTATACAACGTATCAGCTGGCCAGTACGTGACCGCCGACCGCGAGACCGCCACCGTAACCGACGTGGTATCCGTGGAGCTGGCCGACCGCACTCTGGACGGCTACAGGCTGAGCCAGGTGCTCGTAAACGGCATGGCAGCTGATGTGGATGACTACAGCCTGCGCATACCTATGGCCGCCTACATCTGCGACATAAGCATAGAGGCCAAGTACGAGCTGCGCGACTATGTATTGGCCGTGGATACCATAATGCTGAGAACCGGAGGATACTGCGCCGGCAGCGACGCCGTAATCTCGTTTGCATCGAGCCAGATGGCCCTCGAATACAAGGTTACATTCAGCCAGGCCGCACAGAGCGCCGGATTCCGCAACATGGGATACCAGACCATAAACTCTCACGACGGTCAGGAGGTAGTGATAGAGATGCCTGATGGCGTGGATTACGGAAGCTTTGCCGGATACCTTACCGTAAGGGACCGTTTCGGCAACGAGAGCCACGACTACGAGTTCAGACTGGATGTGGGCTACTCGAGCGATCTGATAAGGACCAAGCTGGGCGACATGGTATACATAGACAACCACAACCACGAGTATGCCGGATTCCAGTGGCTGAAGGGCGGTGTGGAGATACTGGCAGCTAATAAGCAGTTCTATATCGACGCTCCCGTACTGGACGGCACATACGGTCTTATTGTTACAATGCAGAACGGCGAGAAGCGCAGAGTTTGCGACCTCGTAATCCACAACTCGATAGTCAAGACAGCCGCCCGCGCAATCAATGTATATCCAAATCCTGCGCGCAGCTACGAGGATATCACTGTGGAGCTCAGCGATTTTGCCGATGGCGAGCTTAGCGGCGCCGTGATGCTGATATACAATCAGACAGGATCGTTCAGCACCCGGATAAGCGATGTTAAGGAGCTGAACACACTGAATCTGCCTGCCGGCGCATACACCGGCGTGCTGCAGACAGGAATGCAGAAAATGACTTTCAAATTTATAGTAACCGAGTAGAACTATGAGAAAGCTGATTCTTATATTATCGATGTTGTGCCTCTGTCAGCTGACACAGGCACAGCGTTTTGCCCCATACAAGCAGTACGTGACTCTTAATGCGGGCATAGGCATCAACGGCTATGCACACACGCTGAGTCCCGGCGGCAGCAAGGACGCCAACGGCGGAGTGATGACCAAGCTGGGATACCATTTCATAAAGCGCGACTGCGGATTCTGGGCCGGCATGATGATAGAGTCGTTCAACAGCAACTCCATCATCAGCTACGACCAGAAGATAGCCGGGGCCGTGGACCAGGAGGGCGACAGTTATGTGCATGTAACGCGGTTCAGCAACTGGGAGGAAAACCACAAGCAGCTGATAATGTCGATACCGCTGGAGTTCAATTACAGGTTTTACATAGGCGACGGCATGAAGCTGATACTTGGCGCGGGGCCGCTTCTGCAGTTCTCGCTCAAGAACAGCTACCGTGTAACATCGGGACACCTTCAGACTATGATGTATTATCCTGAGTATGATCTCCTTGTGGATGACCTG
Source organism: Bacteroidales bacterium (assembly GCA_045628165.1). Lineage (GTDB taxonomy): Bacteria > Bacteroidota > Bacteroidia > Bacteroidales > UBA3824 > UBA3824. The sequence continues at coordinate 13,216 of JAZQPB010000304.1, read as the reverse complement.
GCGCCTCAGCACCATCTGTATACCGCATCGGGGTTCAACGGTGAGTACAATCTTAAATTCTCGTTTGGCGGCATATTCGATGCCAGCATTCTGTATCCGCTGGAGAAGAATTTTGAGCTGAACCTGGGAATCTACGGCACTATGTCGCTGGCCTCTCAGATTAAGGGTCGCGGCCAGGGACCTTACGATCCCGACTGCATGGATGCCCACGCGTACACCAATCCGCAGTACAGCGGAATTTACGATTCAAATGTATGCAATCAGCTGAAACCGTACTCCATAGGTATACACGTGGGACTCTTTTACAGTATTCCGTATTCCGACAAGTCTACCAAGCAGCAGTAGGGGAGGTGGTATCAGCTGATATGCTGAAAAATATTTTCAGAAAAATATTTGGCGGTCTCAAATATTCTCTCTACTTTTGCAATGTTGATAGAAGCCCTATTAACGAAAATTTAACATAAAATTATGAAACTAAATTTGGAAAATAAGAAAATAATGTTAGCAAGCAAGCAAGCAAGCAAGCAAGCAAGCAAGCAAGCAAGCAAGCAAGCAAGCTTAGTTGCTCTTATGCATATTTAGTTTCTAATTTAGAAAATATATACACATTAGGCGCAATGCGCAGATTTCAGGGAAACCTGTAGTCTGTGCATTGCGCTTTTTTTGTGTATATTCCGCATCCTGGCGCAATGCGTTTGCGGAAAGCCGGAGTCCATCTCATGACAAATTCTGATGTTGTGCTCGGTGCAAATAGCAAAATCAACGGTTTGGAGGGTAATCTCCAAACGTCCCCCGGAAAGAGAGATGCTCTTGATGGGAAGTCGGTAGAGTACATCCCGACGGCAACGCTTCCGCACTGGTTTCCCATCCGCGCCACTCACCACAGGGCACAGCAGATTTTCGACAATATCGCCAAGCTGAGTTTTGAGGGCCGCGTCTTTGAGCCCTACCTTCCGCTGCTGAGAAAGATTGTATACACCAACGAGGATTTCAAGAACCCAACGCAATATATTCAGGACATTCCGCTCGACAGCGGCCTGCTTTTCGTGAAGATGATGCTCAGGGATTTCAAGACTCTTCTGGATATGGATATTCCGGGGCTTACACCTTATTACAATCATTTCTACACCAACGAGTTTGGCAAAAACGACCTCCTGATAGTTCCCGAGGTTCAGATGAAGAGTTTCCGCATTATTGTGGAATCTGGCAACGAGCACATCCTGATAGACCAGGCCAAGGCTCCCAAGTATCTGAAGGGCGACGATGTGGTGGTGATAGGCGGTCCGTTCGCCGGAGTGGAGGGCAAGGTTCTGAGGTTCCGAAGTCAGAAGCGTGTTTTCGTGGAGCTTCCGGGATTGGGGATTTTCGGCACGGCGTACGTGCCTCCCCAGTGGCTGCGGAGAGTGGAATAGGAACAGGCGCATAAAACCGAGCACGCCAGCCAATGGCTACTAATAAAAAATAGCCTCCGTGAGGAGGCATCCCAATATAAGCATTTATGTATAAATGGTTTTTGATACGTGCGGTGTTCAACAAGGCCCGGCAGGTTCATGACGCCATTCTCGCCCTGGGTGAGGGCGACAGGTACGAGCCGTTTATGCTTATGCAGGACGGTGAGGAGATTTTCCCGGGAATGGTTTTCGTGCGCTGCACGGAGGATGATTTCCGCAGTCTGCTCAATATGAATATTCAGTATCTGACTCCTTATTACGACTGGACATCAGCTCCCAAGAATGGCAGAAAATCGTTTGTGTCTTTTCCCGATGATGATATCAGGATGCTGCGCATAATAGCGGAATCCGGTCACGAGGATCTTATCCTGAACCCATCGATAGCCCCGCAATCTCCTTGCGGCGATACAGTCCGCGTTACCGACGGCAGTTTCGCCGGAGTAGGCGGCAAGTACATGAAGTACAAGCGCCAGAGGAGGGTGTTTGTCACGATAAATGGTTTGGGGACTTTCGGGACGAGTTATGTGCCGAAGGACTGGGTGAGGAAGGTGGCTTCTTGAATCCGCAGGCTCGCAAGCATCGCCAGCGGTTATGCACGGCGACGCCTCTCCGAGGCTGGGGAGGGCAACATGAATTATCACGAATTATCAGAAATTTTTTAAATATATTTCCCATGAGAGATTTCAAGGATATCAAGATAGCTGTGGCCGGTACTGGATATGTAGGCCTCAGCATTGCAACATTGTTGGCTCAGAATCATCCGGTTACAGCCGTTGATGTGGTGGCCGAGAAGGTTGAGAAACTCAATAACAAGATTTCGCCTATTCAGGACGATTATATTGAGAAGTATTTGGCAGAGAAGCCTTTGCAGCTGATGGCAACTCTCGATGGAGTCTCTGCTTACAAGGACGCCGATTTCGTGGTTATCGCCGCGCCTACAAACTACGATCCTGTCAAGAATTATTTCGATACCACTCACGTTGAGGAGGTTATAGATTTGGTTTTGGAGGTGAATCCGGATGCCGTGATGGTGATTAAGTCAACAATCCCAGTAGGCTACACAAGAAATCTCTATGTAAAATATGCTCAGAAGGGCGTCAAGAAATTCAATCTTCTTTTTTCGCCTGAGTTCCTGAGAGAGAGCAAGGCTCTTTACGACAATCTCTATCCTTCACGCATCATAGTCGGTTTCCCAAAGATGATTGATAATCCCGAGTTTGCCGAGGAGAACGAGGCAATAATGAAGATTGCTGATGTAAGTTTCTTGGAATCTGCTGCAAAGACTTTCGCCGCACTTCTTCAGGAAGGAGCCATCAAGGAAGATATCGACGTTCTCTTTATGGGAATGAAGGAGGCTGAGGCCGTAAAGCTTTTCGCTAATACATATCTCGCTCTCAGGGTCAGCTATTTCAACGAGCTTGATACCTACGCCGAAGTAAAAGGACTTGACTCTCAGGCGATTATTCAGGGCGTTGGCCTCGATCCAAGAATCGGAACACATTACAATAATCCATCATTCGGCTACGGTGGTTACTGTCTGCCCAAGGACACAAAGCAGCTATTAGCGAACTACGCCGACGTTCCACAGAATATGATGACTGCCATTGTAGAGAGCAACCGCACACGCAAGGACTACATTGCCGACGCAGTACTCCGCAAGGCCGGCTGGTACGACTATTTTTCGAATAATCAGTTCTCGGGTAGCAAGTCTCCTGTGACAATCGGCGTTTACCGTCTCACCATGAAATCCAATTCCGACAATTTCCGCCAATCCGCTATCCAAGGCATCATGAAACGCATCAAGGCAAAGGGCGCAAACGTGATCATCTACGAGCCGACATTGGAGAATGGTTCTTTGTTCTTTGGAAGTTTGGTGGTGAATGATTTGTGTGCTTTCAAGGCTCAATCGCAGGCGATTATCGCCAATAGGTACGATGAGTGTTTGGAGGATGTGAAGGAGAAGGTATATACGAGGGATATATTTGGAAGGGATTAGGAGAGGAAATCTCAGTTGATTGTTCTTTGAAATATTGATAATATGCTGAAATACAACGTTCAACTTGAAGGCTCTACTGTGCTTGTAACAGGTGCCGCTGGATTCATTGGCAGTAATCTTGTGAAAAGATTATTCCATGATTTTGAATCTATCAAAGTAATTGGTATTGATTCGATTACCGATTACTATGATGTCAACATTAAGTATGCCAGACTTAAAGAGATAGAGTCTCTTAATAGGGACTGGAGCTTTGTAAAAGGTTCTATTGCAGACAAGAATGTCTTGAATAAAATCTTTGCCGATAATCATATTTCGGTTGTGGTGAATTTGGCAGCCCAGGCAGGTGTCAGGTATAGTATCACCAATCCGGATGCTTATATCGAGAGCAACATGATTGGTTTCTACAATATTTTGGAGGCTTGTCGCAATTATCAGGTTGAACATTTGGTATATGCCAGCTCTTCCAGTGTGTATGGTTCCAACAAGAAGATTCCTTATTCTACCGACGACAAGGTTGATAATCCTGTTTCTCTATACGCAGCCACCAAGAAGAGCAATGAGCTGATGGCTCATGCGTATTCAAAACTTTACAATATCCCTTCCACGGGTCTCCGCTTCTTCACGGTATATGGTCCTGCGGGTCGTCCTGACATGGCTTATTTCGGATTTACCAACAAACTCCGTGAGGGCAAGAAGATTCAGATCTTCAATTATGGAAATTGCAAGCGTGATTTTACCTACGTTGATGACATAGTGGAAGGTGTGGTTCGTATTATGCAGCACGCCCCCGAAAAGCAGAACGGAGATGACGGTTTGCCAATACCTCCATACAAGGTTTACAATATAGGCAACAATTCACCTGAAAACCTTCTCGATTTTGTAACAATTCTTCAGGAAGAACTGATTTCAGCAAAAGTATTGCCTTCCGATTATGACTTTGAGAGCCACAAGGAACTTGTACCAATGCAGCCAGGCGATGTTCCTGTTACATACGCTGATACAAGTGCCTTGGAAGAGGATTTCGGGTTCAAGCCAAGTACAAGTCTGAGAGATGGATTGAGGAAGTTTGCTCAGTGGTATAAGGAGTTTTATTGCTAATAGGGAAATTTTTGAAAATATATTATAATTGATATGAATATCAAAGATTTTATTAAAGAATGTTTGATGTTTTGGTTTTATCATACAAACAACAATAAACAAAAAAGCATTTTTTTTGATTCATTTGGAGGTCAATATTCTGATAACCCAAAGGCAATAAGTGAAGCAGTGCATTCAATTTGTCCTGATGCGAAGATAGTTTGGACAACTAATGGAAGTTCTGTTTTCCCAGAATATGTATATGTCGTAAAAAAAGGAAGTCTTGAGGAAATTAAGATGATGGCCCGAGCCAAAGTGTGGGTTACTCATGGAACTAGAAAATCTGGTTATTATAAGGGTAAAGATGTTCTTTCTATCGGAACCTGGCATGGCGATAAGGGATTTAAAAAAGTTGGGTATGATGCCCTTAGGGATTTAGGAGACAATTATCATTTAGCAAAATCATTAACTGATTTTGGTAATGTGGATTATTTTACAACTGGTTCTTGTTTCGCCGAGGATTTTATCAGAACTGGATTGCGTTATGAGGGAGAATTCATAAATAAGGGTTGTCCCCGCAATGATGCCCTTATTTCTTGTGGTAATTCTCAAGATCGAATTAATGATTTAAAGAGTCAATTGAATCTTGATTTGAAATCCAAAATTCTTCTCTATGCACCAACATTTCGGGATCATGAATTAAAGCAGAAAGTAAATGTGGATTTAAAAGAACTTCTTGATGTGTTGAATAGAGGAGATGAAAATTGGATATGTCTTGTAAGAGGTCATAGTCATGTAAGTACGATTGATTATTCTAAAGATGATAGAATTATCGACATTACAGGCAAAGGTGATATGGCTGATTATTTATTATGCTCAGATTGCTTGATTACAGATTATTCAAGTTGTGCCGGTGATTTTATTCTAATGGATAGACCTTGCATATTAGTGCATTTTGATAAGGAAGAGTATGAGTCTAATTCCAGATCTTTGTATTTTGATCCCGATGTTTCCGGTTATGTTATAGCAAAGAATCAGAATGAGTTGGTTGAAATAATATCCAATTTGGATACAGTTGATTGGCATACTGTTAATCAAAAAATACTATCTTTCTATAAATCGTATGAGACGGGGAATGCTTCTAATGAAGTGGCTCGAATTATTGAAAAATGGTTGAATAATTAGTCTATGTCAGGTAAAGGTACGATTGTTTTTAAGGGGTTGTCTGTTCAGACAATAATAACAATATTCTTAGGAATTCTCGAAATTATTGTATTTTCAATAATGTCGAGATTGCTTTCTAAAGAAGACTTCGGTTATTTTGCAGTTTTAACAGGTGTTTTTACAATCGTTTTTTGTATTTCAGAGGCCGGTATGGGGGCTTCTATCATTCAAAAGAATGATGCTACAAAAGAGCATACCAATACTGCTTTTACTTTGAGTTGTTTGTTGGGCTTCGTGTTTTCTGTTATTATGTTTATTGGTGCCGGGCCACTTTCAATCTTGATTGCCGATGAATCATTAGTTATTCCAATGCGTATTATGGCTGTTGGAATTTTTTTTAGCAGTGTTTTGTCTGTTGGAAAATCACTTATGCAAAAGGACTTGAGATTTAAGCAATTAGGAGTTTTTAACATAGTTGCTTATATATCTAGTTCTATAGTTGGTATTTTTATGGCATGGTTGGGTTGTGGCGTATATTCTATAGTAATAATGTATGTCCTTAATGTATTTTTATATGCTATTTTAATTTATTTGTTTGGAACAAAATTACCCAGTTTTGCTTTTGATAAAACTGAATCCAAAAGAATTTTTTCTTTTGGAGGGTGGTTGACGGCAGGGGTTATTCTTAATACTATTTCGCGTCAGTTGGATAAATTGATGTTAAGTCGTCTTTTGTCTGTTCAAACTTTAGGTTGTTATAATCGGCCTGCTGGTTTTGTGAGTTCTATTGAAAGTAAAATTAATGGAATTTTGGATACTGTACTTTTCCCTATTTTATCATCTATTCAAAATGATAGATCAAAGGTTCAGTCTGCGTATTTGAAAACATTTTCTCTTATTAATTCTTTTTCTATGATTCTTGCTTTTGCTTTTTTTATTAACGCATCTTTGATTATGCGTGTTTTCTTAGGAGAGCAATGGGTTGAATATTCGGATATTATGAGAATTATCTCTATTAGTGTTATATTTAATATTGATAATAGGATTGTTGATTGTTTTTTTAGAAGTCTAAATTATGTAAAATATAATTTTTACATTCGTTTGTTTTCGTTATTCTATACTATGTTAGGAATAATTATTGGTGTAAAGTTTGGAATATATGGAGTTGCTTTATCTTTGGTAATTACCAATGTTAGCATCATAATTATTAAAATGTTGACTTTGAATAAACTAGTTGAAGTACCATTGATAGATTTGTTAAAAAAATGGATTGCTTCATTTAAGTCATTTCCGATTTTTTGTTTAATATATTTTATCTCCTTAATATTAAATAGTTATGGTATTGGTGGTGAAATTTCTTCTTTGATGTTGTTTGGCTTGTGTACGTTTGCCATGGTGATATTTTTCCCAAAATGCATAAGTAAATCTTTTGTACAAAATGTATATCCTCATATCAAAAAATATGTTAGTAAATTTACCCCTAAATAATATATTTTCAATAAAAGATGATACAGTCAAAAACGGATTTATTGCATTATATTCATACTGATCGTATTGCGAATGGTTATACCAATAGCGGAATAAGAAGTTTTGTTTATAATATTCTTTTTCCAAATCGAATCGTTAAGTATTTGTATTTTCTTAGAAAACTTGAATATTATATTAATTGCAAAACTATATTTAAGTACTTTGGCATAATTTATTATAAAATACGCCATAAAAATTTGGGAGAGCGTTTAGGTTTGTCCGTACCACCCAATACATGTTCTGAGGGGTTGTCAATACCACATTATGGTAATATTATAATTAATCATAATTCCCAAATAGGGAAGTTTTGTCGAATTCATTCCGGGGTAAATATTGGAGCTTCTGCTGGTTCCAAGAAGGCCCCTGTAATTGGAGACAATGTCTATATTGGGCCGGGAGCTATATTGTTTGGTGATATTGAGATTGGTAATGATAATACTATAGGTGCCAATTCAACTGTGAACAAGTCATTTGTTGAAGTTAATGTCGTTATTGCAGGCATTCCTGCCAAAGTAGTAAAAACAAACTACAATAATTGGTTGAATTTTAATAATTTAAAAGTTAATTAAAATTAATTACGTTTGAATTTACATTAACATTAACATTGTGATGTTCAAAGATATTTATAGACAAGCCTCTATATTTTTATTTGTCATTTTAAATACGGCGACAATTTTCGCGTATTTACAAATACATGGTTTGCGTCCTATTATTTATGCCTTATGGATTTTTTATTGTATTTATTTATATTTAATTAATTCTGAATTCAAACGTGTTTTTTCTGAAAAATCTATTGTTGTATATGGTATTTTGGTGGTATATCATATCATAAATTGCAAATTTCATAATGTGCCTTTGGAAAATGGAATTATCCCTTATGCCTTGTCTTTGTTATCTAATTTCTTTATAATGGCTGTTTCATGTTGGTTGTATTTAAATGATGCTGGACGCTCCTCTAAAATTTTGAGTTATTCCTTTTTAGTTTTTGTTGTTCTCGCATTAAACCAAGTTTCTGCTTTAGGAAATTATGGTAGAGTTGGTTCTGATTATATTCATCCTAACCAATTTGCTCAAACAGCTGCTATGGGTCTTTTTATTATGTTGTTGCATAAGATCCATTCTTCTCGTTCTTATATTTGGCTTTTAGCTTTTTTTTCAATACCAATTAGTGCTATTTTTTTATGTGGTTCCCGAAACGGTTTGCTTTTGCTTGTTCTTGTTTTTGTAGCAGTTTTATTCTCTCATTTTTTTGCTGATAGGAAGAATAGTATTCCATACTTCAAGTTAATATTGATTAGTATTATTTTGTTTGTTATTGGCTATTATTTGATACATAATACTATAATGGGAGAAAGGTTTCTGCGTTCAAATGAAATAGGCGATCGTTTTTATGTTGCTAAAACAGGTACTATTTTGGATTTGTTGGGAGATAGAGAAATATATTATATTTTAGGGTGGAGAAATTTTATTGATAACCCAATTTTCGGTATCGGCTTAAGGAATTTTGATGCATATAATGGATGGTTTGGGTATCCTTTGCATTCTGAATATCTAATTCATCTAACAGAAGGTGGTTTGATAGGTATTTTTCTTTATTCATATTTTATTTTTATTATAACCAGTGGTTTGTATAATCAGTTCAAGAAAAATAAAGATAATATTCTTGTTACGTTGATTATCTCGTTTATAGCTTATTTGTTTGTTGGTTTTACCGCTAGAGAAATTTATTATTCCCAATTTTTTCCAATGCTGGGAATTTTGATAGCTAGAAATATCACTAGTGCTTCAAAAAAAATATTTATATGACTATTTCTTTATTATAAATAGTTAGTTTTGTTTCAAAGATCATATTATGAGAACAATTATTTACTATTAGAATTGGTCTCCAATATCAGATTTTATATTGTTTTATTTATGGTATTGGTAAATAATTGTGATTTTAGTACACGGAAGAATTCTAATTTAATGCGATATTTACTTACCCATTTATATTAATAATGTTAATATGAATATTTTAAACAAGATAAAATCTCTTTTATTACCTTTATCTAAGCAGGCTGAAAATGCCGGTGTTATTATGGGCGATAATAATTATATCGCCTCTCATTTTTGGTCCTCTGAGCCCTATCTTATAACGATTGGCTCATTTTGCCAAATTACAGATGGAGTAAAAGTTCATACCCACGGAGGTGCAGGTGCAGTAAGACGTTGGTATCCTAACTTCGATACTTTTGGCAAGGTTACTATTGGTGATTATGTATATATTGGTTGTAATTCATTAATAATGCCTGGTGTTACTATAGGTAATAATGTTTTGATAGCAGCAGGAAGTGTTGTTACAAATTCTGTTCCTGACAATGTTGTTGTTGGAGGGAATCCTGCTAAAATCATTTGTAGTATTGATGATTACATTGAGCGAAATATTATATATAACACTGATAGTAAGAGTATGAGTTCAGATCAAAAGAAGATTATGTTACTGTCTATGTCTGAATCAAATTTTATTAAAAAAGCGCAATTAACAAAATGAATTCTACTTTACGGGATTTAAAATAAGCATTGTCAAGGAATTTAAGATTTGATAAATTTACATTTTTTATAATAATGAAAATATTTTGTTTGTTAGCTGCTTTGGCTAAAGGAGGAATGGAAAGACAGTTGATTATTTTAATGGAAGAACTTTCTCGTAGAGGCTATGATATTACTTTAGTAACTTTTAGTCCAAGGGTTGACGCGTATGAATTACCTAGTGTGATTAAACGAGTTAAGATTGTCAATTCATCTCGTATATTTTCTGTGTTGCGATTATGTCATTATCTGCATAAAGCAGTTTCTGAAGGAGATGTGATTATTTCTTTTGGGCGAATAGCCAGTACGGTAGGTATATTGTCTTCTTTGTTTACCAAGAGAAGGTTTATCTTAGGTGAAAGAAATTTGAAACCTCTTTCCAGATTTCAAAAATGTCTTTATAAGAAGGCTGATGTTATTGTTCCTAATAGTAGATCTCAGGAAAAATATCTTAGAGGATTGTATTCTAATAAACCAACTATTCATTGTATTACTAATTATACTGATACCAATCATTTCCGACCTAAGAAGGAGTTGATTAATACTGAAGATAGAAAAGTCATAGGTATTTTTGCAAGGATTCATCCACAAAAAAATATCGTTAGATTTATAAATGCCATTCATTTATTAGTGTCTCATAATGTTACTAATTTCCGGGTTGAATGGTATGGCGCAAAGCAGTCCAGGGAGGGTGTGGTTGACTCATATTATGATGAGGTTATTAATCATATTACAACTCTAGGCCTGGAAAATTACATTAAAATATGTGAGCCAGTAAATAACGTTGTAGAAACAATTAATTATTTTGATGCGATCTGTCTTCCTTCTTTGTTTGAAGGATTTTCGAATTCCATATCAGAAGCAATCTGTTGTGGAAAAATTGTATTAGCAAGTGATGTGAGTGATAATAGTGTAATGGTTCATGATTCCGAAAACGGTTTTTTGTTTAATCCAAATCAAGAATCTGATATTGCTAATGCTATTAAAAAATTTCTTATTTTATCAGATGAAAAAATTTTGTCAATGGAACAATATAGCAGAAAATTAGCTGTTGAATTATTTAATCTTCAGTCTTTCGGTGATAGTTACGAATCTTTATTAAAATAAGATTGTCATAAGTTTTATTCATTTAGGAATTGGCCTCATTTAGATTGGTCTGCAATTATGAGGGCATTGAGAAAGTTAATTCATACGAATGGCAAAATTTGCCATACTTACCATATAATTCAATAATTTATCAATACTATGAATATTTTATTTATTCAGGGAGGATCCAGATTAAAACAGGACATAAATGGAGTTTGGTACACAGATCCAAATTTCAACGAAGATGTTTGGAAACGTTATGTTGATTTAGGAGATACATTCACCATTCTTTTGCGTCGTGAAAAGAAAATATATACTCGTGAATATGCTGAGTCGAATTTCAACAAAGTTCTTACAGACCCAAGGATTCGAATCGTTCCTCTTGATGATGTGACTACACCCAGGCTCAATATTGTTAATCCTTTTGTAAGAGCCCGTATCAAAAGGGTTATTATGAATGAGATTGAAAAAGCCGACAAGGTTTTTATAAGATCAACTAGTTTTTATACAGAGATAGCTTATAGGGCATGTATTAGGTATAATAAGCCATATTTATTTGAAGTAACAGGATTGGCCTATGAGGGATATGCCGGCTCTGGTTTTGTTGGCAAACTGATTGCCAATAAAATGGAACGCATGAGTATAGAGATGGCTGAAAATGCAGTTCAGGCTACATACGTTACAAATGATGCTTTGCAAAAAAGATATCCTTGCAAAAGCGGCAAGATGATTGGTGTTTCAAACGTTCAATTGTTGTCTATTGATGAAACCGTTTTGGAGAAACGCCTTAATAAAATTAGCAGTGGTACAGATAAGATAATCCTCGGTACAGCAGCATTTTTGGATGTGAAATGGAAAGGACAGGATTTGGTTATAAGGGCACTTGCAGAGTTGAAACAATTAGGTATCACCAATATAGAATATCAATTGATAGGCTTGGGTACAGGTGAGCGCTTGTTGAATTTGGCAAAGGAACTTAATGTAGAAAATCAGGTTCGGATTTTAGGTGCGTATCCTCATGACAAGGTTTTTGAATGGTTTGATAATCTTGACATTTATGTCCAGTCCAGTTATCAGGAAGGTTTGTGCAGGTCTATTATCGAGGCTATGAGTAGAGCATTGCCTGTTGTTTGCTCCGATATCGGAGGCAATTACGAACTTGTTTGCAGGGATTATATTTTCCCATGCGGTGATTGTAAGTCACTTTCCGAAAAAATCCAAGAGATAATACCTGATATGAAAGCTCAAGCTCGTATAAATTTTGAGCATAGTAAGGATTATGACAAATCTGTTATTGACGAGCGTCGTCGTATTTTCTTCAAAAGTTTTATTGAGTTTTAGGATAATGCCAAGTATCCTTCTTGAACAATAACAGGAAATTTGATATTGTATTATTAGTCATTCCAAGAGATACGATAAGCAATTGTTGGATTAAAACGAATTGATTTTCTTACAACATTCGTAAATTGTTAATTTTATTATTTTATAAGTTATGATTACTCATAATCCAGTTAAGGTTATAACCTACGGAACATACGACCTCCTTCATCAAGGTCATATCAATCTTCTTCGCAGAGCGAAAGAATTGGGCGATTACCTTATAGTTGGCGTTACAAGTGATTCTTTTGACAAAGGACGAGGGAAACTTAATGTAAGAAACAATGTACTTGAAAGGGTAGAAGCTGTTAAGGCAACAGGCTATGCTGATGAGGTAATAATTGAAGATTACGTTGGCCAAAAGATTGATGACATTCAGAAATACAATGTAGATATTTTTGCTATCGGTTCTGATTGGGAAGGTAAATTCGATTATTTGAATGAGTTTACCAAGGTAGTATATCTTCCTCGAACCGAAGGCATATCAAGCACCATGCTCCGTGCAGAGTCTACTGTTGATGTCAGGATTGGTATTGTTGGATGTGGAAGAATTGCTAATAGATTTCCTTCTGAGGCAGACGTTGTAAGTGGAGTTAAGGTTGTGTCTGCATACGATATTGATGAATTAGCCTCTTTTAGATTGATCAGTAATTATGATGGTATTGAGAAAGTTAATTCGTTAGAAGAATTGTTTGTTGGTGTTGACGCAGTCTATATAGCAACACCTCATCTTAGTCACTATGAATATATAAAAAAATCATTGGAGGCGGGAAAGCATGTTCTTGTAGAGACTCCTATGGTGCTGAATGGAGCTCAAGCTAAGGAGTTGTTTGAATTTGCCGAAAAAAAAGGTGTAATTTTGATGGAAGCCAACAAAACAGCTCATTGTCCTGCCTTCAACCACTTGATGGTGATGATCAAGAGAAGTCGGATCGTAGCCATGTCGTTCTGTGAGCCAAGGAGTTGGTGC
>JAZQPB010000303.1:0-6961 GCA_045628165.1 Bacteroidales bacterium | reverse complement strand
TAAGTTGTTGGTGCAGTCTTCCTCTCGCATCTTCCTGAAATGAGGAAGTTGGATTTTCCAAAACTGCGCCACATCATTTGTAATCTTTCCTGTTTCGGTGTTGCAACAGGCATTGTGACTGATAGCCATTTGCTCGTTGTCATCGATGAAATTCATAAAGAATACTCCGAAAACATTATGCAAGTCGTATTGCCACGGAATGTATTCCTCATTGTTTTCCTTTGCCTTCTTCCTGCGCTCACGCTCCTCTTCCTTGTCACCCTGCGAGGCCACAGCCCTTGCAAGATAAAACGCGATACGCTTGTCAAAATTGTAATGCTCCTTGTTCTGCATCTCAATAATAAAAATCTGACCGTCGTTGGTCTTGCATTTAAGGTCATAGACTACTCCACGCTCGGTTTTCAGGGCGCCGTGGTCCTCCTGCATCAAATATTCTATCTCGACGATATCAGATTTGATACCTCTGCTGTGTATAAGGTCATTGAGCAAATCCTGCATAACGTCAGGCTCTCCGAAAATCTTCTTGAAACCGAAATCCGTTATGGGATTCAGATATATTTCATCGCTAATCTCCATTGCAATCTATTTTCCGCAAAACTACAAAACATTCTCCTAAAAACAAAATAAAAAGAAATAAGTTTGTCGGGAATTCCGACAAACTTATCTCCTCCGCCTACTCCTGGGGAGCATCCTTCCAGCCGTTGCCGGTCCAGACATAATCAGCCATGGTGTATCCGGCCTCTCCGCCCTCGGCATCAGTGCCATCCTCATAAACCTCGTCGTAGCAAACCGAAACGCCATTCTCGCTAAACGAATACGCGCCCACGGGATCATACTCGGCATCAGTATTGGAAGGCAGATTATTGGCCGTAGGATCAGGAAGGTCAAACGCGCACTCCTTCAGAGCGTCGCCATTTGGATCATAAACCTCCTTGATAGCGCCATTGTCCTTAAGCGTGAAGATTCCGGGCCACAAAATCGGCGCTGTCAATCACGAAATACTCCCTGTCGGTAAGGGCATAAAGAGAGTCCCCTGATGCTTTGTAATTGAAATACGAAACCTCAGGAGGATAATAAGTAGCTTTAAAGTTGAAATGCTGAACCAGACTATACCTCACCACCAATACGTCGCCATCCTTCTTGGGATAGCAACCGTAGACGATATAATTGCCGAGACTACACAGATTCTCGCCCTGAAAATGCGCCACAGTATTGCCGAAACTATACATCGACGAATCCATCATCAGGCTGGTGGCCGCATCATCCACCATACGGTTAAAAATCACAGAAGCCAGATTATCAGGCAGCTGACCCTTCTCCCTCCTACTCCTTCACAAACCTCTCTATCACGCACTCGTGTTCCTTGTCGCTGTCGTAGTTGATACCCACGAAAAGGAGGTTGCCGTGATAGTGGGCAAGGTGGGTGGAATATTCCTTGTTTTTGATCTGGGAAAGGGCAGTCTCGGTGGAGGCCTCCTTTTTCAGTTCAATTATTATGGCTGGAAGGTTGGGGACGTATGGCACAAGCACCACATCGGCAAATCCCTTTCCTGTAGGCAGTTCGGGGATTATTGTGTATTTGGAGTTCGCATAGAAATACGCAAGTATTATCGCGCTCTGATATGCCTGCTCGTTGTTGAAACTCAGGTTGCTGCATACCAGTTTGTGGGTCTCCTTAATGGAATACGCAACCATCTCGGCATTCATATTTATAGTGGCATCGAGGAGTTTTCGTGAATTATCGACGAATGCCACAATCGGCTTAAAGTCCTCGATATCGCTCATCGCGTTTATCCACTCGTTGCGGACCTCCATATTGGGGATGAAGCACTGCTCCTCGTCGGCGTCATAGCCAAGATATCCGAGATGAATCAGGTAAGTGAAAACATCGTCCTTGGTGTTCAGCGAATCGAGCGAGTTGCGGAAACGTGTGGTATTCACATACACCTTGTGGCCCGACACCATACTTATGATATCGTCCTTAATGCCGCTCATATTCAAATCAATATACATAGAGACAGCCTCGTAACTTCCCGTTGCTGACCAATAAGACCTGAAATTTTTCTTCCTGATACATTCCACAATCGCATTTGGATTGTAAATGTGCCAATCACCCACTTTGTAGCCATCGTACCAGCGGCGACATTTCTCGTAGTCAACGCCATACTCATCGCAAAGGTCCTGAACCTCAGCCTTGGTGAAACCTGTATATTCAGCGTATGGACCAGGATCAAGAATTGTTATGTTGTCGAAATTATTTAACTTGCTCTCAAACTTATCCTTCACAATAGGCAGAATACCAGTCATATAAGCCAAGGCAATGGCAGGCGCCACCGAATCGTTCTTGAAAAGCGATAAAAGTAAGTCCAGGTACTCCTCATGAAGTTCAGGTTTCTGACCTAAACGCACACCAAGATCGTACTCGTCGAAAATAATGACAAATTTATCGCCGGTAATATCATAAACAGCCTTGATACAATCACTAATACCAACCTTATTTGAAAAATCAATCTCGGGAAACGCCTTAACGAAATCTTCCTTGACATATTCTGTCATCATATTCACAAAACTACGCTCGCCAGTTTTGTTCACATAAGCGCTGAACTCGTTGCAATCTATCCTGACCACATTGAACTTGTTGAGATACTTGTCCCAACCCTCCACTTCCGAAAGTTTCAGATTCTCGAAAATTGGCCTCGAATCGCAATTCTTGGAGAAATAGGCACACAGAACCTGTTGCGCCATTGTCTTTCCAAAACGGCGTGGTCTAGAAACGCAAACGAACTTCTTCTTGGTGTTAACAACCTCATTCAACACACTTACAATCTTTGTCTTATCAACAAAGATCTCTGAATTGATAGATTCTTGGAACAGCGCAGTTCCCGGATTGATATATATGCCCATAGTGATATAGTTTTGTGCAAAGATATAAAAAGTGTATTGTTTCACCAAAAAAATGTACTTTCCCCATTTTAGTCAATTCAATTTCATACTTTAAGAAATTACCCGTACCTTTGCAGTCAAATTAGTACAAACGCATCAAAATGGAACTTCATAAATTATTAAAGGAGGATATGCGATACGAGGAGGCGGTTACTGCCTGTATGAACTGCGGTATGTGTACATCGGTTTGTCCGGCGGCCGAGTTCTCCGAGTACGATCCACGAATCCTTATGAACATCGTTCAGACTCAGGACGACGAGGAGATCGAGAAACTCCTGAAATCCGACTACATCTGGCTCTGCGGTCAGTGTATGAGTTGCAAGACCCGCTGTCCGAGAAACAATGTGCCGGGCCTTCTCATCAACGTGCTCCGCAGATATTCTCAGGAACTCGGATATTTCACCGAGAGCAAGCGCGGACGTCAGCAATACGCCCTCAGCAAGGTCCTGAACGGCAACATATTGAACCACGGATACTGCATTATTCCCGAGGCCGTTACTCCCGAGAACCATCCTGAACAGGGTCCGGTATGGGAGTGGATTTTCAGAAACGTGGACGAATTCTTCGACCGTATGGGAGCCAACCTCCACAAGCCCGGCGAAGGCGTTCTCCGCAAAATCGACGACAAGGACCTCGAGGAACTCAACAGCATTTTCAAGGAGACAGGAGCATTCCAACTCACCGACGCCATCGACAAGCACAGCGAGCGCAAGGCCGAGGAGTTGGGCTACGACACATCCGACCCCGACTCAATGAACCAATACTTCCTCGACATCTTCAAAGGAAAAATATAAACACGAACACCTTGCGGTGTTCAGGGTTTTATCCGAAAATTAAAAGAATAGAGAAGAATTAAAAGAATGGATTTTAGAACATAAATTTTCACAAATTAACACGAATTACTCAAAAATTTATTTATGAAAAATTCGTGATAATTTATGGTAATTCGTGTTTGAAAAAATTTCTTTCCATTCTTTTACATTCTTTAAATTTTCGGATAAGAAAAAAAGCCTGCCGAAGGCGGGCGCACACAAAAATTATCGGATAATATGAACAACAAATATACAGTGTCGGAGCAATACCACAAGGAGATTGCCGACAACAATTATTATTACGCAAGGAGTTGCATACGACAGAACTTCTTCCCGGGCAGCGAGGTCACTTTCCTGAAAGTGCTCCGCGACGACCTCGGCAAGGACGTATATGACGACCCTCACCACACCACCTGCACCGGCATCGGATACCACAGCGACGTGGTGCCTTTCGATACCATTCAGACCGTGGTGGCACGTCAGTTCTCCCTGATGACCGAGAAAGGCTACAAGAACTTCATAGCATCGTGCGTTACATCGTTCGGAATGTACGTGGAGATAATGGAGACCTGGAAACACTATCCCGAGCAACTCGCAAAAATCCGTGAGCACCTCTACAAGGCCACCAAGCGCGAGTTTCAGATCCCCGAGAACCTCTGCCACACTTCCGACATCATCTACAACAACCGTATGCTGATAGCCGGAAAAATCAAGCATCCGCTCGTGGACGTAAAGACCGGACGCAAACTAAAAGTGGTGGACCACATCGGCTGTCACTACGCCAAAATGTTCCCCGACAAGGGCGTGGGCGGTGCCGAGTTCACTCAGGTGCTTCAGGCAATGGTTTTGGCCTGGGGCGGCGAGACAGTGGACTATCCCGAGCGCCGTCACTGCTGCGGGTTCGGATTCCGACAGTACCTCGTTCAGGCCAACAGAGGATACTCGCTCAGCAACTCCAAGAAAAAGTTCGAGAGTATGCAGCCATACGAGCCCGACGCCATCATCACCAACTGTCCGGGCTGTGCAATGTTCCTGGACCGCTGGCAATATGTGATGAACGAAATGCACGGCATCCGCTACGGCCGCGACGGTCAGTTTATCCCCGTATTCACCTACGAGGAAATGGCCGGACTCGTTCTCGGTTACGATCCCTGGGAACTCGGTCTGCAAATGCACCAGATAGATTGCCGTCCGCTGCTCGACAAAATGGGCATTGCCTACAACCCCGATATGAAATACAAATCGAAAACCGGCAAATCCATCGGCAGTTACACCCCAAAACAATCGATATAAAACTACACGAACACCTTGCGGTGTTCAGGGTTTTATCCGAGAATTAAAAAGAAGAAAAAAGAATTAAAAGAAGGATTTTAAAACATAAATTTTCACGAATTAACACGAATTACTCAAAAATTAATTTATGAAAAATTCGTGATAATTTATGGTAATTCGTGTTCAAAAAAAAATAATTCTTTTAATTAATTTCCAATTCTTTCCATTTTCGGATAAGGAAAAAAGCCTGCCAACGGCGGGCGCACAACAACCAATTTATGGATAAGTAATATGAAAAGCATAGTAATTATAGGTGGCGGTATCGCCGGAGTGGAGACGGCTTGTATGCTGGCTCAGGACGGCAACCGCGTTACGATAATAGAGCGCGACAGCAAGATTGGCGGCAAGGTCAACAACTGGTACTGCCTCTTCCCCGATTTCAAGAAATCCGACGAGGTGATCCAATATTACAAGGAGCGCCTCGCCAAGTTCGACATCGAGGTGAAACTCAACTCCACCGTCGAGAAGGCCGAGCGCAACGGCGACCAATGGTACATCTACACCGGAAACGTCCGCTACACCGCCGACGCCGTGGTACTTGCCACAGGCTATCAACTCTTCGACGCCACCCGCAAGGAGGAACTCGGATACAAGATTTACGACAACGTAATCACACAGGCCGACCTCGAACAGAAATTCAAATCCGGCGAAATCCTCACCACCGCCGGCAAGAAACCCGAGCGCATAGCCATAGTGCACTGCGTGGGCAGCCGCGACGAGAAATGCCACAATATGTATTGCAGCAAGGTATGCTGCGTAACAGGCGTAAAACAGGCCATCGAGATCAGCAAGTTCCTGCCTGATACCCAGGTAATGTGTTTCTATATGGACCTGAGAATGTACGACAAGTATTTCGAGGAACTCTACCGCACAGCGCAGACTCACCACAACATCCAGTTTATCAGAGGACGAGTTTCGGAGGTGGCTGAGACAGCTGATAACCGACTCTCCATAAAGACCGAGGACACATTGTCGGGCCGTCCTATGAGGATGAAGCTCGATATGATAGTGCTATTAGCTGGAATGGAAACCAAGAAAAACACCACCGAGATAGCACAGAAATTCGGCGTGGAACAGGAAGTATCAGGCTTCCTGAAATCCAAGGACTTTCACCTCGGCGCAGGCATCCTCTCCGAGAAAGGCGTATTCGCCGCCGGCACCTGCATCTCGCCAATGTCCATCAAGGAGACCATCGAGAACGCCCGCAGCTCCGCCCACCAGGTAAACGAATACCTGAAAACGTTGTAGAGGACAGCACCCATAGGACAGCACCCACACCTCGAAGCACATATCTCGATACCGCAGGCGATGCCAGCGGTTACCAAAGTGCAGCCCGCAAGGGGCTCTCTGCTACTGAAAACCTACGAGTAGCCCACCGTATGGGAGGTGGCCCTTGTGGCCACTACGAGGGTAACCGCTGGCATCGCCTGCGGCACAGAGGACGGAGATAAGCGGCCTCAGCAAAAACTCTTAATTATTAATTATTAATTCTTAATTCAAACAATGGATTTTGGATTTTCAACCATAGAGACCCGCGCCATCGATTTCGACAAGTTCGACGGCAAGATCCTCCGCTACGTAATCCAGCACGAGCCGTCCATGCTTGTGTGTATGAGTTGCGGAGGCTGCACCGCCACCTGCAGCGCGGGAAACCTCACCGACTTCAACGTAAGGCGAATGCAACTTATGCTCCGTCGCGGCGAACTTGAGACCCTCCAAACCGAGATCAACAAGTGTATGCTCTGCGGAAAATGCCTGCTCGTCTGCCCCCGAGGCGTAAACCACAGGAACGTTGTAATGTTGATAAAAAAAGCATTGGTAAATCATAAAGAACTGAAATAATGGAATTTGGAGATTATTTTTATTACCCGTTC
>JAZQPB010000302.1:0-15174 GCA_045628165.1 Bacteroidales bacterium | reverse complement strand
TTAAAAAACTTTTCAATTGTTTTTGTTGCAGCTGAAATAATTTATTTGCGGGAGTAGCTCAGTTGGTAGAGCACAACCTTGCCAAGGTTGGGGTCGCGAGTCCGAGTCTCGTCTCCCGCTCATTATTTTCTATTGATGTTTTAATTATTAGGTTTTAGTTAAATTGTTAAATGTTTGAAACGGTACGTCTTAATCGACGCCGTTTTTTATCAACGGTCCCTAGCTCAGTTGGTAGAGCAACTGACTCTTAATCAGTGGGTCCAGAGTTCGATCCTCTGGGGACCGACCAAGTTCAGAAATCCTCGATGATAGAAATATCGTCGGGGATTTTTTTTGTGTGTATCCGACAGAGCCAGCCCTCTCGTATCCCGACAGCTCGGCCCTCTGGTATCCCGACAGCGCCAGCCCGTAGGGCTTCGGCGCAATCGGTTACTAAAAGTACTGCCTTCCAGGCAGCCCGCTCCTCGTGTATTGACGATGTATCGTTGCCCGGAGGGCATCGCCGTTATTATTTTTGTTAAATCATTGTTAATTCGTTGTCAGATAAAAAATTACATACCCCTCCATACGTGTTTCACGTATATTTTTTAAGAAATCCGCTAATTTTTCCATTCAAAAATAACAATTATTTAAACAACTATTTTATTTTTGCATTTTGTAACGAAGACGTTTTTCAAATGAGCAAAGATACTATTAATCACGATGGCGTGGTAGTGGAAATTACTGATACCAAGGTGATTGCAGAAATATTGGTGAGCGAGGCCTGCGGTACTTGCCAGGCCAAGGGACTGTGCCACACACAGGGCAAGAAGGTGAACATCGAGGCTCCGAGGCCTTCTGACTCCGATATTGCCGTGGGCGACAGCGTATTTGTAAGCATGAAATCCAGCCTCGCAATGAGCAGTGTGATACTGGCTTACGTGGCTCCGCTGGCGCTCATGTTCGTGGTGATGTTTTCGCTGATAGCCGCCACCGGCAGCCAGGATGCGGGATGCATTGCCGGACTGGCCGTGCTGCCTCTATATTATATAGTGCTCTATATGATGCGCGACAGGCTGAGGCGGAATTTCAGTTTTGAGGTTTCGAAACGCTGACAATTTGCAACTATATAAAAGTATAATCATAAACAATCAAAAAAACTCTTATGGATAATGTAATTGTGGTGTCACTATTGGTGCTGGGCGGCATAGCAGTGCTGGCCGCCGCCGTGCTCTATGTGATAGCCCGGAAATTCAAGGTGGAGGAGGACCCGCG
Organism: Bacteroidales bacterium; assembly: GCA_045628165.1. GTDB lineage: Bacteria > Bacteroidota > Bacteroidia > Bacteroidales > UBA3824 > UBA3824. The sequence goes on along the minus strand of JAZQPB010000302.1, from coordinate 13,920 downwards.
TATCGATCAGGTGGCGGAGCTCCTTCCTGGTGCCAACTGTGGAGGCTGCGGCTATGCCGGCTGCAGAAACTTTGCTGAGGCTTGCGTCAAGGATCTCAACGGCAAGTACTGTACCGCCGGCGGTGGTGATGTGATGCAGAAGGTAGCTGACGTGCTGGGCGGCCAGGCCGCCGCTCCCGATCCCAAGGTGGCTGTGGTGCGCTGCGGCGGCTCCATTGCCTGCCGTCCCAAAACCAACAAGTACGAGGGCGCTGCCACTTGCGCCATTGTATCAGCTACTTACGGCGGCGAGACCGGCTGCGCGTTTGGCTGTATAGGTCTGGGCGACTGCGTGAGTGTCTGCAAGTTTGGCGCATTGAGCATCGACGCATCCACCGGTCTTCCTGTAGTAAACGAGGAGAAGTGTACCGCCTGCGGCGCTTGTGCTCAGGCATGCCCAAAGATGGTGATAGAGCTCAGAAAGAAGGCTCTCAAGTTCCGCAAGGTTTATGTATCGTGCGTAAACAAGGACAAGGGTCCTGTAGCCAAGAAGGCCTGCAGCAATGCGTGCATAGGCTGCGGCAAGTGCGTGAAGTCCTGCAACTTCGGCGCCATCAGGCTCGAGAGCAACCTCGCCTACATCGATTCCACAGTCTGCAAGATGTGCCGCAAGTGCGTGGAGCAGTGTCCTACCGGCGCGCTCAAGGAGGAGAACTTCCCTCCAAGAAAGCCAAAGACCGAGGAAGTGCCGCCACAGGCCGAAAAAACTATAGCTTGTCTCTATGGTTCGCCAAGCGCTAATTTCAAGCCTGTAGATCAGGACAATAATCCTCAGCAGGCCGAACAGCCCAAGAATATCAATAACCAATCTAACGAACAGTAAGCCATGGAATTAAAGACATTTAGCATGGGCGGCGTTCATCCCGCCGACAAGAAATTATCCGCAGGCAGTCCTATTCAGGTATTCCCTGTTCCTGCCCAGGTTACCATTCCATGTGCCATGCATATTGGCGCGCCTGCCGAAATCGTGGTTGCCAAGGGCGACAAGGTGAAGGTGGGTACTCTCATAGCCAAGGCCAATGGTTTTGTATCAGCTAATATCCACTCATCTGTAAGCGGCACGGTGCTCAAGATAGAGCCGGTAGCCGATGCCGGCGGATACACCAAGATGGGTGTGGTAATAAAGGTGGAGGGCGACGAGTGGGAGGAATCCATCGACCGCTCCGCCGATATCAATTACAACATCGACGCTTATTCTCCCGAGGAGATCATCAACCTCGTGCACGAGGCCGGTATCGTGGGCATGGGCGGCGCCACATTCCCTACCAAGGTTAAGCTCTCTATTCCTCTTGAGAAGAAGGCCGAGGCTGTGCTTATCAACGCCGTGGAGTGCGAGCCGTACCTGACCGCCGACCACCGTGTGATGCTCGAGAAGGCCGAGGAGATGCTCATAGGCACCAAGCTCCTGATGAAGGCCGTAAAGGTGGACCGCGCATACGTGGGCATAGAGAACAACAAGCCCGATGCCATAGAGAAGCTTACAGCCATCTGCGCCCAGAAATTCCCTGATATCACAATAGTGCCACTCAAGCTCCGCTACCCTCAGGGATCGGAGAAACACCTCATTAATGCCATCATGGGCAAGGAGGTGCCATCGGGACGCCTGCCTATCGATGTGGGCGCAGTAGTGGACAATGCCGGCACAGCAGTGGCTGTATATGAGGCCGTTATGAAGAAGAAGCCTCTCATAGAGCGCGTGGTAACCGTTACTGGCGATTCGGTGAAGAATCCAAGCAACTTCATGGTCCGCATAGGTACTCCCATCCAGGAGCTCATCGACGCAGTGGGCGGTCTGCCCGAGGATACAGGCAAGATTATCTCCGGCGGTCCTATGATGGGTAAGGCCATCACACGTACCGATATTCCTGTAGGCAAGGGCACTTCGGGCGTATTGATGCTGCCCGACGATATGGCCCACAGAGGCAAGCTCGCCAACTGTATCCGCTGCGGAAAATGCGTGGATGCGTGTCCTATGGGTCTGGAGCCGTATCTGCTGTCCATCTACGCCAAGAAACAGAATTTCGAGGAGTGCGAGAATAATCACGTAACCGACTGTATAGAGTGCGGATGCTGTGTTTTCAGCTGCCCAAGCAACCGTCCTATCCTCGATTTCGTAAGATTCGGCAAGCAGAATGTGATGAAGATCATTCGCGCCCGCAATGCTAAAAAGTAAAAATTATTAATCAATAGAATAAAATGAGTAATTTGCTAACTATATCGCCATCGCCGCACGCCAAGGGCAAGGACACCGTCCAGAGCCTTATGTGGGGTGTGATTTTGGCTCTCGTGCCAGCGTTCCTGTTCTCGCTGTATATGTTTGGAATAGGCGCGCTTGTTACAACTCTTGTTTCAGTGGGATTCTGCATGCTTTTCGAGTGGATTGTCACCAAGATTTTCCTTCATGAGCAGCATCACCTGCGCGACGGCAGCGCCATCCTCACTGGTATTCTCCTGGCTTTCAACCTCCCGAGCAACATCTCCCCATTCATTGTGATGGTGGGTGCGGCTGTTGCCATCGGCGTGGCCAAGATGAGTTTCGGAGGCCTCGGCAAGAATATTTTCAATCCCGCTCTCGTGGGCCGTGTGTTCCTGCTGATATCTTTCCCAACCCAGATGACCTCGTGGCCTGTGCCCATCGAGAGCCGTCTCCAGTATCTCGACGCCGTAACGGGCGCTACTCCTATGAGCCACGATATGCTCGGCAAGGCTGATGCCATGGATATGCTCTTTGGCGCTACCGGCGGATCGCTCGGCGAGGTGGCTGCTTTCGCCCTCATCCTCGGCGGTATCTACCTTATCTGGAGGCGCATCATCACATGGCATATCCCGGTTTCGATAATCGCTACAGTGGCCGTGTTCACACTTACTGTTTGGCTTTTGGACGATGTTCCTGGTCACAATCCACTGTATCAGCTGCTTGGAGGCGGCCTGATGCTCGGCGCTATCTTTATGGCTACCGATTACGTGACATCGCCAATGAGCTCCACCGGCAAGATCATTTATGGTGTCGGTATCGGTCTCCTTACTGTAATCATCAGATTCTGGGGCAATTATCCAGAGGGTATGTCGTTCGCCATACTTCTGATGAATGCCGTTACACCTTTAATTAACATGAAGTTTAAACCTACCCGTTTCGGCGAGTCTAAAAGCAAATAATCATGATAGATAAGAAAAATCCTACCATTTTTCAGATGATAATTGTGCTGCTGGCTATCGCGGTGGTTTGCTCGGCCGGCGTGGCCGCTGTATACAATGCCACCAAGGATACCATAGCGGCGCAGAAGGCTCAGAAGGAGCAGGAGGCTCTCAAGCAGGTATTGCCTGAATACGACAACAACCCCGTGGCCGACAAGATAACGCTTGACGGCGATATCGAGTGTTTTGTGGCCAAGAAGGGCGACGCCGTTGTGGGCTATGCCGTAAAGGCCAGCAACACCGACGGCTACAACGGCCTCGTGGAGGTGCTCACCGGTTTCCAGCCTGATGGCGAAATCATCAACACTCAGGCCACTGTACTGGCTGAAACTCCCGGTCTGGGACAGAAGGCCGTGGAGCCATTGTTCCACGATCAGTTTGCGGGCAAGAATCCTTCAAGCTACAATCTCACTGTAAAGAAGGACGGCGGCGATGTGGACGCCATCACAGCGGCCACCATTACATCGCGCGCATACAGCAAGTGCGTGGCCTCGGCCTACAATGCACTGATGTCTTACCTCGGTGAGGCTCCCAACGCAAACACCGGCGCCAGCAGCCCGGCAAAATAAGTGGTTGAAGTGATGGAAGTGATTGAAGAGATTGACACTTCAACATTTCAACACTTCACCACTTCAACACTTCACCACTTCAGCATTTCACCATTTCAACACTTAAAATGTTAAAATTGTCATGAACAAATTATCAATATTCACCAAAGGCCTCTTGAAGGAGAACCCCGCGCTGGTGCTGTTTCTTGGTATGTGTCCTACACTGGGCGTTACCACATCAGCTGTCAATGGCTTGGGCATGGGCCTTGCCACTACATTTGTGGTGCTGCACTCCAACATGATAATTTCGCTTATCAAAAACCTGATACCCGACAATGTGCACATCCCTGCCTACATTGTGGTGATAGCATCGCTCGTTACCATATTGCAGCAGCTGATGGCGGCATATCTGCCTGAGCTCAATGAGAGTCTCGGCCTCTTTATCCCGCTCATCGTGGTCAACTGTATAGTTCTTGGCCGCGCCGAGGCGTTCGCAAGCAAAAACGGCATTGTGGAATCCGCACTCGACGGCCTGGGCATGGGTCTCGGATTCACCATCGCGCTCACACTCTTGGGCGCCATCCGCGAGGTGCTGGGCGCAGGCTCCATCTTCGGTCTCAAGTTTTACGATGGCGATGGCATCATCGGCTTTGTGCTGGCTCCGGGCGCGTTCCTGGTGCTCGGCTACATGGTGGCCGGCTGCCGCCGTCTCAATAAGAAAATCGCTAAAAGCAAGGAGGAATAAGCCATGGATTACATATTTATAATCATTTCCGCAATTTTCGTCAACAACGTGGTACTGAGCAAGTTTCTCGGTATCTGTCCGTTCATTGGCGTATCCAACAAGGTAAGCACAGCCGTGGGCATGTCGGGCGCGGTGGCCTTTGTAATGGTGATAGCCACATTGGTTACCTTTTACATCCAGAAACTGCTCGTAAGCTGCGGCATCGATTTCATGCAGACCATCGCCTTCATCCTCGTTATCGCGTCGCTCGTGCAGATGGTAGAGATAGTGCTCAAGAAGGTGAGCCCGGCGCTCTACCAGAGTCTCGGCATCTTCCTGCCGCTCATCACCACCAACTGTACCGTGCTCGGCGTGGCCATCGAGGTGGCCGGCAAGGCAACCTACGGACCCGCTGAGGCCGCCGTATACGCATTTGCCAATGCCATAGGCTACGGCCTCGCGCTCACCATCTTCGCCGGTCTCCGCGAGCAGATGGAGCTCAACGACGTGCCCGAGGGCATGAAGGGTGTGCCCATCGCATTCATCACAGCAGGCATACTCGCCATGGCTTTCATGGGATTTGCAGGTTTGGCATAGCGAATACACATATACATAGCCAAGTATCATGAATGGTTTCAGCTGATATAATCATATCAGCTGGAGCCATTTTTTTTATTCCTTTCAGCTGATGGCGGGATTATACGAAAAACTTGTATTATCACCTTTTTTCCATATTTTTTTGTTTACTTAAACATTAGTTAACATATTTTAATTATTTTTGCGATGATAAAAAATAATAACCATTTTCAGTATTTTTAATATTATAATTATGAACAAAACAAAGCTAATAATGTTTTTCCTGCTTTTGTTTTTCGGTGTTGGCAACGCGCTGGCACAGAAGACAATATCAGGTAAAATTACTGGAGAAGACGGCGAGCCGATACCAGGTGCCTCGATAACCGTCAAGGGTACCACAACGGGTACTATCTCCAGCTACGACGGAACCTATATTCTCACGGTTCCGCAGAACACCAAGAGCGATACTCTCCAGTACTCATACATCGGTATGGAGACTGTGGCAGAGGCCATCAACGGACGCACCACCATTAATGTAACCCTCTCTAACAGCGACGTGGCTGTAGACGAGGTTGTGGTGACAGCTCTCGGCATCTCCAAGAATCAGAAGGCTCTCGGCTATGCCGCCACCAAGGTTTCTAGCGACGAGATCGCCATCAGCAAGAATGCCAATGTAATGGGCGCTCTCTCTGGCAAGGTGGCCGGTGTGGATATTATGGGCAATGCAGGTCCTGGATCATCGCAGAACGTAATGATCCGTGGAGCCGCATCTCTCTCCAACAACCAGCCTCTCTACATCGTGGATGGTGTGCCTCTCATCAACAAGCAGGTGACCACCGGCGACAACCTCAACTACAACACCGATATGGGTACCGGCCTCAATGCCGTAAACCCCAACGACATCGAGTCTATGACAGTGCTCAAGGGCGCTGCCGCTACTGCTCTCTATGGTAGCCGCGCCGCCAATGGTGTTATCATGATCACCACCAAGAGTGGTTCCAATACCAATGGCCGTCTCAACATCGACTACGATGGCAATTTTGCCGTAGAGCGTGTGGGATATATCTCAAAGGCTCAGGATATGTTCGGTCAGGGCTGGTATGGAATGTTCTCCCGCGAGGAGAATGGTAACTGGGGTCCTGCTTACACCAATCAGCCTCAGCCTTGGGGCTACACCATCGACAATCAGCAGCAGGTGGCCAATTACTCCTTCCTCGATACAAGACTCCGCGATTTCTACGAGCTGGGATTCAACAATTCCCACTCGCTCTCTCTCAGCGGAGGTAATGCCACTACTAATTACTATTTCTCGGTGGCCAACGACAGCGAGAATGGCGTAATCCCCGGCGACCACGATACTTACAATAGAACCACATTGTCAACCAGAGGTTCCCACAAGTTCAACAGGGTTAAGATTACCACTTCTGCCAACTTCAGCAACGAGAAGACTCTCGCAATCCCTTCAGGTCAGGGTGCTTCCATCATCAAGGCTCTTTGGGATTCTCCAGCCAACATCTCTCTCGTTGACCTCAAGGATATGGACAACAAGTTCAACAAGAACGACAACTACTTCACCCCATTCGGATACAATCCATATTACGTAATAGAGAATTTCGTGGCTGAGCAGCACCGCAACAAGCTCTATGGCAAGGCTCAGGCTGACGTGGATATCTGCAAGGACCTCAAGCTCACTTACCGTTTCGGTGGCGACGTGGAGAACTCAAAGACCGATTCCAAGCGTAATTCCATCAAGTTTACCCCAGGCTCTGTCCAGGATGGTCTTGGCACTGAGTACGATGGTTATTACAGCCAGATCAAGCGTACACGCTACGAGATCAATAATGATGCATATCTCAGCTACAACAAGGCTATCAACGATGATTTCAATATCAGCGCCATTGCCGGTCTCTCTGTACAGGAGGAGGGCTACAATTACATGAATGCCTCGATTTCAAATTTGGTGCTCGAGGGATTCTTCGACCTTACCAACTCTACCGCCGATCCTTCCACTGACCAGTACCACACCAAGGTACGCCGCCTGGGTGTATATGCCAATGTGGACCTCGACTACAAGAGAATGCTCTATCTCACTCTCACCGGACGTAACGACTGGTCGAGCACATTGCCTGTCGACAACAGGAGCTACTTCTATCCTGGTGTTACACTCTCATGGATCTTCACTGAGCTTGGCAACGATGGCAAACTCGGTCCTCTCACATTCGGTAAGGCAAGAGCCTCTTACGGTATGACCGGTAAGGATGCTTCCGCATACTATGTATATGATTATTACCTGAAGGCATACGCCGCCAACTACGGTTACGGCAGTGTGAACTATCTCGAGTTCCCTCTCGCAGGCAGCAACTCTTGGGCTGTATCCAATACAATGGGTAATCCTAACCTGAAGCCTGAGCTCACCACCGAGTACGAGTTTGGTCTGGAGCTCGTATTCTTAAACGGCAGGTTTGGTATCGATGGCGATTTCTACAACAAGTTCACAAAGGACCTCATCAACGGTATCTCCCTCGACAACTCTACCGGATATACTTACACTTACGCAAATATCGGCGACATCCGCAACAAGGGTTACGAGCTCAATGGCTTTGTATATCCTATCAAGGCCAAGGACTTCAACTGGAAGATCTCAGCCAACTTCTCTCAGAATTTCAACAAGGTGGAGGACCTCATGCTCGATGAGCTTTACCTCTCTGGATATTCGGGATGTGGCATCTATGCTGTAAAGGGTGAGCCTGTAGGCCAGTTCAAGACCGATGTGGCCCGCAAGGTAAAGGACGAGAAGGGTGTGTCTCACGTAGTAGTGGACAACACCGGCAACCCACTTGCATCGGTACTTACCGAGTATGTGGACAAGGATGTGAACGAGAAGTTCCGTCTTGGCTTTACCACAAGATTCGAGTACAAGAACTTCAGCCTTGAGGGCACATTCGACTACCACCACGGTGGCTACATCTACTGCCACACCAAGGAGTATCAGGGATGGACTGGCTCAGGTCTCGAGACAGTGGCCAACGACCGCAACCCATACGTGATTCCAGGCTCCGTAGTTGAGGTTAAGAGCAAGGACGACGCCGACTTCGAATACGACGGCGTATTCTATGCTGAGAACACCAATCCTGTAAGCAACTACAACAAGATGCTTCACACATTCTATTCCGACGGAGGTGTGGATAAGACCAACGGTTTCATAATCGACCGCTCTTACCTCAAGCTCCGCAATGTGTCGTTCTCTTACACAATGCCTGCAAGGATTGTATCACGCATGAAACTCCAGAAGGTGGCATTCTCCCTCACAGCTTCCAACATCCTGCTTTGGACTCCCAAGGAGAACTCTTATATCGACCCTGAGTGTACATCATTCGATACCGGTATTGGCGCCAAGTTCGGTGAGTACTTCACCAATCCTACCAACCAGGTTTATACATTTGGCGTGTCGGTTGGATTCTAGTAGTTTAACTTTAATGATTTAGAACAAGATGAAACTAAATAACATATTCTTGGCTTCTGCAATGGCTGCCTCGGTGCTCAGCACCGGATGCAGCGATTGGCTGGATATCAATCACAACCCCAACTATCCTGAGCAGGTGCCTACCGAGCAGATGCTTCCAGGTATCGAGGTTGGCGCGGCTTATACCGTTATGAGCTGGGACTTCCTTTTCTATGCCGGCGTACTCAATCAGTACATTACTCAGAAACCGGGTGCCTCTCAGTTCAAGGAGGTAGAGCAGTTCCACAAGGTGGAGTGCGAAATCACATACCGCAACATCTTTACAAGTCAGCTTCTTGAGGCCAAGTCTCTCAAGGAGTCGAAGAACGAGAACTCTCTCTATGCCGCCATCTCCGAGCTAATGAGCATTTACGATTGGCAGGTGGCCGTGGATACATGGGGCGCCTTGCCATACAGCGAGGCCCTCAACCCATTGATCCTCGAGCCCAAGTTTGATGACGACAAGGCTATCTACGCCGACCTCCTCAAGAGAATCGATGTGGTTATCAACAACTTCGCCTCCAATTATTATGTAAGCGACATTCCATCTAACCTCGATTACATTTTCGGTGGCGACGCTGAGGCCTGGGCACAGTTTGCCAATTCGCTCAAGCTCCGTATGATGCTCCGTCTCGTGAATACCAATATGACTGACTACGCTTCAATAAAGGCTTTTGCCGACGGCGCCAAGTTCATCGAGACTACCGCGATGCTCTCGGAGAATGTTTGGGAGCAGAAATCAGGCAAGATGTATCCGCTCGATGAGTACGAGAATGGTCAGTTTGCCACTCTCAACGTAGTGCCAAGCGCTTCCATCGTAAAGTATATGGAGTCTGACTCTCGTCTCGCCATGGTGTTCACCAAGGTGGAAGACGCCTTTGCTCCTGTAGTACAGGGTGCTTACGATCCTGAGTCGTCAAGCGCCAAGTACTCTAAGCTTGTTCCTGCCAAGAAGCACATCCCCCTCATCTCTACATGGGAGATCTACTTCGATCTCGCTGAGGTTGCCCTCATGACCGGCGACAATGCCAAGGCCAAGACCTATTACGAGAAGGCCGTGGACGAGAGCTTCGCTTACTGGGGACTCTCTGCCGAAAACGCCAAGTCTGAGGTTTACGATGGCGAGTCCGCATACGCAGCCCTCTCCGGCGACAAGGATGCCGACTTCAAGACCATCAACCTCCAGAGATGGGCATCATTCCTCATGACTCAGCACAGCGAGGGACTCTTCAACCGTCTCCGCTCAGGATATCCTGAGTATGCTCCTGAGGCTGAGCTTGCCGACCTGAAGGCCAATTTCCCTGTAGGCAGCCTTACATGGCCTATCTGCAAGGTGTCCACCACCGAGCCTTTCGCATCGATGGCTTATCCTCAGGACTATGTGTTGGCGCTCAACCACAACGCAAATCCTCAGAAAAAGGATATGGCTGTAAAGCTGTTTTGGCAGAAGGGCTTCACTAAGTAATATTCCAACCATTTAATATAGAATAAAAGATGAAGAAACTATATATTTTGGCTATGGCTGCATTGTCGCTCTTCGCAAGCTGCGACAAGGAGTCAGAGGACAATTCCTTCGTTACCACATACGCCAATATTGAGATGAATGGCGACGAGCTGATGATGGTGCAGAAGGGCTCCGATTTCAAGGATCCAGGTTGCGTGGTTACCATAGGCGGCGAGAAGGTGGATTACGAGACTTCAGGCTCTGTGGATGTAAACCAGGGCGGTCTCTACGAGTTGTCTTACTCCAAGACCAATGCTGACGGCTACACCTCCACAGCAACACGTCAGGTAGTCGTATACGACTACGACAATATGGAAGGTCTCTATGAGGTGACCACCGTACGTCCCGGCAAGAATCCTGTACACGCTACCATCATCATTGCCGACCTTGGCAATGGCTACTATTCGTTCACTGACTTCCTGGGCGGCTATTACGCACAGGGTGCGGGCTATGGCGCCAACTATGCCGCCGTCGGTATGGCCCAGGTGGACAAGAGCACTGGCGTATGGACCATCTCTCTTGGAGACAATGGTTACGGTGCTGTAGCAGGATGGGGCGATTACATCACTTCCTGCGATGGCACTTTCGATCCTGATACCAAGGTGTTCGAATTCAAGACTATGTATGCAAATTATGAATTCAATGTAACTAATGCAGAGTAAACCCATTAAAAACTGAAACGAAATGAACATTAAGTCAATTATAACAGTAGCAGTACTCGCAGCATCAGCAGTATTCGCCTCCTGCGACAACGAGCCCGATCTTTACGCTCCACAGACCAAGGATTTCTGCGGTCAGTGGGTATGCACTCTCGAGATAGGTGGCGAGGTAGAGGCAGAGGGCGTTAATGTGCTCACATACAATACCGCCGCCGATGACGACAATATCTGGGTATCTGATCAGGAGTACATTGGTTTTACCGACAAGGCCAAGGCTGTGGATTTCGATGCCATAAAGTTCGCAGGCGAGACTGTGGAGAACGGCCAGATATTCCGCAACGCCGTAAAGGTGCGCCCTCAGGAGCTCACCGGCGAGGCTATCCTTGCCGACAGCATCGACTTCGTCTTCAAGTACGATGACGGCGAGCATCAGTTCGACATCCATTACCATGGATACCGTTACACCGGCTGGGAGGATTACATCGACTAATGCTCCCATTGCCTGAAGGCAATACCTTATAGCAAAATCCCAACGCGGCAATTTTCCTCATTCAGGAAGATTGCCGCGTTTTTTTATGAAAAAAATCCGCCAAAAATGCTAAAAATTCTTAATAAAAAATTAATTTTGCAGAGCGGAATTATGCGTTTTTCGGATAGCAAATATCAAAAAAAATTGCTAATTTTGCAGTTCAAGAAAATCAACAAACTTATATATTGATTATGTCAAAAGTCATAAAACTAAAACAAGGCTTGGATATCAACCTTGCAGGTGAGGCTCAGAAAGTTGTGGCACAGACTGTTACAGCGTCGGAGATCTCGCTCAAGCCATCCGACTTCGCGTGCTTTAAGCCGCACTTGGAGGTTAAGGTGGGCGACAAGGTAAAAGCCGGCTCAGTGCTGTTCACCGACAAGAACAATCCTGAGATCTGTTTCTGCTCTCCTGTGAGCGGCGAGGTTACAGAGGTTCGCCGTGCCGAGCGCAGAAGAATCACCGACGTTATCGTAAAGGCTGATTCTACCATCGAGTACGAGAAGTTCGACACCAACGCCTCTACCAAGGAGGCCGCAAAGGCTCTCCTGATGAAGAGCGGCGCGTGGGCTTACCTCCGTCAGCGTCCTTTCAACATCATTGCCAACCCAAAGCAGGATGCCAAGGCCGTGTACATCTCCACATTCGACTCGGCTCCTCTCGCGGCTGACTACCAGTTTGTGCTGAAGAACCAGATGGCCGAGTTCCAGGCCGGTGTCGACCTGCTCGCAAAGATAGCTCCCGTATACGTGGGCTACGATTCGCGCATCAGCGGCAACATCTTCCAGAACGTGAAGAACGCACAGCTCACCGGTTTCGAGGGTCCTCACCCTGCCGGAAACGCCGGCGTGCAGATCTCTCACGTTTGCCCGGTAAACAAGGGCGAGATGGTGATTGTGGTAAATCCCCAGGACGTGGCCATCATCGGACGTCTTGCCAAAAACGGTATCTACGATGCCAAGAAGACCATCGTATTGGCCGGCAGCAAGGTTAAGGCCTCTGCCTACATATCAGCTGTAGCCAATATCAAGGTTTCCGACGTCGTGGCCGGCAGGTACGACTCTCAGGATGCCCGCATCATCGGAGGCAACGTGCTCACCGGAACCAAGCTCGACGAGAACGGCTACATCGGTTTCTACGACAACGAGATTACTATTATTCCTGAGGGCAACTACTACGATTTCTTCGGATGGGCTCTCCCGGGTCTCAACAAGTTCTCTTTCTCCCGTACCTTCTTCTCATGGCTCAGCCCATCCAAGAAGTACGCACTCGATACCCACATGCACGGCGAGAAGCGCGCTTACGTTGTGACAGGTACTTTCGAGAAACTGGTTCCTATGGATATCCTTCCATTGCAGCTCATCAAGGCCATCCTGGCCGAGAACTTGGAGCTTATGGAGGCTCTCGGTATCTACGAGGTAGCCGAGGAGGATTTCGCTCTCTGCGAGTTCGCCGATACTTCCAAGACCGAGATTCAGTCTATCATCCGCAAGGGTCTTGACTTTATGGTTAGGGAGACAATGTAATTGTTAATTGTTAATTCTTTTCAGAAAATGGAATCTTTAAGAAAGTTTTTAGACAAAATAAAGCCTAATTTTGAGGAGGGCAAGAAGTTTGCCAAACTCAAATCCACTTTCGAGGCGTTTGAGTCTTTCTTGTTTGTACCAAACGAGCAGACTCCTGCCAAGGGTGCCCACATCCGCGATGCCGTTGATTTGAAGCGTACCATCACAGTAGTGCTTATCGCCTTGATGCCTGCATTGCTCTTCGGTATGTGGAACGTAGGCTATTTCCACTATCAGATGACAGGCGAGGAGTCTGGCCTGTTCGGCAATTTCTTCTACGGACTTGTAGCCATGCTGCCCAACATCGTGGCCAGCTACGTTTGCGGTCTGTTCCTCGAGTTCATGTTTGCCCAGATCCGCAAGGAGCAGGTAAACGAGGGTTTCCTCGCCACCGGTCTCCTTATCCCAATGATCTGCCCTGTTGATACTCCATGCTGGATGGTAGGTATCGCAACTATGTTTGCAGTGCTTATCGGCAAGGAGGTATTCGGCGGTACAGGTATGAATATCGTAAACCCAGCCCTTCTGGCCCGTGCGTTCCTCTTCTTTGCTTATCCTGCCAAGATGTCGGGCGACGTAGTTTGGATTGCTGGCGCAAGCGAGGTTGATGGTTTCTCTGGTGCTACTCCTCTTGGTCTGTTGGCTCACGGCGATAAGCTTGGCGCCAATGGCGAGATCGGCTCATACTCTCTCTGCGATATGTTCTTCGGATTTATCCCCGGCTCGGTGGGAGAGACCTCTACACTCTGCATCCTCATCGGTGCCGCTATCCTTATCTGGACAGGCATTGCTTCATGGAAGATTATGCTCTCAGGCGCAGCCGGTGTTGCTGTGATGGGTCTCCTGCTCAACTGGTTTGGCTCTGATGCTTACTCTCAGCTGCCATTCTACTACCACTTCATCCTCGGCGGTTTCGCATTCGGTATCGTATTCATGGCTACCGACCCTGTAACAGCTGCCCAGACAGAGTGTGGCAAGTGGGTATACGGTTTCCTCATCGGCGTGGTGGCTATCCTCGTCCGTGTGGTTAATCCAGCATTCCCGGAGGGTGTGATGCTCGCAATCCTTCTCATGAACGT
>JAZQPB010000301.1:0-12489 GCA_045628165.1 Bacteroidales bacterium | reverse complement strand
ATTCCAGTATCTTGAGCACCTCGCTCTTGAGGTCGGGGGAAAATTCGGTGTTCTCCGATACGAAAGCCGATGCCAGGTCGGCCTTCTTGCGCTGGAGTTTCTGGATTTTCTCCTCCACGGTATCCTTGCTGATGAATCGGTAAACCATCACGGTGTTTTTCTGGCCCATGCGGTGGGCGCGCGCTATGGCCTGGTCCTCCACAGCCGGATTCCACCAAGGGTCTATTATAAATACGTAGTCGGCCTGGGTGAGATTGAGTCCCGTGCCGCCCGCCTTTATTGATATCAGGAATACGGGGATGTCGGTGTCGCGGAATTTGCGTACCTCGTCCTCGCGTTTCTCGGTGGCGCCGGTCAGCAGTGTGTAGCTGATATCGAGTTCGTTGAGTCTCCGCGCTATCAGCTCCAAGTGCTTAACGAACGATGAGAATATCAGCACCTTGTGGCCCTGCGATATCACATTCTGCAGCGATCCTATTACTGCGTCGGTCTTGCCGGAGCCTCCGTCGTAGTCGTCGTGGGTAAGGTATGGGCTGCACGAGATCTGCCTGAGTCTGGTGAGCGACTGCAATACCATCACGGTGGATTTTTCGAATGTGCCTTTGTCCATATAGTCGAGAATCGAGTTCCTGGTTGAAGATTTTTCTTTCTCGTATACCTCTTTTTGTTTCTCGGTCATATCGCACAGCACCGTAAGCTCCATCAGCTCAGGCAGATCCTGAAGCACCTGCTGTTTGGTGCGGCGCAGTATAAACGGGTAGATGAGCTTCTTGAGCCTCTCGGCGGCGTCCTCGTTTGCGTTTTTCTCTATCGGATTTACGAATCTCTTCTTGAACGACGCCAGGGTTCCCAGCAGGTCGGGGTTTATGAAGTTCATCTGCGACCATAGGTCGGTGAGTGAGTTTTCGAGCGGTGTGCCGGTGAGCGCCAGCCTGTGCCTGCAGTCCAGCATCATGATGCTCTGGTAGGTCTTGGATGTGGAGTTCTTGATGGTCTGGCTCTCATCGAGTATTATGTAGTTGAACTTGATCTTGGACAGCTCGGGCGCGTCGAGTCTCAGCGTGCCGTATCCGGCTATTATAATGTCGTATAGCGGAAACGATTTGATGAGGTCCAGACGGCTGCCTCCCGTAAATTCAAGCACCTTTAGCTGCGGAACAAATTTATGAGCCTCGTTTACCCAGTTGTATATCAGCGATTTGGGTACTAATAGCAATGACGGTATTTTTTTTGTGTAGCTGAAAAGCCCGTCCTGAAACTCTCCGCCCTCCACGGCCATGCTTTCCGACAGCAGCGACAGTGTGCAGAGTGTTTTGCCGAGTCCCATGTCGTCGGCCAGCACGGCGCCAAAACCGTAGTCCCTCATCATTTTCAGCCAGTTGAATGCCGTTACCTGATAGGGTCGGAGAGTGGCGTTCACCTTCTCGGGCTGCTTGTTGGGCAGGTGGCCGAGTTCGGTGAGGTTGGTCTCCAGTTTCTGTATCCGCTCCTGAAGGTCCACATCGAGTGGCAGGCTGGCCAGTACCGAATACTGGTATTCGCGCAGCCCGATGGTGTTTTCCTTCTTGTTGATGCAGCCTGATGCCAGTATGTCGCGGTAACGCTCAAACCACTCGTCGGGCAGGATTATTATGCGGCCGTCGGGCAGGGCAAACTCCCTGATATTGTTGAGTATGTAATGGCGGAGCGATACGAATGGAATCTCGAGGTCGTCGAGTTTCACAATGGCGTATACATCAAACCAGTCCTCGCGCTTGTTTACGCTGAAACTGATGGCTATGCTTCCGGTGTAGTATTTCTTGTCGTTTTCCGACAGCTCTATCTCTATGCCGGCCTCGGCCAGCTGTTCCTTGTTGGTGTTCAGGAAGTTGATGGCGAAAGTTCTCTGCATCAGCTTGTCGGGATTGTTGCAGAGTGGTATTCTGTAATATCCCGGGCTTATTCTCGTTCCAAATATACTGCATGCCTGTTCCTCGGTCTCGGTCTCGTACTGGATATCGCGTGTCAGCTTGCTGAAAACATATTCGCCGTTCTGGTTGCTCAGCCTGGCAAGTATCCTGTTGGGGCTGCTGGGCTGAAAATCCATGCCGTTGTATCTGAACTTCAGGCAGAAGATTATTCCGTCGGCTATGTCGCTTTCCATCTGTAGGATGGCCTTGGGCGATACCTTGGAGTTCACGATTCTGAAACCCGAAACCCTGGTCTCGTAATCGGATTCTATCACGTTTTTCACGAACTTCTCGTAATACGCGGGCTCCACCTTCTTGGCCACCGATACGTATTCCTTCTCCACAAACGGCATCAGCTTCTTGGCGTCTATATCCTCTATGCGCAGGATGTTCTGTCCGGTCATTATTATGCATGGCGAATTGCTGAGCACGCTCATCTGCATTCTCAGGAGCGAGAGGTCGCGGTTGTGGTAGCTGATGGTGAGAAAGTAGCGTGTCTCTGTATCGGTGCGCACAAAGTTGAAAACCGCCCTTATCTTTCTGGCCGTTATCAGGGCTTCGTCGTTCGGGAATATCGAGCTGAGGTTTTCCTGTTTCTTGTAAATGCGGATTCCGCCCTCTATGCAGAGGTCTATTATGGCGGCTATGCGCTTGTCGATGTACGGGCGGATGTTTTCCTGCACAAGGGCGGGATCCAGCTTGTGCAGAAATTGCGAGTTGTTGGTGATTTTGGGATTGCCGAAAGTTTTTCTTATCTGGGTCTCGGAATACTCGTCGGCCAGACTTGCTATTTTTTTCTGCACCTCGGTATACATCTCCGGCATCATCCTTACATTGTCGGGCGTGGCGGTCTCCTTTACTGTATAGAATTCCTGACCGGGGCCTTTATCTATCATGCACGGTATCAGCAGTATACCAAACTGCTTGTGGTTTCTTATTGCAACGATAAACTTCATTTTGTATTTATAGTCCTTCTCTTTTTTGTTTCTTGCATTGTAATTGAATTGCAAAGTTATGAATTTTTTTTTGAAAAAATTCCAAAAAGTAATCTTTTACGAGAAATTCTGACTATATTTGCATTTTAGGAAAATCAAAACAATTAATACACAATGGCTTTAGTAAAAACACTTTTGGGCAAGACACCGCAGTTCGGCCGCAATATCTGGCTGGCCGACAATTGCACCGTAATAGGCGATGTGGTGATGGGCGACGACTGCAATGTATGGTTTAATGCCGTAATCCGCGGCGACGTGCATTCCATCCGCATAGGCAACCGCGTTAATATTCAGGACAATGCGTGTCTGCACGCCACCTACAAGACCTCTCCGCTCACCATCGGCAGCAATGTATCGATAGCCCACAACACAGTAGTGCACGGATGCACCATCAAGGACAACGTGCTGATAGGCATGGGCGCAATAGTGATGGACGATGCCGTAATAGAGAGCAACTGCATAATAGCCGCCGGAGCCGTGGTAACCAAGGGCACCAAGACCGAGCCGGGTTCGGTATACGCAGGATGTCCCGCCAAGAAAATCAAGGATGTGGATGCGCGCCTCCAGGGCGACCTCATCAACCGCATTGTGGATAATTATGCAATGTATGCGGATTGGTACAGGGAGTAATTAGGGACACGCTATTTCCTTATGTAATTAATAAGGTTGGCGATGATGCCGTTGTCGGTGGCCGATACGCTTTCGGATACCGAGAATCTCTCTTTCAGCTTGTCGGTAAGCTGGGCCGGAGTCACATTCTGGAAAAAGGCTCCGTATTCGCAGTACGAGATCTGTCCGCGCTCCTCCGATACCACTATCACAAGGCTGTCGCTCACCTCGCTCATGCCTATGGCGCTGCGGTGACGCGTGCCTATGTTCTGTGGCACTTCGGGATTGGATGTGAGGGGCAGTATGCACTTGGCTGCCACGATTTTTCCCTTCGATATTATTACAGCGCCGTCGTGCAGAGGCGAGTTCTTGAAAAACAGCGAACCCAAGAGCCTCTGCGTAACCGCGCAGTCCAGTTTTTCTCCTGTATTGATGATGTTGCCGAGATCCGAATGGCTCGGGATTACTATGAGCGCGCCAGTGCAGTCTTGCGCAAACTCCGTGCATGCCTTTACGATCTCGGGAATGTTTAGATTATCGGGCGACTCCTTTATCACTCTGTGGAAAATCCTCTCGAGCGAGAATATCTTGGTGATGGAGGACTTGTTGCCCATTTCAAGAAGGAATTTCCTGATCTCCTGCTGAAACACTATTACCAGCGCCAGTATGCCCACGCTGGCTATCTTGTTCATTATAGTACTCAGCAGACTCATGTCGAGCGCCCTTACCACCAGCCACAGCACGTATATCAGAAATACTCCCAGGAGTATGTTCATGGCTGTGGTGCCCTTCAGCTTGGTATACAGCAGATAGAGCAGGTAAGCGCTCAGCAATATGTCTATCAGGTCTATGAAACCGAAATCAAGAAATCCCATTTTTGGTTTGCTGAAAAAATGAGTTCGACGGATTTTTTTTAGACGTCGCTTCGCTCAAAATTTTATTAAAATCATTTTAAAATTCGGTATCGCCCGAAATCTCGGGCAAAAATTTAACAAAAATCTCTTTGTCCCTAATGGGACGTAGTTCTATGTAATCATTAGTAGTCCCGTAGGGACCGAAAAATTTTTGAATGATTTTCGCCCGAGATTTCGGGCAAAACTATAGAACTATTTTAAAAAGATTTTTGATTAATTTTGAGCGAAGCGACGTTTTTTATTTACATCGAACTTTCGTTATTATTATAAGGTGTGCGGCTTAGAGGTCCTTGTTGGTCTTGAAGTCGCGGAAGTTCCACTTGCCGGTTACAGTACCCTTCTCGAGTTTCATGATTCCGGGGTTGGCGCGTATCATGGTCTTCAGGGTGATGTCGTCGGTCTGGAAGAACGGGAAGCCGAGGCCGTAATCAGCCTTCACGAGGCCCACCATGTCCCAGTTGCTGGAAGTGAGGCCCAGTATGGCATAGTCCTTCTTCTCGGCGTATTCCTGAATCTCCTTCAGCTTCTTGAGGCCGTCCACGTCGCTGTCCTCTATCTTGTGGGCCACTACCACGAGCACAGGCTTGTCGAGGTTGAGCACCTGCTGTGTATAGTCCTGTCCCGATGTGTCGCACATTGTAAGGTCGTGAATCTCAGGCACGTCGCCCTTCTCTATGCGTACCGACTTGGTGTCTTTCCATACCCAAGTGCTGTCCTGCCATGGAGTATTGTCCACGTCGAAATCCTTGACCTCGCCGGTTACTGAGTTCTCGTATGTGATGATGGTCTGATACTTGTCCTGCTTGGCGTCGGGCGGCAGAGTCATCTTCTCGGCAATGTTGTTGCCCTTCTTGAATGGGCGGAAGTCGATGATAGGCAGGTGGCGGAGCATCATGTGCTGGAACAGCAGTACAAGGCAGAATACGGCTATCGAGATACCGAGCTCTGCTCTGTCGTCCAGAGGATTGTCCATCTGCTTGCGCTTTATCACTATGAAAATCACCATGATGATGAGCACTACGTTTTTCCAGAAGGTAGGCCAGTTGTCTATCTTGATGGCGTCGCCGAAACATCCGCAGTCCGTTACCGGATTGGTGATGGCTATGTAGAGCGTTAGCGGAGTAAAGAACACCATGAAGCCCAGCGCGAGCCACGATGCGAGTCTTGGTTTCAGCTTGAATACGAGCATCACGCCGGTGGTGAACTCCAGCGCCGCGAGTATGAATGCGAGCGGAAGCGAGAATTTGGCGAGCTCAGGCATGTCGAATGCCATGTTGAAGTAGTCGGTGAATTTGTAGCACGATCCCAGAGGGTCCACGGCTTTCACAAATCCTGAGAACATGAATACCGCACCTACTATTATGCGGAATATGAAAAGGAGAAATTTCATGGTTTATATCTTTTTAGTTTTTTTTACTTACTGTTTTTTTCCCAGCTGATGGGGTTGCTGTATGTTTTCTATCAGCTGATACCGGCCTGCTGCGGCTTTTTTGCCATCAGCTGATAACGGCCTGCTCGTCGAGCTTTATGAGGTTGAATGCCGAGTAGTTGATGATGTCGAAGTATCCGGCGTCGATGCCCTCCGATATCTGTGTCTTGCCGTCGTGGTCCTCTATCTGCTTGATGCGGTAGAGTTTCATGAGTATCAGGTCGGTGATGGACGAAATCCTCATGCCGCGCCAGGCCTCGCCGTAGTCGTGGTTTTTCTTCATCATGAGGTCCTGCGCCAGCCTCGCATACTTGTTGTACATGGCCTCGGCCTCGGCGGTGTTCATATCAGCTGTATCGGCAAAACCCTTCTCCAGCTGTATCAGGCCCATTATGGCATAGTTGATGATGCCGATAAACTCCGGCTCCTGGCCCTCGTCTATCATGGCCGTGTCGTTGATCTGGAGTCCGCGTATGCGGTTGGCCTTTATGAAAATTTGGTCGGTGATGGACGACGGGCGCATTATCCTCCATGCCGTGCCGTAGTCGCTGGCCTTCTTCAGGAACACCTCGCGGCATTTATGTATCTGGTCTTCAAACTGTTTTTCTGTATTCATTTTTCAATGTAGTTTTTCAAACTGCAATGTTAATAAAAAAATGGGACATTCGGAAATATTAATTACAAAAAAAGGTCGGGCAAAAACAAATTTTTGCCTGACCTTTTCTTTAACTGTCTGCCCGGGGGCGTATGTCTGATTTATTAGTCTCTCTTCTTCACGTTCTCGTTGAATGAGAACTGTGCTCTTACCTGAATCATGTTGTAGTTGTCCTTCTCCTTGCCGGCGAGCTTTGAGCTTACGTTGGCGTAGTTGAGCTTAAGGTTGAAGTTCTTGCTGATGAAGTAGTTGAGGCCGATTGTGAAGTCGTCCTGAACGCCAATCTTGTCGTCGCCGAAGTTCAAGTGGTCGTATCGGCAGAGGAGCTCGAGGTTGTCGGGAGAGGCATTAGCTGCAAGACCTGTGGCCTTGTTGTAGTTCTGCTTGTCGCCCACGAGGATGTACGAAGCCTGAACGAGAAAACCGTTTACCTTGCTTCTGTCGTCGAGAGTGCGCTCGTTGGCGCCGGCGGCCTGATAGTGAGCCTCCAGGAGGAATTTCTTCTGGATGAAGATGAGCTCAGCCTCCATGCGCGAGTACGATGGAGCGTCGAAGGTCTGGGTCATGAGAGTCTTGGGCGCAAATGTGTTGGGCACTACCGACGAGAACTTGCCTCCGGTAGGAGAGTTGGTGTAGAGTGTACCGAAACCGAAGTGGAGCACCTTGGCGTTGTCCACATCTATCACAGGGCGGAATATTGCCTTGGCCGATAGGTTGAGGCCGGCGTTGATGTCGGAGTTGCCGTTGTCGATGTTGCCGTCGGAGAAGATACCGCCGGTAAGGTTCAGCTTGTCGGTGGTGAGCAGGTATGCGGCGCCTATCTTTCTTGATGGGCAGAATGCGTAGTCTACCGATGCGTCCTCATCAAACTTGTATCCGAGGCCCAGCTGTTTCATACCGAATGGCATGAAGAAGTTACCGAACTGGAGATGGTTTTTCTTGTCGATATTGTATTTTACGTATACATCGCGGAACGAGATGGCCTTCTTGGCGTAGCAGATCTCGATCTTGAAGTCGAATTTGGTTCTGAAAGAGCCAGAAACGCCAAGACGGGTGTCGTTTATCGTTACGCCGTTGTCCTTGTGCATTTCGCCGTCCTTGTCGGGGTGATCCTCGAGGAAAGTACCTGCGTCGATGTTGGTACGGCCTATCAAATTGATAGAAAACTGGCTTTTGCTCACATTAGCTGGCTCCTGAGCCTGAGCCTGCGATGCAAATGCTGCAATTCCGGCTGCGAGCAATGTCGCTTTTAATAATTTCATTTTAATCGATTGTTTATTGGTTTTACTTGATATATAATTCTGCCGCAAAGGTAAAAAATTTTGTTTTATTGATTTGCTTTTTTATGTTTCCATTATGTTAAAAAATGAGATAATGCAATTTTACGTAATCTCGGGGCCGTTGTCGCCGGGCTCGTGCTGTATCTGCGCCGGGCTGGTCCTTAGCAGCAGTATCAGCCACATCAGGAAACAGGCAAGCATTATCCACCACTTCGGGCATATCAGAAAAGCCAGGCATCCGGCTTCTATCAGGCCTTCCAGCACCCTGTGTTGCCATTTCAGCTGAAGGCCGATACATACAGCCACGCCCAATACATCCGCCGCCAGTATCCACTGCGCCTCTTCCAGCATTATGGAGTCCTTTATCAGCAGAAGCGAAATCGCAGTAGTGGCCAGCATTACCTCCAGAGTGCGGTATACGGCTTTCTTGTGCATATTGCACAGCTCCATCAGTTCTGTATTTTCGTTGTTTTCTTTCATGTTTTTTATCATTATTATCCAAAAAGCCGCTGAGGCTCATTGTCCTCAGCGGCTTTTCCTGTTGTTCAGCTGTTTTTTTTGTTTTTTTTTCAGCTGATGGCGTTATATCATCCGGGGCTCTGCTAATCGAACCATTCGTCGATGGCTTCGGCCAGCTCCTGAGCCAGTTCCTCCTCCGAGTCAGAGATTATTGCGCCTACAGCTCCTGCCACGGCTTCCTTTAGATTCTCTGGCAGGTATCTGCCGAATAGCTCCAGGGTTTCCTGATAGTCTATCTCGTCTGATACCGAACCT
The DNA here is from genome assembly GCA_045628165.1 of Bacteroidales bacterium. Lineage (GTDB taxonomy): Bacteria > Bacteroidota > Bacteroidia > Bacteroidales > UBA3824 > UBA3824. The sequence goes on along the minus strand of JAZQPB010000301.1, from coordinate 3,884 downwards.
GTATACTCTTCGGTATCCACCTCGCAGCATTCGCAAATATCGTTTACAATCTCGGAGTATACATCTTCGTCCACGTCGTCGTTCGATCCGGCTATCATCAGCAGGTGAACAATGCGCTCCACGAGGTCGTGGTCGCCGAGTTTCCTGTTTATCTTGTCCCATTCCTTCTCGCTTAATTCGCTGAGGGCCTCGGGTACAGTTGGAGCCTCGTCGTCGTCATCGTCATCGTCGTCTTCATCTTCGCCGTACTCCTCGTCATCCTCGTCGTATTCTTCGTCTTCGTCGTACTCGTCATCGTCCTCGTCGTACTCCTCGTCGTCGTCGTCCCAATAGTCGTCGTCATCCTCGTCGTCAAACTCCATGGCCTCGGTGCCTTCCTCTATGTCGAAGATTTCGGCCATGTCGTTTATGAAGCCTTCCTCCTCGTCGTCCAGGCCGTCGGCGCCGGCTATCTCTATCATGTCGTTCAGGATGTAGAGTTTCAGCGAGTCTGGCAGATACTTGGCGAATATTATCATCGAGCTTGTCAGGAATTCCTCGTCCTGAGCAAGATCCAGACAGTGGTTTACCACCTTCTTGGCGTTCATCTTTACGCCGAAGTACTTGAGAATGTCCTGAAGTTTCTCGGCTGCCATCTCCTTCTCCTCGTCGCCGAATTCCTCGTCCATTACGGCCGCGGCCACATAGAGTCCGCCTATGCGGTAAATTATATCGTAATCGCCGCACTCGTCGCAGAGCTCCTCCCATGTCTCGTCGTCCATATCGGAGAATGCGGTGTCGATATCAGGAACGATAGACTCATCGTCGTCATCGTCGGCCCAGGTCTCTTCCTGAACCTTTGACGTGTCGATAGGGTCGGCTGAATAGAGTACCCAGCTGTCGCCGCCGTTGTATTCCTCGTTCATCATGTAGTCGTATGGAATATAGCAGTATCCTCTGTCGCCCCAGCTGGTACCCCATGAGTTTCTCACGATAAACAGCCTGTCGGGATCGGAGTATCCTACGCAGAGCATAGCGTGTCCCGAGTGCGATTCCCTGGCCATCTCCTTGGCTGAAGGCATTGGCACGAGGCCCGGTCTCTTCTGACGGTCAAACGAGTCGAAAAGGCTCATTCCGAATATTATAGGGTGACCTTCGGCCAGAGCCGATCTCCAGGCGTCGAGGTCGGTATCCACCTGCTGGAATTCCTTGATCTTGAAATTCTTGGCCTCGTTGTAGGCGTTCTTGTTGGGCTTGGTGGTCAGAGCCTTCATTGTGTCCTTGTATGGCCATGTGGATTCGGCGCATACGCCATACTCCTCAAGGCTCATTACGGCGGTTTCCTCGTAAGTGCCCGAGTCTTCATTCTCGCAGTCGTGGTATGCACGCGCGTTGTAGTAGATGAACAGGCGGCTTACGTCATAGTGTACGCCCTGGGTTACATTTATCAGGTGCTCTACGGCGCCTGCTGTGGCGTTGGCCACGCACGAGCCTATCTGGCCCTGGTTCTCGATTGGTGTCATCTGTGAGCGGAGGTCCACCTTTGGAGGCAGTGCGCTGCCCTTTGCCATGAATTTTCTGGCCTGAGATTTTGGCTTGGCGGATGCCATATATCCGCTCTTGAGTACGCTTCCGTCGGCGCGTGTAAATTCTTTTGCCATAAAGTTTTAGTTGTGGTTTAGTGTTAAGATATTTCTACTTCTTGCAAATCTGGTATTTTCTGCCCGGAATTACGTCGGCAATTATTTTGCCGTTTTCTATCTTGGAGGCAATCTTTTTGCCGTCTTCCTTTACCTGAGCCGATTTCCAGCCCTGGGGCAGAGTTCTCGATATCGTTACAGGCTCGTTGAGCTTGGTGATGTTGCTGGTGGCCTTGCAGATTACATCTACGGTTATGGCCTTCTTGCCGGCGGTCTCCGATATCTGCATGGCGTCGCGCTCCATTATGTATTTGCATACCTGAGCAAATGTGGCCGGCCAGAATTTGTGAGGCTGTCCTGCCACGTATTTTATGTGCTGTTCCAGCTCCTGCGATTTTATGGCCGAATATCCGCCGTCGTCGTCGATGCCGTGTATCAGAAATGTGCACCATCCCTTGTTGCGAGCGCCCTCGTCCACCCACTTGTTGAAGGCCTCGGCATTGTCGAAATTGAACATCGGGCCGGCGCCTCTCGATGATATCTTCATCATCTCGCCTGGCGTGTGCGGCTCTATTCTGCCGTCGCATACACGCGCGCCTATGTAGTATTTCTCGGTAATCTCCTCATGAGTGCTTACACAGTATGGATACACCATTGTCACCACTTCCATTCCGGTATTCTCTTCCAGTATTTTCTTGGAGTCGCGCTGCTCGGCCTCAAACTGCTCCACCGATACCTGAGCCAGATTCGGGTGGCTTATGGTGTGCGATGCTATCTCGTGGCCGTGCATTCCGGCTTCCCTCACCTTGGCCCATTCCTCGGGCTTCACCCAGTTGGTTACTATGTTGAGAGTGGCCTTTACATTGTACCTGTCGAAAATCGGTATGGCCACCGGCAGCTGATTGCCGCAGAGGTCGTCGAAAGAGTAAGTTATGGCGCAGTCGCTGAATCCGTGCCACGGGGCTATCTGGTATTCAGCCGGTATCTGTGCCTGGGCGGCTAATGCGGACAGAGCCAGTGCGCCCATCAAAAATGCCTTTTTCATGTTTATTGTTGTTTATTTACAAAAATCAGCTGCACATATTTTTATAGTTTTGTGCAGCTGATATGTTTTATTCTGTAGTCCTTTACTTGCTATTCGGCCGGGGCCACTGTCTCTATGGTATCAGCTGAACCGTTGTCGTAAGGCAGACCCCAACGGGCCAGCTTGTTGTTGAAGAAGAGACAGGCGAATATCACGCCCAGGATGATGACAATATAAAGTGCCTTCTGCCACCAAGGCATACCCTTGTCGGCCAGCGGATCCTTGACATTGAGCAGAGGGAACTTGGCGAGCTTGGTGAGTGTGGCGCCAAAAGTAATATTCACGAAAGTGTGGGCGTTTACGGCCCATCCGTTGGCGTTGAGCAGCGGGCTCAGGTTTCTGCGGCGAAGCTTCATGTACGCCACCAGCATTGCTGGACCCGATATCAGGAGCATCAGACCTATCACCACCACTATCATGCCCCACCAGGGCAGGCTGATGAAAGCGCTGGCCATGGCTGCGAGAGCCGCGCCGATAGCGCCCAGTGCGAGACCTATGGCGGCGAAAATTCCGCAGAACTTGGCTATGTCGAACGGCTGCTTGGGAGCCGGAGCGGGGGTTGCAGGAGCTGTGCCATCAGCTGGCATGGTGGTGAGCTTGGTGGTAGATTCGTTTACCTTCTCGCTCATCGACTTGGTGAGGTCGGCGTCCTTGTTGGCGGCAAACTTGTTTATCTGCTCCTCCACAAAACCGGCCAGTTTCTTGTACGGGCTCCAGAAAGCCTGACGCACCGAGATCGGATTGTCGATAATCTTGGTGATGGTGGCGTCCCAGTCGTTGCCCTGGCGGTCGTAGAATACGCCGTTTTTGCCCACAGCGATGTTAGATACGTCGCCGTCGGTTATTACGGCCGCAATGGTCATCTTGCCGCCCTTCTTGGTGTTTACGCAGTCGCAGTAGGCTATAAACATGTTGCTGAGAGCCGCTGTGGCGTTGTGCTTGGCCATGTCGCTTACCTTGATGCAGAGGTCGCACTCGCGCTGGTCGATATAGAGCTTGCCGGCCTGGAACATCGAGCTCAGCTCGCTGTTGATGCGGTAGAAGTCGCTGAATGTTACATAGTTGCGCAGGAATGCGTAGATATCGCGGTACAGGTGTGCAAACTTGTTTACGGCGTCTATGGATTCGGCGTTTTCCTTTTCGGCGAGGTCCTTTTCGATGAGGCCCAGGAGCTCGTCTTT
>JAZQPB010000300.1:0-27093 GCA_045628165.1 Bacteroidales bacterium | reverse complement strand
AAAGAGAAAACGAAGTTAATTGTTTTTTTATTGTTCTAGTTTTATAGAGCTGACAAAATGTTGGTTTATAAAAAGTAATAAAAACTTTGTTCAACTAAGCAATTGAATAGCAATGTCAAGAACAAGCAGATTCGTCTCCATAATTGAAAAAAGGCCTCCCAAAAATGTGAGTTTCTCATATTTTGTATGTACCTTTGTATATCAGTTATGATTTTGCTTGTTTAAAATCGCAACACTAAGATTAGCAAAAAAATTGACAAGCCTAAATCTTGAGCGACTTTTTGTTGCTCAGATATTTGTAATTTAATTAAAATCATAGTGTTTTATAATCAAGGGACTATAAAAATGAAATCAATAATACATATTCTACCGGCAATACATGGTGATGCATTCATCCTTGATTTGTGGGATGGGAACAACCATGGTGTTGTAGTTGTAGATTCTGGACCTCATATTGCTGGTAGAAAGATTTTTAAGAACTTTTACAATTTCGAGAAAATTGATTTGATGGTTATATCACATTTTGATGATGATCATATTGCAGGTATCAAAAAGTATACTCAAGAAGTATGTATTGGAGAGAAGGATTGGAATGTTCTGCAAATGTGGGTTAATAATAGTAAACATTATCCTGTTGAACTTGATACTTACCAGTCATTACACCAAGCAACAACTCTCGCAGATGCTTTGGAAAATATAAATAAACGATATCCTGATTTTGTGTGGAAGCCATATATTTCAGAAGGACATACTATTGATCTTGGATTCGCCAATATAGAAGTAGTGTCACCACCTGCAGAATATGAGAAGTATATGATTAAAAGGCTCAAAGAGCAAGAAAATCTTTCAGAAGATGATAATGAATATCATGTTGCCCCACTAGATATTCCGCTTGATGAATTGGCGAAAATGCCAGATCACAAACCTAATCTTGATGATTATGATGAGTTGGCTAATGCAACTTCTATTGCTTTTGTTCTAAAGAGTAAAGAATTGTCAATTCTGATGCTTGGAGACTCTTATGCTCACAATGTTGAGACCTATCTACGAAATAATTATTCGGAACAAAAAAAACTCAAAGTAGATTATGTGAAAGTCGCTCATCATGGGAGTCTTGTCAATAGTAGTATGAGTCTTTATGACATAATTGATTGTAGTAATTTTATTGTCTCTACAAATGGCAAGAAGTATGGTCATCCAGATAGAGAAGCGATAGCAAAGATAGTTTGTCATCCTCACAGAAGTAAGGAAATGATAAACATATATTTGAACTATCCAAAAGATAGTTACGCTCCATTCCTCAACGATGGCGAAGAGAGCAAATACAAATTCAAGTTACATTACAGTATTAACAAACTACCAATTCCCGAGCAAAATAATGGATAAACGTGGACTTAAAAAACTTTCAGTCTTAGTTTCATGTCACGAAGGCGATAAAAAGAACTATGGTTCTGGCAATCTTATAGAGGTTGCAGGTGGCTATTATGTCCTTACCGCAGCGCATTGTGTTCAATACAAAGACAAGCGGACATTTTATGGTATTGATTCAATCACTATAAGTAAAGATATACCCGAAGATCTTGAAGATGTTAGGGTCACTGAGATTCTTTATAAAGCTGAACTGGGTGACATCGCAGCATTAAGGATAGAACTTGGCGCGAAAGAGCAAGAAAAGCATAAGAAAGCCTTATCTCGGCTCCATCTTATAGAGGATGACTATGGACATGATGTTGTAATAAGTGGCTACCAAAAGCAAGGCGAACTTTGGGATGTGTATGATTTAAAACTATCGGGCGAAAAGGCTAACGCTGGATTTGTAAAATATCAATATCAAGGTCCAGACATGAACAATCAAGATGATCCGATAGCCGCATGGAAAGGTTTGTCTGGATCGGGCCTTTTCTTTGAGCATGATGGAGAGTACTATATGACTGCCATTCTGATCTCTACAGACAGTGACGTCATACAGAATAACGAATTTTGGTTTGAGCCTGTTTCTCAATTCGTCAATTTAATCTCAAATCTTCAGATAACTCAATCTAAAACAGTTGAAGATAGAGAGCAACTCCAGCGAATAGAAAAGAAAGGCCATTTTTCTGTGTTACAGGATTCTTTGTTATCTGATGAGGTGTTTCGTGGTAATGCTTTCATAAGATCAGAAAAGCTGCAGGATATTATCCGTGAACTAAGAGACGATGATAACGACAATATTTTGATTGCAGCCCTTTCTGGCCTTGGTAAAACTCGACTTCTATATGAGGCATTTAAAGTTGGTTATCCTCTTGCTAATTGTTTTTTTGCACGTTATTATGGAGATGAAGCCGCATTACTAAACGAGGCAGAAAAACTTCTATTTGCAAAACATGATGAAATTGGGATTCTGATTATAGACGATTGCGACCTTGATGTATATGAGAAGCTAATGCTTCTTCGCTTACATACGAATAAGCAATTCCGCCTTATCGCAACAAATCATGATTTCTTTGAAGCAAGACGCAGACACATAGAAGGTACTTGTTTGCTCGAAGCTGACGATATAAGAGTTGATATAAACAACTTTGTTGATGAGCAGCTTACTATTACAGACCAAAACAAAACACTTCGTGACGAGATAAAGAATATCGCAGATGGGTATCCTCAGATGGCGATTGACCTCGTTAAGGCCTACAAAGAGGGCATTAATCCTGAGATGAATATAGTTGAGGGATTGATGCGGAAGATACTTGATTTCAAAGACAACGATAAAGAGTCTCGTATCATGCAGACATTATCGCTGTGTCAGCCAATGCCATATAACAGCGGACAGAGGGATGCATTCCTTTATATGCTGAGTAGTAATTGCTTCACACCATTGTTTACACATGCAACAACAGAAGAAAGAGAATACATAGCCGAACAACTTGTTAAGAAACTATCACCAACTCTTATCCAGACCCAAAGCAGTTGGCTGATGGTACGCCCATTCCCTCTCGCTGTTTACCTAACTCGTCAATGGTTTGAGAATTGTCCGAATGAGCATTTTATGAGGTTGCTTGCCGAGATTCAGCAGCAACCGGCCCATATTCAGAATTCAGTAAGCCTTGGATTCTGCAAGCATATTGAGCAGATGCATGGAAACAAAAGTGCATTCGAACTGGTGGACAAACTCGTGAATCGTCCAGAAGGTGCCCCTTTCCTGAACGAGGAAGTATTATGTTCTGGACTGGGTTCTGAGTTCTTCCTCGCATTCTCTCATGTGAACCCATCTGCAATCGCCCATAATATATGGATGCTGATTGAAAGCAAATCAATAGATTGGGTGAGAAATAATCTAAAGGATCATGCCAGAAGAAACATTGTGTTTGCGCTTGAACGTCTATGTTTCGCAAAGGAAAGTTTCCGAGATGCTTTTAAGGCTCTGAGCAAATTGTCAGTTGCGGAGAATGAGGATAGAATAAGCAACAATGCAAGTGGACAAGTTATACAGTTATTCCATATTCAGCTTGCAGGTACAGAAGTTGATCTTGCAGAAAGACTATCGATGTTGAGATGGCTTAAAGAAAATGGTGAAGAGTATATGCCATTGGCCTTAAAGTGTATTAATAGTGCTTTCGCAAATCATGGGTTCACTCGAATGGGAGGTTCTGAACGATTCGGTTTGGAACGCAGAGAGGATTACATCCCTAAGACATACGGTGAAATCTTCGACTACTGGTATTCTGTTCGAGATATGCTTATAGAGATTGCCCAAAGCCACCCTGATACGATAACAGAAGTGTCTGGCATTGTTGAAAATCATGCCTATACATGGTTTAGAGACCGGAACTTCAAGCTGGTTTATTCTCTTATGGATGCTTTATTGCCTATGCATACAACAAAATGGTCATCTCTGTATAATCAGTTGAGTAGGCATCGTGGTTTTATACTTTCTTCTATGATGGAAGAGGAAAAAGAGCAATTTTTCAAATATATGGAAAAATTGCGACCGGATCAGTTCATTGTATCTCTAAATGATGCAAGGCATAATTACTGGGATGTTTCATATAAATTATCATATGAGGAAAGCAACTTAAAGGCTAAATCTCTCTTTGAGCCACTGGTGGACCAATTTATAGAAGATGGTATCTTCACCAATGAAGAGGAACTTACATATTTATTGGACGATAAAGACTATATAGATTACGTTTTTATTACAACACTATGTGAACGTATGTCGGCAGAGCAAACAGATGCTTTGTTTGCTACAATATATGAGATACTCAAAAAGAAAGACGAAACGTATCTATCAGGGTTCATGATGACTCTTTGTAGGGTATTTCGTAATACAAGCGGATGTAACTCTTTTATATGTAAAGTGAAGCTGCTAGGACGCAAGTCACTTTACATAAAACTCATTGCTGGTAACGATCTTGAAAACCTTGAAGGGTATCAAATGCTAAAGGAACAATATGAGGATAAACAGGAGTTTCTGGAGACATATCTTATGTCATACCAATCACTTGATGGGACTTTATATTGTCAATTGCTGAATACCGTACTTATGGATTATCCCGATAGTGCAAATGAATTAATGCATTTTGTGCTTCATCGCAGGTTCTTTAGCTCCGAGTCTGTGCAAAAGGAAACAGAACCGATTATTAAGAAGCTGATACTTAATTATGAAGTAAATCCCGAACGTGGCAATGATACCTATGAATATGCAAGTTATGTGGCTGATTTCATAGAACATGTTCACGATAAGGATTTTGCTGTCCAAGTATGCCATAAATATATAGATCTCTATAATTCAGAAAAGCTGCATACTAACTTTGAAAGGGTCTTTCCTGCACTACTGAAGTATTATTCTGACGATGTGTGGGAGATGATCGCCAACGCACTTGTGTCTGAAGACTATCTTCTGTTCTATTTCCAGGTAAGAAGTGAACTTGGCTCAGGGACAGGCTTTGGGGCAGGTCCACTATTTCAGGTGCCAAACAGTGAAGAGCGGTTCCAAATACTATGCAAAAAGTATCCAGAAACGGCTCCTGTATGTATGGCAGAAATGATTCCATGTTTCAGTTATGTTGAGGACAAGGACGGTACCAGAGTTGATGGATTCAGCAGTTATTTTGTATGGCTTTTGGAAAACTATGGCGATAATCATCATGTACTTAGTGGCCTTCATGCAAACCTCGGTACGTTCTCATGGACGGGAAGCACAATTCCATATTATAATAGAAATATAGAATGTTTTCAGAAACTTTTAGCCAATCCATCCTTTGCCTCTGGAGTTAAAGACTGGGCCTCAAATTGTATCAAGCAATATGAGAAGGAGAAAAATGCAGAATTGGAACGGGAGACGTACATGAAGTTTCATTATGGATATGAACCTTGATAGTAATAGGATGCTTATAGGATAAGATAGAAATCTACGTCTAACACTTTGAACGTTTGAATACCGGTAGGTTTTCGCTATCATTGCATAAAGTGTCTAGCCGAGAAGGTGGGATTCCGCCAGAGCTCCTACTTCGTGTCCTCCTTCAAGGACCTCTACGGCATGCCGCCCAACGATTGGAGGGAGCGCAAGGGCGAGTGACGGCCGCCATGGAACAATATTGAAACATTTCAGCAACATAATTGCAACATGCTGTAACGGCAAAATTTGCGGTATCATTGTCTATATCATACATTTGCAACCGTAATCTTTCACTAAAAATCTACGTGAGTTCTATGGATTATTTTTGGTCGCACTGATGACACAGATGACACTGGGGCCCACAGATTTTATGCGATATTATCTATAAAAATCTGTGTAATCTGTGCGAAACTTTTAAATTCGTAGTACTTACATTAATCTACATTACAGCATGAGAAGAATTTTGTTATTGACCATTGCCGTGCTGAGCGCGGCTATCCTGAACGCACAGAATTTTGTGACGTTTGGCGAGGAATCAGGCTCCTGGCTCCTGAACCAGGGCTCCGACACCATCATGTATGACCCCGCAGATTGGGAAGGCGTGAAAATCGCCGTCAGAAACCTGAAAAACGACCTTATAGCCGTAACCGGCAGCGACCACGCGCCCATCATCGTGGGCACGGTAGGCAAGAGCAAGCTGGCCGTCCGCTACAAGGATCTGAGCAAGCAGCTCTCCGGCAAGTGGGAGCAGTACATCATCACCACCGTGGAAAACCAGGGCCGCAAGCAGCTCCTGATACTCGGCTCCGACAAGCGCGGCACCATCTACGGCATCTACGAGCTTAGCCGTCAGATAGGTGTGTCGCCCTGGTATTTCATGGCTGATGCTCCTGTGCAGCATCAGGACCGCATATATATAAGGCCGGGCGTATTTACCGACGGCGAGCCTAAGGTGAAATACCGCGGCATCTTCATCAACGACGAGTGGCCATCGTTCGGAACATGGTGCAACAGACAGTTTGGCGGCATCAACTCCAAGGCTTACAGCAAGATATTCGAGCTGTTGCTGAGGCTGAGGGCCAACTATTTCTGGCCTGCCATGTGGGACAGCCGCTTCAACGAGGACGACACCCTGTCTCCCAAGGTGGCCGACGACATGGGCATCGTAATGGGAACATCGCACCACGAGCCAATGATGCGCGCCCACAAGGAATACACCACACGCCGCAACGAGGTGGGCCCGTGGGACTATGCCAAGAATCCCGAACGCCTCGACAAGTTTTTCACCGAGGGCATCCAGAATTCCAAGAATTATGAGAACATCATCACCATAGGAATGCGTGGCGATGGCGATGTGGCCATGGGTGCCGGCAACGACGCCGACAACCTCAAGACTCTATCCAAAGTAATTGAATCTCAGAGGAATATAATAAGCAAGGTTTACAAGAAAAAGGCAAGCGAGATACCTCAGCTCTGGGCCATCTTCACCGAGGTTCAGAGATATTATGATGCGGGATTCACTGTTCCCGACGATGTAACGCTCCTGTTCTGCGACAACAACTGGGGATACATCCGCCGCAAGGGCCGCGATTTCGAGCGCAGGCGCAAGGGCGGTCTCGGCCTGTATTACCACATCGATATGAACGGCGGCCCCTGGAACGACCGCTGGATAAACACCACCACCGTGCCCAAGCTCCGCGAGCAGCTTTGCAACGCCTACCAATCGGGTATCGACAGAATCTGGATAATCAACGTGGGCGACCTGAAACCCAAGGAGATGCCTATCGACTTTATAATGAAATACGCCTGGAATCCCGATGCCATAAAGCCCGGCGACGAGCGTGCGTATCTTCAGCAGTTTGCTGAGAGCATTTTCGGCAAGGAATATTCCTCTGAAATCGCCGACATCATCCACAGATACTCCAAATACAATCTATGGCGCAAACCCGAGGTTCAGTATCCGGGCATTTTCAATTACGAGGAGATGATGAGGACCTCGGCACTCTGGCACAGCCTTGTGGCAAGAGTGGAAAACCTCAGGGAAAAACTCCCTACCGAGATGCAATCCGCATTCTATCAGTTGGTTTACTACCCTGTGGTGGGAAGCGCCACCGTGGCCGAGATTTACAACTGCGCCACCCTGGGCGATTCGCTTGCCATAGAGGCGCTTATGGAGAAAGACCGCCGCATCACCGATTACTACAACAAGCAGCTCTCGGGCGGCAAGTGGGATGGAATAATGCTCGACAACCATATCGGATACACCCAGTGGTCGATTCCCGACAGAAACTACAATCCTATGGAGCTGAATTTCAAGGTAATCAACAATCTTGGCGCTACGGCGAGCAGGGAGTACAGCATTCCCGCATATCAGTACCACAAAAACAATGGCGGCAACAATGCCTCGTGGATTTTCCTGCCCGACCTTGGCCGAGGCGAGGGCTGCATGGGCTCCAGCAACGTGATGGCCGAGAATTCGGGCGCGTCGCTTGAGTATCAGGTGGATATGGTATCTGACATCCTGGCCATCGGCATACTTCCCACACAGGATATTTACCCGGCGCGCGGCCTCAGGATCGGTGTCCAGATCGACGACCAGCCAATGCAGATAGTGGACGCACGTCAAGGGTTCAACGACATCTTCGGAGAGTACACCAAGCAGAATCTGTCTGTCAGCAAGGTCCTGAAGCCGCTCCCAGAATACGAGAAACTGCTCCTGAGCGGTTGGATGGATGGCCGGAAACTGCCACGCCGCGACGAGGTTTTCGACAACATCCGCTGGCTGAGCGTGAAAACCGGCGCGTCGCAGGGCATGCACACTCTCAAAATAGTGATGATAGACCCCGAAATAGTGCTGGAGCAGATAGTGGTGAACCCCGACAACTCTCATTACAGCTATTTCGGAAACGGAAATACAAGTTACGGTAAATCAGGCTATTAAGGAGTCGTGAAACAATATTGAAACACATTGAAACGTGCCGAAACAATATCGAAACAGGCTGAAACGTCAAAATTTGCAGAAGTTGGCAGATAGCCCTACCTTTGCCTTCGTAAAAAATCAACAAACGCAGAAAACTTATAACGATATATTTTTTAGTAATTGCCTTCGTAATGTTAAGCAGTAATTTTTTATCAGAAGGCTTAGGAATCTTTTCATAATAATAAACTAAGTGTTACGAGAAAAGTTGTGTTATTTGTCATCTTATTATTAGCAAATGTGAGAATAATAAAGCAAGTCAGCAAGTGCCGGACCCCGAAAGGGACGGCACAGGCTGGTTGCCTTTTCCCTGACAATTATTTTGACAAATAAATGTTGGATTTTCTAAAGTGTTACACTATCTTTGCCATCAGCTAATAGCATAAAAATTAAATATAATATACACGCTAAAATTTTATGAAAAGACAGATTCTACTTACGGCGCTGGCATTGGGCTCGGCGCTCACGGTATCGGCACAGCAGAACATCAACATGCCGATTATCCAGACCAAGTACACGGCCGACCCTGCGCCATACGTGCACGGCGACACCGTATATCTCTATGTGACCCACGACGAGGACGGCGCTGAGGGCTTCATGATGCGCGACTGGCTGCTCTACACATCCACCGACATGGTTAACTGGCAGGATCACGGTGCAGTGGCCAGCCTCAGGGACTTCAAGTGGTACAAGAACAACAACGGCGCCTGGGCCGAGCAGGTGATAGAGCGCGACGGCAAGTGGTACATGTATTGCCCAATCCACGGCAACGGTATCTCGGTTCTCGTGGCCGATTCGCCATTCGGACCATTCAAGGATCCTCTCGGACACCCACTCGTATGGCAGAAGGAGCACTGGTACGACATCGACCCGACAGTTTGGATCGACGACGACGGCCAGGCATATATGTACTGGGGAAATCCAAACCTCTATATGGTGAAGCTCAATAAGGATATGATATCATACAGCGGCGACATCATCGAGCACCCCAAGATCAAGGATTATCAAGAAGGCCCATGGTTCTACAAGCACGGCAAGAATTACTATATGGCCTTCGCATCCACATGCTGCCCCGAGGGTATCGGCTATGCCATGAGCAAGAAGGCCACCGGTCCATGGGAGTACAAGGGTCACATTATGGACCACACCCCACGCACCCGAGGCAATCATCCCGGCATCATCGACTACAAGGGCAAGTCGTACTGCTTCGGCCTTTGCTACGATATTTTCAGAATGGAGACCTCGCGCCACGCCGAGCAGCGCAGCGTTTTTGCCTGCGAGATGGAATACAACGAGGACGGTACCATCAAGGAACTGCCTTACTATCAGGACGCCAAGCTTGAGCAGATAGGCACTTTCAACCCATTCCGCAAGGTGGAGGCCGAGACTATGGCCTGGGGTTACGGCCTCAAGACCACTCGCGAGAATCCGTCAGGCCCATGGAATCCTACACTTTTTGTTACCGACATCGATGAGGGCGAGTACCTGATGCTGAAGGGCGTTGACTTTGGCAAGGGCGCTGTTGAGTTCACAGCATCTTGCTCGTCTCAGCTTTACGGTGGCATCATGGAGCTTCGTATAGATGCAGCTGATGGCAAGAAAATCGGCGAGATCTCCATTCCAAACACCAAGTTCAAGTATCAGGAATTCACCACAAAGATAGGCGGCGCCAAGGGCGTTCACGACCTCTACTTCGTATTCAAGAGCCACAGTCAGCAGAAGAAGAACCTTTTCAACTTCGACTGGTGGAGCATGAAGGAGGTAGCCGCAGGCGGAGTTACACAGAGCAAGGTTGTAGAGGACGGCGGCACCGGCGACTACAAGGCCGTGATGCAGGAGTACGACGGATTGGACGCTCACACCGTTTTCATGCCACAGGATCTCTCTAAGTTCAGCAAGCAGAATCCACTTCCCGTACTCGTATGGGGCAACGGCGCCTGCACCAACTCGCCTTGGGAGCATTTCAAGTTCTTGAACGAGATTGCCTCGCACGGCTATTTGGTTATCGCAACTGGCTATATCCCGATGGAGGAGGAGCCATACCGCGGACCTCAGTCGTCGGCAGAGCAGCAGATTCAGTCCATCGACTGGGCCATTGCCAGAAATTCCGACAAGAACAGCCCTCTCTACGGCAAGGTTGACACCAAGAAAATCTGCGCCTCAGGAATGTCTTGCGGAGGTCTCCAGACTCTCTACAACTGCGCCGATCCACGCATCAGCACTTATATGATCTGCAACAGCGGACTCTTCAACAATCCTATGGGCGCCATCCCCGGAATGCCGATGCCTACCAAGGACAAGCTGACTTCCATCCACGGACCTATTCTCTATATGCTCGGCGGCAAGGAAGACATCGCCTACGAGAACGGCATGGACGATTTCAAGCGCATCAGCCACGTTCCAGCCATTGCGATAAACCTTCCTGTAGGTCACGGCGGCACATACCGTGAGCCCCACGGCGGCGAGTTCCGTTTCCCAGCAGTTGCCTGGCTCAACTGGCAGCTGAAGGGCGACAAGGAAGCCTCCAAAATGTTCCTCGGCGACAAGCCCGGAATCCTCGACAGAAAGGACTGGACCATCGAGAGGAATGCGAAGGTGAAGTAATTTCCATTATTCACATTGATTCCCTAACCTCAGCGGTTTTTGACGTTTGGTGAAGGTCGGGGGATTTTGATGGGATGATTAATGAAATTTATGAAAAGATTTAAAAATATTTTTTTTATAAGCAAAATGTTTTTATCTTTGCAAAGTCATTAAAAGGAATTCGCGTCAAAGGATGACAACCTTTGTGATTTTTACGGAAATCATTTCGAGCCTTAAGATATTAAAGCCCGGCATTAGTTTGCTGGGCTTTATTTATTCATTGCCGTTATGCAGTATTGGACATATTGGTTGCAGGATTTTTGAAGACCCACTGTCAATTTAATGTTCTCATACGCCAACATTATCAACATTTTAGAAAATGACTTTTGGTTTTTGTTGTTTTTGGCAGGAGTCTCTGATATTTTCTTGGCTTTCGACAATACTTCTGTTAATTTCAAGACCGCCAATGTTGATTCGTAACTTCTTGCGGCTTTTTCGTATGTTTCGTTTATGGATATAAACTTTACGAAAATATAGGCATTTAGACTTTTGTTGAAAATTTTCTTTTCTGGATTCAGACTAATCCATTGAGCGTAAAAGTCTTTGATGATTTTTTCTCTAGTTTTTATTTCTTCCTTTGTATTTCCTTTTGGGATATCCATTTCGCTGTATTTTAATATTGTGCACAAAAGTAATACATTCCAATGTATTAGCAAATTTTTTTTGAAAGTAAATAAGTGACAAATTTTCACACATTTTCTTTGCAGAGTCATTAGATTGTTGTTTTTTTTGTTTTGATATTATTGAAATAGTTGTTATGTTTGCAGAAACAGAAGTTCCATAATTAAGAAAGAACTCACGATAGAATTGCTTCAGATTTTCGCTCAGAAAACTATGGCCTCAGACAGCAAGGTTTGGCTTTAAGGTTCGGGGGCGAGAGGAAATTCCCGTGAGTATTCTAAATCACCTATGAACCCATATAAAATTCTCATAATCGACGACAACCGGGCAGTGCTCAGGAGCCTGAAGCTGATGCTTTCGGGAGTGTTCAAGGCCGTGGCGGCCGTGCCTGATCCTCATCTGATACCTGCGCTAATTGCTGCCGGCGACGTGGACGTGGTGCTTCTGGATATGAATTTCGACAACAGGAAGCTCGACGGCGAGGAAGGCCTCTTCTGGCTCAACCGCATCAACGAGCAGCCAAATCCGCCCGCCGTGGTGCTCATCACTGCTTTCGGCGATATCGACCTGGCTGTAAGGAGCGTTCAGCAGGGCGCCGAGGATTTTATTACCAAGCCATGGGACAACGACGTGCTAATCTCTAAACTTGAAAACGCCATCCTCAAGCACCGCGAGAAACAGAAATCGGCCATGCTGGCGTCCAAGGCCTCAGAGCTTGAGAACAAGATTTCGCAAGACCGCAGACTTTCGCTCGATGAGCTTGAGAAACAGCATATCACCGACGTTGTAGCGCAGGAAAATGGCAACCTCGCAAGCAGCGCCGAGCGTCTCGGCATCTCACGTCAGACCCTCTACAACAAACTAAAGAAATTCGGCGTACTGGCATGAAAAAGCGTCATTTCCATATCTACGTGCTTATGCTTTCGGTGGCGCTGGCTCTCATGGCCGGGCTGTCGGTTTGGTCTATCGTAAGCTCATGGCCGGTAACGCTCATCATTCTATGCATAGTCAGCTGCATAATAATGATAATTGCGCTGTGGCGGAGTGCGTCGTATCTGCCCGACCAGGTGAAGTATTTCCTGGGCTGCATGAAATTCGGCGACACCATGAGCCGTTTTCCCGACACCAGCGATCCCGAACTCGCCGAAATGTATCAGATTATGAACGAGCTGATGCTGACTTACGGAAATACCCGAATGGAACTGGAAACCAGGCGAATGTATTACGATCGCATTCTCCGCATCATGACCCACGAGCTCCGCAATTCCATTACTCCCATAATAACGGTGAGCAGCGATATGCTTAAGCGTGAGTATCAGCCAGCTGATGCCCGGGAGGCTGTGGAGGTAATCCACGAGCAGAGCACAGGCATCAGGAAATTTCTCGACAGCTATTACGAGCTCACCCATCTGCCCAAACCTGATATCAAGCCGGTGGATATGAGAGCCTTGCTCGTGGGCGTAGCGCGGTTGTATCCCAAGGGATCTGTGGAGATAAGGTGTCCGCAGCATCTGGTGGCAGATTGCGACGAGATGATGATAAAGCAGGTGGTTGTAAATCTTATAAAAAACGCCATCGAGGCAGTGGGAGAGGCCAAGGTTGTTTCTCTTGTAGCTGACTCTGTGGCTGCTGTGGAGATTGCCGCGTCGCAGCCCGACGGCAAGGTCAGGATTTCTGTAAGCGACTGCGGACCAGGAATCCCTGCCGACAAGGTGGAAGATATTTTCCTGCCTTTCTATACGTCAAAATCCGACGGCTGTGGCATAGGTCTTGCCATCAGCCGTCAGATAATGAGCCTTCATGGCGGCGCCCTCACATGCTCGCCGGGCGAGTTGGGAGGCGCCGAGTTCGTGATTCAGTTCTGATACGTGGCTATTCAGTCTTCATTGCCACCGATACATTTATCCTTGATGCTTTTTCCAGTTGTGTTGCTATCGTGATGGCGGTTATGGCCGATACTATTATAAGCGACGCAATGTAGATCCATGGCGACAGCGGTGCGCATTCCGCCATGTCCTTGGTGTAATGTGTTATTGCTATTATGGTGATTGGGATGCTTGCGGCAAAAGTAGCCATAAGCACCCAGAGATATTTCTTTCCCAGCAATATGTAGAGATGCTTGCGTTTGGCGCCGTGGGCCTTGCGTATGGCCACCTCGCGGTATCGCTGGCGGATATCGAACATGGATAATCCCAGAAGTCCCAGACAGCATATCGCTATGGCTATCCACGAAAACAGAGTGTAGATCTCCGCTATCAGGCGGTCGTCGTTGTAGAGCTCGTTAACGTCGTCGTTCAGCCAGTGGTATTCAAGCTCCTCGTTGGGGCAAATCTCGCCGCATACCTTCTTGTAGAAATCCAGCGCCTCCTGATTCTTGCCTGGATATGTGCGGATTATGAGTATCGAGTTGTCGTATTTGTAGTCGGGCTCTTCAATCATGAACAACAGAGGCGTGGGGCCGAGGGTTTTGTGGCTGGTGTAGTGAGATTCCACTACTCCGCCTATCGGGTAGGCGTCCTTGCCGTATTCCACCACACCGTCTTTTTCCGGATCCCATGTTAACCAGAGGGCTTGCTCGCTTCGTGCGTGGGCGTTCTCGATGGAAGAATAGCCCAGGCGTCGCAGAGCCTCCTCGTTGGCTATCCATACAAACGGGTCTTGTGTGCCGTCGTTGTCTTTGCTCAGATCGAATATGGAGCCGGTTTTCAGGCTGCCTTGTTTCAGCTTTATGTTGAATATGTCCAGCCATTGGCGGCTCACAGTCATCAGCCGCAAGATGCAGCTCTCGTTTTTATCGTTGAAGACATTGTAGTCGCCAAAGTTCTCTTGCAGTGGAGTGCCTGTGCTCATTGTGGTTTTTTCTATGGCTGGGCATTCTTTCAGACGTTCCGATATCAGTTTTACGGTTTCTGATGCTTCTCTCCAGTTGCTTTTGTATCCTCCGTCTTCGGTGTATCCTGATACTATTTTGAATGGTTTGGTAATCAGTATGTTGTCAGTGTCGAATCCCGCAGGAGAGTCTATGAGGAACGATAGCTGATTTCTGGTCCACAGGGCCATTGTAAGCAGTGAGAAAGTAAGCAGATACTGAAACGCCAGCACGGCGGTGCGTGATTTTATGTTTTTGCCCGATCCTACTCTCTCCTGAAGGCTCTGGAGCGGTGGCCGGCTGTTCTGCCTTATGAGCGGATAGCACAGCGCGAGTATGGGCAGCAGTATCAGCATTGCTGTGGTGATTGCCAAGTCGATCCACGACCATCCGAAATCGTGTCCCATCATTGGATTGATCCATTTAGCCGAAAGTTCCACCATGGTCCAGGCTATGAATACTGATGCTGCCACCATCAGCATAAGCTCCGTCCACAACTCCATGAACAGGTGCCTGGTTTTCTGTCCGTAAACCTTCCTTACGCCTTCCTCGCGCATTCTGCGCTGCCAGTACACAAGATAGAGGTTTACAAAGTTGGTCATTCCGATAATTAGTATTATGCAGAGCACGGCTGCGAGCACCCAGCACATTGTGGAGTTGCCGAGGTTGTAGTTTTCGCTGTCCTGTATGTTGTTGAAATATAGGTCGCTCCATCTGTTCATCTGTATAGCCTTCAGATGGTCGCGATACTTTTCTCTCTGTTCCTCTTCCGGAAGTTCCCTGTAGCTGGTGGCCCTTTCGTTGAATTCCTCAATATCGAATCCGTCGGGAACTCTTAGCCATTCGCTTCGCGTTCTGGACCATCGTCTGTCGGAAACGTTGGCGAAAATGAAATCCGGGCTGAAGGTTGTCTTGCAGTCGGGTTCATCGAAAATTCCAACCACCTCAAAAGTCATATTGCTGGCATTTACAGAAGAGCCTATTACGTCGCTGGAGGCAAGGCCGAGTTTCCCCGTATAACGGCGCGATATCCAGCAACCGTCGTTGCGGTGCATGCCATTTCTGTCGCCTTCTACGCTGTAGTTGAAGAAGTTGAGCAGGAGGCTGTCGGTAGCAAGAATGTTTGCAGTATAGCTTTTGCCTTGGAAATTCACGGAGCATTTAGGGTATATCAGGTACACGCACGATTCCGTAGTATTTTTGCTGATATCGTCGGCAAATGCCTTTCCCATGGTGTTCTCAATGGTTTTTGTGCTTATAATGCTATTCCTGATATCGCTCTCCCTGCTAATCACCATTATGGTTTCTGGTTTTATGGCATGGCTGTCAACGGTAAGTTCCCTGTGGAGGTATCTCGTAAGCACTATGCAGCAGGCGAGGCTGAGCGCCAGACCCGTAATGTTGATTATAGTGAAAGCCTTCTGACGCATCAGGAAGCGTATTGCGTATTTCAGTGTCTTCATAATATAAAAGTATTAGATTTCAACATTCTCCACCACCTGGCCGTCAAAGAGGTTCACGATTCTGTCGGCATATTGGGCGTCTCTTTTTGAGTGGGTTACCATTACAATGGTGGCGCCGTTTTTATGGAGTTTTCTCAGCAGCTCCATCACCTCCTGACCGTTTTTCGAGTCCAGGTTTCCAGTAGGCTCGTCGGCGAGTATCAGTGAAGGCTTGCCCACCACGGCCCTTGCAATGGCCACACGCTGCTGCTGTCCGCCCGAAAGCTGAGCCGGAAAATGTTTTGCCCTGTGGCTGATGCCCACCTGTTCCATTGCCTCGCGAATACGCTGTTTGCTTTCCTTCTCTGGAATGTCCATATACATAAGCGGCATCTCGATATTCTCTGTTACAGTGAGGTCGTCTATCAGGTTGAACGACTGGAAAACAAATCCAATTTTCCCTGTCCTCAGGTTGGTGAGTTCCGATTCTGATTTGTTGCCAACTTCCACTCCGTCGAGCAGATACCTGCCCTCGGTGGCGGTGTCAAGCAGTCCTATGATATTCAGCAAGGTGGATTTTCCGCAACCCGACGGTCCCATTATTGCCACAAACTCACCATCCTCTACGGTAAGCGATACGTCGTTGAGAGCCAAAGTCTCAACAAGCTCGGTTCTGAAAACCTTTTTAAGGTTTAATACTTCTATTTTTGCCATAATGTTTAATTTGATTACTAAATCGGCTTCTCATCAGAGAATTTCCGTTGATTACGCTGCAAAGATGGTGTGATATTTTGTGGCTGCCTAATATTTCCCCGCAAATCGTTTTTTCTGAATTAAAAGTGTCCAAAATTTGGACAGAAGCAAAATAAGAACTGTGTTATGAAAGATACTTTTTTCGCCACGAAACGGGATTTTGCTGTTTCGTGGCGAAATTTTTTATTTTAATCCCTTTACGTTCTGCATAAACAAATCGAAGTCGCTTTTTAGGTTAGCCAATTCTCGTTTTCTGTATATCTCATACTCCTGTTCGGCCTTTTCTATAGCTTGCTTGTGAGATATAGAACCGTTGCCTTCCAAAATCGACCTCTGACTGGCTACAATCTGATTGTCCAATGCCTTAACCCAATCATTCATTGTCATAGTACGCTCGTCGAGAGCCTGAAGTTCTGCGAAATCGAGGAATTGTGACACCATCAAATTTAGTCTCATCAATTCTTTCTCCGACAAATAGTTTTTCGCTATCTTGACGTCGTCTTTCGTTACATAATCTCCCTTGAAATTTGTCATCCCGACAAAAGGCTTCTCGTTGTCAACACGTTCGTAGATAAGCTCAGCCTCCGTATGTTCGTGAACGGCATAATGAAGTTTGTTTTGTACCGTCGCGAAAAAGTTCAAGGTAGTTTTCGACCTCGGATCATAGTCGGTGGCAGTTGCATAAATATCAGTGACTTGCTGATAAAAGTTTCTCTCGCTTGACCTTATATCGCGAATTCTCTGTAGCAGTTCCTTGAAGTAGCGGTTTCTGCCCTGTTTCAGCCTCTCGTCATCCATAGTAAATCCCTTTTGAATGTATTCGTGAAGCCTTTGGGTAGCCCATCTTCTGAACCGTGTGGCCACCTCGGACTGGACCCTGTATCCTATTGCGATAATCATATCAAGATTGTAATGGTCGATTTCACGTTTTACCTGACGGGAACCCTCTTGTTGAACTATAAAGAATTTCTTTATAGTTGACTCTCTTGGCAATTCCTTGTCTTTGTATATATTATCTATGTGCTGCCCTATATTTTGACGTGTGGTAGCATAAATTTCCGCTAATTGAACAGCGGTCACCCAAACGTCCTCATCAGCAAAACGCACTGATATATTGGTCTTCCCGTCATTGTCGTTATATAATATGATTTCGTTTTCCATAATTCCATAGGTGTAATTTTTTATGATGCTAAGTTATTAATATTTTGTCGTTTGGAAAATTTTTCGTCACTTTTTCTTAAAATTTCAGATTGTTTTTGTCACTTTTTCCGATTTTTCAAGACTATTTTTGTCACTTTTTCGAAAATCATTTCGACGTGGACACCTTGTAACGCTCTTATTCTCTTATTCTCCGTGTGAGGACATTTCCTCAATTCTAATATTTCCCTACAAATCTTTTTTTCTGAATTAAAAGAGTCCAAAATTTGGACAGAAACCTTTTATTTAATAAATATTCACATTTTTTTCTTAATTTTGAGCCGGTTATTAATCATCAAAACCAAAAAATATATGAAAAGAAAATTATTCTTGATTTCTGCGCTGTCGGCTGCGTTGCTGGCTTCGTGCGGAGGTGGCAATGGGTCTCAGACTCAGGAGAATGCTGACTCGCCATCAGCTGCCATGGAAATGGAAACCGACTGGACTCCGCCTACTGATACCATCATCAGCAAGGTGTGGGACGCCTTAAAGAAGACTGGCGACGACTATCTCTTCGGCGACGATACTCCAAAGATATGGTCCACCACTATGATGGGTGTTGCCACCGAGAATGAGGAAAGACTCATTGTCTGCTATCAGCGCGATTCTATATGGCTGGTGATTGCGCAGAGGTGGGGCCATCGTTTCTATTATTACAACGAGAACACCGGCGGGATAAATTTAATTCCTGAGCAGGAACTCCGTGCGAACTTTCCTGAATTATTAGATCGGGACAGAAAGTTGGGGTACTACAAAAATTGCTTTATGATTAATAATCCTATGTTTGAGGGCGCTGTTACGTACACTTGCACCAAAAACGGATTCGAGAGATCGGTGAGCGATAATTATTGCAAGTTCCTCTTCCTGGATGATGACGTGAAATGCGATGCCTCGGCCTTCGACGCCCTCGTTGGTTCCGATTTCGAGAAGATTCCAAACGGCGTAAGGCTCAAGACGTCCAAATTCGGACTGCGCCACACCACTGAGTGCGTTACCGAGTATGTGGCATCCACTCTCGGCACACCTATCAACGAGGCTCTTGGGTATCAGCTCCATACCAAATTTTCCGGACCTTTCTACAATTGGCATCAGGAGTATGATTCCGACGGCAAGTATGTGGTAGAGAAGACCTTGTTCGTGAATACCGACAAGAAGATAATGGGTATTGTGAGGATGAAGGCCGACGACGAGAACTCCAATATCTCGGAGATGACCTTGGAGACCATTCCCTACACTCTTGACAATTACCCTTTCCTAAAGGTGGAATGTCACGTGGATTACCGCAAACCCGTTTATACTTACGTGTTGGGTACCGATGGCTGTCGTGATTATGTGATTGACTACCGCATCTACAATGCCGGCAATGAGCTCATTGAGCATTACTGGACCGAGGATGATGTTTATGATCAGCCAGTTATCAACCATTACGCTTTTTACTACCGTCACGACGGCAAGATAGATACCGTCAACAGATCGGGAATGGAGGGCACGGAGTTTGATTTCAGGAACGAGAACTATAATGTGATGGAGGATGGCATCTTCTACTGTGGCTCGTATTCAAGGTATCAGATTCCTCAGCGCTTCGACGAGACCAAGTACGACGACCAAGACCGTCTGATATACTCCAAATACAAGGCGACTTACAGCAAGGACGAGTGGAAAATCTGGGAGGTACGTTACAAGTATGTGGATGATTACTGCATAAAGACCGTGAAGACCTCTGAGCGCAGGGACGAGAGTGAGTATTGCGAAGACTGCGATGGCCCGTCTTATAATACAGTTACCAATAATTACACCATCCGCGAGTATTGCCTCCGCATGACGTATGAGCCTGATATGACGATGAGGCAAGACATTGAGTCGGCTCTTCTCAGGGAGATCTTCGACCTGTTGCCTACTAAAAATTGTGAGTTCAACGAGCTGAACCCATACGCCTTCTCCGACAATATGTACAAAGACGCAAGCGTGGGCCGCGAGGGTGATTTCTATACCTACAGTTACTGTTATTGGGTAAAGCCGTTGAGCGACGGTAGGGTATGGGTGATGTATGATAATTATGAGGAAAACGACGAGACCGTACGCGACGACAAACTATACACCTATATCTATCATAACGGCAGACTTACCGAGTCCACTGAGTTGCTCCCAAGCAAGGAGCAGATAGCCAAGGATTTTGGTTTGGACGAGGCTGACATCCCATCTCCTGATTTCAGCAGCGATAGTTACGACAATCTCCAGGTGGAGTTTATGGCCAACGGCGAGAACTTCACAGGAAGATACAAGTGGAACGGCAACGGTTTCACGATAGTCAAGGAATAGTTTTTTTGTTTATTATCAGGATTAAGATTACCTTTGTCCCATAATAAATTAATAATGCAAAAATGAATACAATCGGCAATATCTTCAAGATAAGCATTTTTGGCGAGAGCCACGGCCACGGTCTCGGTATCGTGGTTGACGGCTGTCCATCTGGTATAGATTTGTGCGAGGAGGATTTCCTCGCCGACCTCTCGCGCCGCAAGGCAGGCGCCAAGGGCACAACCCCACGCAAGGAGGAGGACCTTCCTGAGTTGCTCTCAGGCGTTTTCAACGGCAAGACAACAGGCGCGCCCATCGCAGTGCTCTTCCGCAACGGCAACACCAAGAGCAAGGATTATTCCCAGCTCTTCGACCACCCACGTCCCGGCCACGCCGACTTTGTGGCAAGGCTCAAATACGGCGGATTCAACGACTACACCGGCGGAGGACACTTCTCGGGCCGCATCACTCTCGGTCTTGGGGCTGCGGGCGTTATCGCCAAGAAGATTCTCAATCCTGCCAAGATTGAGGCCAAAATTCTCGAGATTGGCGGAATGACAGATTTCGACAAAGCCATCGAGATTGCTCAGGAGAAGAAGGATTCCATCGGCGGAATAGTGGAGTGCAATATCAGCGGAATTCCCGTAGGACTCGGCGAGCCATTCTTCGGAAGCGTGGAGTCGGAGATCAGCCGTGCGGTGTTTTCCATTCCAGCCATCAAGGGCATTGAGTTTGGCGCAGGTTTCCAGGTGGCCAGGATGTCAGGCTCTCAGGACAATGATAATATTATATCAGCTGATGGCAAAACCGAGACCAACAACGCCGGCGGAATCAACGGCGGCATCAGCAATGGAAATGACATTGTTTTCCGTGTAGCCGTAAAGCCGACTCCATCCATATCGCTTCCTCAGAACACTTATAATATTAAGGACGGCAAGGTGGAGGAGCTCACCATTGTGGGCCGTCACGACCTCTGCATAGCCCTCCGTGTTCCCGTGGTACTCGAGGCCGCAGCAGCAGTAGCCTTGGCCGACCTAAGCCTCGTGGCTCAGAAAAGCCCAAGGGTGTTTTAATAAATAATTGAAGTGATTGAAGTAATTGAATGCGCTTCAATCATTTCAATCACTTCAGTTACTTCAATCACTTCAATTACTTCAATTACTTGATATATGGAAGAACCTTTTTTTGTAAAAAGTCACAATGTTAATCTTGACAGCGAATATGTGGATTGGCTGAGTGACCTGAAATCCCGTTACCGCAAGGCTCAGGCAAGAACCGCTATTCAAGTAAATTCCGAGCAGTTGATGTTCAACTGGCAACTCGGACGTGATCTTATTGCCCGTAAGGCAGAGGAGAAATGGGGCGCTGGAATAGTGGAACAGGTTAGTCAAGATTTGCAGAATGCATTTCCGGGCGAGAAAGGTTTTTCGACAAGGAATCTGTTTGAGATGAAGCGTTGGTATTTGTTTTATACAGCTGATTTGCCAAAATTGAAAAAATCGGTTTCTCTTTTGCAAATTTCTGATAAACAGATAGATAAAAAAGTGCAACAGGCTGTTGCACTTTTGCCTAATATGAATGACAATTATGATTTTGTAGAAAATATTCCTTTGCCTTTTATACTGATTCCGTGGAGTCATCATATAATGATAGTAAGGAAATGCAAGTCGATTGAGGAGGCGTTTTTCTATATCAATAAGGTTATTGAATTTTCGTGGTCGAGGGAGACTCTCAGGGAAAATATCAAGGACGATCTTTTTAAGAAGCAGCACACGGTTCTCAATAATTTTGACGAGCATTTGCCGCCGATGCAGAGCGAGCTGGCGAAGCAGATTCTAAAGGATCCTTACAATTTTGACTTTATATCCTTGCCGTCAAATTATGACGAAAGACAATTGGAGAAGGCTTTGGAAGAGAATATCACAAGATTCCTTCTTGAACTGGGAACCGGTTTCGCGTTTGTAGGGCGTCAGAAGGAGATTGTGGTGGCAGGACGGAGCCGCAGGATTGATATGCTCTTCTATCACTACAGGCTTAGGTGTTATGTAGTTTGTGAGCTGAAGGTCAAGGATTTTGAGCCTGAATTTGCCGGCAAACTAAATTATTATGTGAATGCAGTTGACCAACTTCTGAAAACCGATGAAGACAATCCTACTATAGGTCTTCTTATTTGCCGGTATGCCAACGAGACCGATGTGCAATGGTCTTTCAAAGGCATCGAGACTCCGCTGGGAGTGGCGTCTTATGAGAAGGTTCAGAAAATGCTTCCTTCTGTTGAGGAGCTTAAGAAACAGATTGAACTCATTGAGCAACAATTCCGTCAACACAAACAATAAGTGTATTTTTATGACAAGAACCAAATCATATTTTGTCTCTGATTTCCACCTCGGGGCGCCGGACTGGGAGATTTCGCTGGAAAGGGAGAAGAGGATTATCCGCTGGCTCGATTCCATAAAGGACGATGCCCGTGCCATCTATTTCCTTGGCGATATCTTCGATTTCTGGTACGAGTGGAACAAGGTGGTGCCCAAGGGATTCTACCGTTTCCTTGCCAAACTTGCCGAACTGCGCGATCTTGGCGTGGAGATGCATTATTTTATTGGAAACCACGATGTCTGGCAATACGACTACCTGAAAAAGGAACTCGGAATGCACGTATATCAGGAGCCTCAGCTAATGGATGTGGACGGTCACAAAATCTATATGGGCCACGGCGACGGCATAGGTTCCAAGAGTTTTGGATATTGGATTATAAAGACTGTTTTCACGAATAAGATATGCCAGTGGTTGTATTCCAATGTTTTTCATCCTAACTTTGCGATGTGGATTGGCCACAAATGGAGCGCCGCGCGTCATCAATACACACGTGAGATATTCCCCTTCCAAAACGAGGGCGAGTTCATCATCAAGTATATCCGCTCCATTATGGACAAGGAGAAGGCCGAATGTTATATCTTCGGACACCGACACATAGATTCGGTCTATGACCTTGGCGACGGCATCAAATACATAAACACCGGAGTCTGGTTCCGCAAATCGCCCTACGCGGTTTTGGATGGCGGCGAGGTGTCTTTGCGATATTTTGAAGGATAAATAAAGATAGTTCAACGGATAATTGATTTTTGCCTTCGGCGATTATGGAAGACATAAATTACCACGAATTAACATAAATTGATCATAAATTTTCTCTTTGAGAGTAATTTTTGAAAAATTCGTGTCAATTTATGATAATTTATGTAAAAAACAACGCCGTAGGCGATAATTTTGTAAGCAACTATGGAAGTATTAAAGAAACTGAATCCCAAGGCCATTCTCGGCAGTGCCTTGGATGCTATTAAGCGGTTCCCTATTGCGCTTGGGCTTATCTGGGCGCTTATGTGCTATAGTATATACGTGGTGCATGCGTCAGGTACCGATGGCGAACTTTTTGCCAAGTGGGCTTATTTCCTCGGCAGTGGTTTTGCGCTATCGGTGGGACTCAGGCTTCTTGCCGAGCGCATTGATAGTTTTCTGAAATCCTGGCTTGTCAGGATTGTGCCGCTTGCTCTTTGGGGTGGCGCGTGCTACTGGCTTTTCTGTCTGATGGGGGAGAGGGATACAAAGGATATTTACCTTCCGTTGTTTTTTTCTATGTCATTGGCGGTGCTGGTGTTCTTCTTCACGGCTCTGTTCCTGAAGCGCGACAACGATCTCCAGTTCTGGAAATTCAGCCGCAATGTGCTGTCCTCGCTTTTGTTGGGAGTGTTTGTTGCAAGCGCATTGTTTGCCGGCATCTCGCTCTTTTTCCTGATACTCAAGATGCTTTTCGATATAAGGGTGGATGGCGAGTTGTATGGCGATGTGGCCATTGTGGCGTATTCCGGCCTGATGCCGTTGGTTGCATTGTCGTCGATAAATACAAAAGACGGGATTGATGAGCCGTTTGCCGAGAGCCTGTCGAAAGTCTTTGACCGCATTGTGCATTTCCTGTTGCTCGGGCTTCTGGCCCTTTACATGCTGTCGCTGTATGTATATGGCCTCAAGTTCCTCTTCACGCTCGATCTGCCCAAAGGCTGGGTGTCGGTGCTTGTGTCTATCTGCATGGCAGGCATGCTGCTGGTGCTTTTCTGCGTGTATCCCAACAAGCAGCTGAAGACCAACAAGTTTGATGAGGCCCTCTTCAAGATACTTCCAGCCGCCATGATGCCTCTGGTGTTGCTGATGTCGGTGGGTATCATCAGGAGATTCTGCGATTATGGAATCACAATTTCAAGACTCTGGCTCCTGATTGTAAACCTTTGGTATTGGGCGGTTTGCGTGTATTTTGTATTGTCGAGGGAAAAGAGAATAGTGTGGATTCCGGTGTCGTTTGCCGGAATTTTCCTGCTGATGTCCTTTGGCCCCTGGAGCGTGGCAAATATCACCGGATGTTCGCTGAAATCTCAGGCAAGGAGCATCGCCGAGGCCAATGGCTGCACTCTGCCGGTTGGCAATAAGGACGAGGGTACGTTGGGGGCCGATTTCCGCGACAAGCTGAGTTATCTTCACGACAATTATCCGCAATCCTATTATTCCGATATTGCCGACAACACCTGGAATTATTACCAATTATGGAAAGATCTGGATGACGACGATGACGACATCAAAACGCCTGAAGATTACCTCCGTTATTTCGAGGTAGACAGCCTTGTGTTCGACCATCCTGTTACCAAGTTTTGGGGATTGTACGGTTATAGTGTGGAACTGCCTCACGCCGACAATCCTGACAGCGTTTACAATATAGCGATTGTACGTGGAGGCAAAACTTTCCAATACGTGGTGCCCAAGAGAGATTTCACTTACGATGGCCCCGACAAAATGGTTTTGGTAAACGACAATTCGATTTTGGTAATAAAGCATACTTTCCTTACCGTATATCCCGAAAAGCTGGATGATAACGACAATATATCTATAGAAGGCTGCTTGTTTGAGTGGTGAGAAAAACAGAATCGCACAGATGACGCAGATAACACAGATATTTTTCAATAATAAATCCGTGTCATCCGTGTCATCTGTGCGAAAAATTTATCTTCTGACAATCTTTTTCGGCACCATCAGCACGCCTATGGCCATCATCATGATTATGGCGAAGGTCATAAGGGCGTTGTAGCTCATCAGCGAGAAATAGTGGTCGTGGTCAGCATTGCCGGCGCCCTCTATGCAGCGGATGAAATTCTGCATTGTGCGGTAGGCGTACATTCCGGGAATCATCGGCAAGAGCGATACAAACGCCAATGTCTCGAACTGAAGATCCTTCTTCTGTGAAACAATCCTTCCGAAAATGCCTATCATGACAGCCCCGGCAAAGGCGGCTATTATGATATTGAGACCGTTGGAAGTAAGCACATATCTTGTGGCATGTCCCACTGCGGCAATCCATCCGCAGTGAATCAGGACACGTTTGGGGGCATTGCTGATGCTTCCAAATCCGACAGCGGCCAGTGCCGCAAAAAATCCATCCTGTAATATATCTAACATTTTTGATTTTCGATTTTTGGTTAATGTTACCATCCTATCCGCGTCAGCAGCAGTGCTATGCACAATCCTAATGAGAGACAGGCGGTTGTAATTACGGCTTCTGTAAGTCGGCTGACGGCGCATAGGTGGTGACCGCTCAGCATATCAGCCATGGAGTTGAGGAACGGGATGCCGGGCACAAGGAACAGCACACTGGTAGCTAATGCTGTATCGGGAGTGTGGCTCCAGCCGAATATTATTCCTGCGCTTCCCATTATGGCGGCCACTATTGCCGATATCAGGGTTACGAACCTTCCGTCCCATTGGGACGACAGCATTTTCTGTTTCAGGTAGAAACCGCAGAGCGTGGCCACCAGCACTATCAGCATTGCGATAAAATCGCCGCCGAATAGCCTGCAAAACGATGCGTTGGCTATGGCTGTCAGTATCAGGACTATGTGCCTGTTAATCCTTGGCTGTTGCCTGATGCTCTCTATCTCGGTTTTCAGCTGGTCGATTGTCTTGGGCTCTTTCTCTATGGAGTAGGCCAGGTTGGTGAGCCTCAGCACGCTGTCGAGGTTGATGCCGTGCCTTATGGTGTGTCCCACGTTGTTGTATGAGTGCTCCTGGTCCATTGTCCAGAGTGCGATCAGTACACGCTTGGGCAATATGCTTACGTCGGCCTTGATGCCGAAGGCCGTGGCGATGCGGTGCACGCAGTCCTCTATTGTGGAGCTTATCGCGCCGGATTCCAGCATTGCCGATGCGTATTCGGTTACCATCACGCAGAATTGCTTCAGGTATTCGTGCTGGTTACTGATAGATGGTGTAGTCGTCGTCATCGTCTGATATGTTTACCTTGTTGAAATCGTAGGTGATGATGTTGTGCTTCTTGTTGAAGGCCCTCAGTTTCCTGATGCCCGTCCAGCCCACGGCCACCATTATCACCACGAATATACAAACCCAAATACATACGGCGCCCTGGGTATTGGTCTGCGCCTGGATTGCTAACTGTTCCATTTTTTGTTGATATTGGTTATTTGAAATTACGCCGCAAAATTAGGCTTGCCCGTCGAGACGTCATAGAGTTTTTTATTGAAAGATTCGATTGTGGCCATCGGCAAGAGGGCCTTGTCCTATAGGTAAATCCGATAGGTATTATAGAAAAATCCGATAGCGAAAAATTCTGGACAAAATGTGATGAATAAATTTGTTTCTTACAAAAATTCCTTCTATCTTTGTTTTTGATTGGATTCTCCGATTGCTTTTCAAATACGAAAAAAATAAACAAATTAACAAATTTTATGATTAAATATTTGGAAGATAAGAGAAAAATGTTAGCAAGCAAGCAAGCAAGCAAGCAAGCAAGCAAGTATAATGTAATACTTGTTTATTTTCTTATTGTCATAAGATTTGTATTGGAACAAGGCGCAAGTTTCTGTAT
>JAZQPB010000299.1:0-15418 GCA_045628165.1 Bacteroidales bacterium | reverse complement strand
TCGTAATTCGTAATTACACAAGATATTCAGGTGACTATAGCGGCGGGGTTCCACCTCTTCCCATCCCGAACAGAGAAGTTAAGCCCGCTTGCGCCGATGGTACTGCGATACAATGTGGGAGAGTAGGTAATCGCCTCTTTTTAAAATCAAAAGCCTTTCAGAAGAGATTCTGGAAGGCTTTTTTCGTATATGTTCCATATTATCATCCTCCATCTACATTCTCCATCTACATTCTCCATCTACATTCTTCATTCTCATTCTCCATTTACCTCATCCTCTGCCTGTCCAGCCGGCTGATCAGTTGGTCAGCCCGAATCTCCCCATCATCCATATTCTCAGCACCCTTGTATTTTTTTCACAAATTTCTCTCTCCCAGGCCATAGGAATATTTTGCAGTATTATCGTATACACAAAAAAAGGCTGTCCACTTACTTTGAAGCAGACAGCCTTTTTTGTTGTGGAATATTATCTGATATCAGTTGTTTTATTGCTGGTTTTTCTTTCTTCTCATCTTGATTATGATGATCAGGAGTATCACGATTGTTATTATCGGCAATACTATGCACACCAATCCGTAAATGAGGTCTTCTTTGTCTATATCCGACGATTCTTCTTTGTTGTCGTTGCGGTCGCTTTTCTCGATTGTCTGCGAATTGCTTATTTCGGTTACACCGGCCAGGTTCTTCACTTTCACGTTCTTTACTACCACCTGAGGCTCCTGCTCCTCGCCGGTCTCGTCTATCTGGTTCGATGTCTTTTTCTCCACGGCGCGTGTGGCGTTGTCGAGAATCCTGTTCCATGATGGATCGTCCTTGCTCATGGCGCTTGTCTGAGATTTTATGTTGTTGAGGAACGATGTCAGCAGAAATCCGCCCGATGCGTCGCAGAGTGCGTATTGTCCGGCCTTGGCGGCTGTGGCTCTTACTGTACCGCTCTGCTCCATAAACAGCTGATGGAGTTTCTTTACGTCGGTGTTGTTTTGCGATGCGCGTGTGCCGAATGCCACGCTCTCTACCTCGGCTCTGTTCATTCCGGCCTTCGAGTTGCAGCAGTCGGTGATGAAAATGGTGAGTCGTCCGTTTTTCTTTGTGATGCTGTTGAAAATATCAGTGGTGCTCATCTCTGTATTCTCGGTAATGTCGTCGTCGCCGTCTACCGATATGAACATTCTTGGATAAGCATCCTTGTCGTCGTCGAAACGGAATCCGTGGCCCGAGTATATGAATACCACAATGTCCTGTGGGCCTGGTTTCAGGGAGCTGATGGCCTTTTCAACGTTGCCGCGTGTATAGTTGTTGCCTGATATTATCTGCTCGTTAAATTTTATTTTCAGCTTGTCTGCTATTCCGCCGAACTCTTTTCTTACGAGTTTCAGGTCGGTCTCCACCGATTTGCCGATGTTCTCGTCCTTGGTGGCGGCCACTACCAGAAAGTGCATTGTAACTTCCGAGTCCTTGAAGTCGGTGTTGGTGTTTCCCGTTACATCCACCTCTTCCTCGGTTATCTTGCCTCGTGCTCCCATTATCAGCTGATACATTTCCTCGTCTTCGCTGTAGAACTGGAGGAAGTAGTCGGAGTCTTTCTCGGCAATGTTTACCTCGCGGAAGTATTTGCACTCGCCTATGTTGTCGTCGGCGTATTCATCGTCTTCCCAGTTTTGGAATATCACGATGCCGTTGTCGCTTATCTCGCCGTTTTCGTTGTATGTAAGGATAAACGACGGATAGATTACTCCGTCTTCCTCGGCCTTCTGGGGCAGAAAACACAAGTTCTTTTCGCCGTCGTCGGTCTCGCACTGGCAGAAGTATTCACGCTCCCAGTAGTTGTTTCTGTTGGCCTTGGCTGATACGCACCTCAGCATGCAGTTTTCCTCGTCGGTGAAGAAGAACAGGCCGATGAAGGTCTCGCCCTCGTCCTTGTCGTAATATTTCAGCTCATAGAGGTTTTGAGCTTTGGCAACCATGCTCAGTATCATGGCCACCATAATTAGCATAATTTTTTTCATTGTGTTTTATTATTAATGGTGATTATTCTGTTTTGTATTTATCGCCCCAGTGCTGTTTCATCACGTCCTTGAATTTGTTTTCTGATACGTTGTTGCCGGGTATGTAGAATGAGTGGCCGCTCATCTCGTCGGGCATGAATTCCTGCTGTACAAAGTGGCCGGGATAGTCGTGCGAGTATTTGTATTCGGCGCCGTATCCGAGCTCTTTCATCAGCTTGGTGGGCGCGTTGCGTATGTTTATCGGCACCGGAAGGTCGCCGGTCTGGTTTACGGTGGCCATGGCCTCGTTTATGGCGTTGTATGCAGAGTTGCTCTTGGGCGAGTTGGCCAGATAGATTACTGTCTCGCTCAGTATTATCCTCGATTCGGGATATCCTATTGTGTTCACCGCCTGGAAACATGCGTTGGCCAGCAGCATGGCGTTGGGGTTGGCCAGGCCGATGTCCTCGCTGGCCGATATCAGCAGACGGCGCGCTATGAACTTGAGGTCCTCGCCGCCGGCCAGCATTCTCGCCAGCCAGTATACGGCCGCGTTGGGGTCGCTGCCGCGGATGGATTTTATGAAAGCTGATATAATGTCGTAGTGCATGTCGCCCTTCTTGTCGTACATGGCGGTGGTTTTCTGAAGGCGCTTGGCTACGTTCTCGTCGTTTATTACTATGTCGTTGCTGTTTTCGGCGTTTATTATTATATCGAGGATGTTGAGCAGCTTGCGCGCGTCGCCTCCGCTCTGTCGGAACAGGGCGCCGGTTTCCTCCACCTTTATGTTCATGTCCTTGAGCACCGAGTCCTGTGTGAGGGCGCGGTTCAGCAGGTCGTCGAGGTCCTGCTTGCCCAGTGGCTGAAGCACGTATACCTCGCATCTCGATAGCAGCGGTGCTATCACCTCAAATGATGGATTCTCGGTGGTGGCGCCTATCAGGATTACTATGCCTTGCTCCACGGCGGCCAGCAGCGAGTCTTGCTGGCTCTTGTTGAACCTGTGGATCTCGTCGATGAATAATATAGGTGTCTGCTGGCTGAAGAAGGATGCGTGCTGGGCTTTCTCCAAAACCTCGCGCACGTCCTTTACTCCGCTGGATACGGCGCTCAGGGTATACATGGCTCTGTTGCCAGATTTGGATATTATCTTGGCGAGAGTGGTTTTGCCCACTCCCGGAGGGCCCCAGAGTATTATGCTCTGTATGCGTCCCGATTCTATCATGTTGCGGAGTACGGCGCCTTCGCCCACAAGGTGTTTCTGTCCTATGTACTCGTCCAGGTTTTTTGGCCTCATTCGCTCGGCCAGCGGCATATTTGGCATGATGGTTTTCTATTGTGGTTTCCGCTACAAATATAGCAAAAATCTGTTAAATTATAAAAAAATTGTGGATGGATGAAATATGTTTTGTAAATTTGCATGGAAGAGTTTTTCTCTAAACTCTAATCTCTAAACTCTAATCTTTAAACTTTAATCTTTCAACTAAAAATGAAATACACAACAGCGATTTTTGATATGGACGGCGTGCTGATAGACAGCGAGCCGTTCTGGAGGATAGCCGAGAAGGCTGTTTTCCGCGAGGAGGGCGTCGAGATTACCGATGCAATGTGTCTCGATGTGCAGGGCATGAAGGCCGAGCACGTGGTGGCCAAGTGGGTTGGTATGTTTCCGGGGCTCAAGTATTCGGTGGAGCACTACACCGGGCGCATTATAGATGGTGTGTATCAGCTGATACAGGAACATGGATGTGTGATGGACGGCATAATAGACGCGCTGGAGTTTTTCAGGGAGCGCGGATGCAGGATTCTTGTGGCCTCGGCCAGCAACTACAGGCTCATAAACGCCGTGGTGGATAAGCTGGGAATCCGCAAGTATTTTGATGTGCTCCATTCGTCGGAGGACGAGAAACTCGGCAAGCCGCATCCTGATGTCTTCATTCATGCGGCCGAGAGGGTGGGAGCCAGACCCGGGGAATGCGTGGTGATAGAGGACAGCGCCAACGGCGTAAGGGCCGGCAAGTCTGCCAATATGGCGGTGATAGCTATTCCGGCGGCGGCCAGTTTCAGCAATCCCGTGTTCGACCTTGCTGATTGGAAACTCCGTTCAGCATGGGAGATTCGCCAGCTGATGGCATGATGGATTACTCGCCATCAGCTGGCAAAACCCCATCAGCTGGCAAAACCCCATCAGCTGACTGCTCCTGCCTCTTGCGGTCGGCTTTCTTGACCACGAGGATGCTGAGTTCGTATATCAGCTGGAGAGGCAGCGCCGTGATGAGCATGGTGAAAATATCTGTGGTGGGGGTGATTACGGCGGCCAGTATCAGCACCACTACTATGGAGTGGCGGCGGTGGCTGCTGATGAAGCTGTAGGTGAGTATGCCGATTCGGGCCAGCAGATACGCGATTACGGGCATCTCGAATACCAGGCCGAGACCCAGGCAGAGCGCCGTGAGCATTCCGGTGTAGCTGTCGAGGTCTATCATGTTTTCTATCTGCCCGCTCACCTGGTAATTGGCCAGAAAGTTTACCGAGAGCGGGAAGATGAGGAAATATGATATGAACATTCCCAGATAGAAGAGCAGGCCGCCGCAGATCATGGCCTTGGAGGCGAATATGCGCTCGTGGCTGTAGAGCGCCGGGCTTACAAAGCGCCATATCTCTATGGATATGTATGGTATGCTGATGGCAAGACCCACCCAGAACGCCATATCCATGTGTATGAATACCTGCGCCTGAAGCTGTGTGTTTATGATTTTGATGGGTGTGATCTGGAGAGGCTCGTCGCCCAGGCCAAGCCATTCCGATATCTGCCTCAGCAGCCTGAATGTGGCGAAATCCTCTCTCGTGGGCGCGAATATGATGCCCTCAAAGAGTATTTCCTTGCAGCAGAAGGCCAGTACAGAGAAAACCAGCACCACGATTGCACATCGCAGGATGCTGGTTCTCAGTATACTTAGATGGTCCCAGAAGGTTTCGGTATTGTTGGTCTCCATCAGGAATTATTTGGATTCGTTGCCCTTGTCGTCGTTGTTGTTGGGCTTGTCTTCGTCGATGCCGTTCATTCCGTCCTTGAAGCTCTTTACGCCCTTGCCGATGCCTTTCATCAGCTCGGGAATCTTCTTGGCGCCAAACAGCAGTACTATTACCAATGCTATTATGAGTATTTCCTTGAATCCTAACATGTTGGTCTTGCGTGGTTTATGGTGATTAAACTATCTGGCGCACTGTGCGTTCAGAATCCTCCAGCTCTGGTCGGCGGGGTTCTCGATGAGTTTCTCGAGGTAGTGGTACTTGATGCCGAACTTGTTTTCGATGGCGTTTATCTGGGCCTGGATTTTCTGTTTCTGCTCCTCCGACGGCATGTCGCCCTTCTCGGCGGTAATGATGAGGTTCTTGGCGGTGTTGTCGTATTCCACAAACTCGAAAATCTTGGTCTTGTAGCCGTACATGTTGAGTATCAGCGCTCTTATTGAGTCTGTTATCAGCTCGGCCTGGCGCTCCATGATGATGCCGTATTTGAGGGCCGGCTCCAGCACGTTGCTCTCGGTGATGCGCATCTGCTGGCGTATCTGCTTGTGGCAGCACGGGGCCACTACTATCACCTTGGCTCCCGAGTTGATGCCGAGGAATATGGCGTCGTCGGTGGCGGTGTCGCAGGCGTGGAGTGCTATCAGCATGTCGAGGCTGCCGGCCTTGTAGTCGTTTATGTTGTTCTGTACGAACTCCAGACGGCCGAACTGTGCCTTCTGTGCTATGTTGTTGCAGAATTTCACGAGGTTTTCCTGTGTCTCCACACCCTGCATGTCTATCTCCATCTCCTTCACGTTGGTCAGATAGTCGTATGTGGCGAATGTCAGGTATCCCTTGCCCGATCCCATGTCGGCTATCCTGGCAGGCTTGCAGTCCTTTATTGTGTCTGATAATGAGTCTATTATCTCAACGAATTTTTCCACCTGCTTGTACTTGGCGCTCATGCTCGGTATTATCTCGCCCTTCTGGTCGGTGATGCCGAGCGACTTCAGGTACACGTTGTTTTTGGTGCTCAGCAGGCGCTTTTTCTGCTCGTCGTGGCTGCCGTCGGCCGCCTCGCTGAATGTTGGTTTCTGCTTGTATATCTTGGGTTCGTGCTTGTTGTTGTATTTCAGCTCCCAGTCTTCCTTGGTGGTGTACAGGATGTTGTCGAGGAAGTTGTTGCCGATAATGTTCTGCAGCTGGTTGATGCCCTCCTCTACGCTGAAGTTCTTGGTTACGTCGTTGCGGTCGTACTTGTATACGAACTGGAGGTTGGGCTCGTTCTTTATTTCTACATATTTCACCACAATCTTGTTCAGATCCTGATTCTCAAGCACTCGCTTGGAGAGGATGAGTTTTACAAAAGTGTGCTTGTAAACTGCTGAGTTTACCTTTTCGGTAAATTCCATTAAGACTTTGTCCATAATTGTTGTCTTTTTGTGTATGGTTTTTGTTTGTTTTGTTTTGTATTGCTTGCTTTTATTTGTCTGTGCTGCAAAAATCACGCCGAGAGTTATCCTGCTGACACATTGTCAGCCGCGCACGGCCTCGGTGTCCACGGTGGCGCGGAACATCGCCTTGCCGTCCACCCTCATCTCTATGTTGTAGGTTTCAGCTGATGGGGTTTCATTTGGTTTGCCATCAGCTGGAATGCCATCAGCTGATATGAGCTCTGTGGCTATCTCTATATCCTGGCCGTGGAAAATCTCGGAGATAAAGTTGGCGTTGATGCCCGATATCCGCCGCCCCTGTGCCGGGCTCTGGCAGATGGTATCGAGCGCCATGGATAGATACCTTATACTATATAGATGCGAGTTGATGTCGATATCTGAATACTCCACCGTTTTTTTTGTGATTCCGGCCCTGGCGGCATCGGGCGATGTGCGCAGGTGGGCGTATTTCTGCAGCGCTGGATTGCCGCCCACAAGGCCCTCTATGGCCGGAAATACGTCGGTTAGGAACACCGGGCGGCGGGTTTTCGTGTTTATGATTAGCCATTCCGTGGAGATGTCGGCCACAGGATTTCCTCCGCACGATACATAGAAGTCGCGCTGGCTGCTCAGCCTTGTGTAGGCGCTTATCTGTGTGCAAAGGTCTATGGCGCTGTTGATTTCGGGAAGCCTGTGGATGCGGAACCTCAGGCCCGACATCACCCATGTCATGCCCTGAGCGGCGAGCTGCTGCATGCTTATGCCCAGGGCCGTGGCGTGCAGCCCTGCGGTATCGAGCACATAATTGCCGAGCGCCGGTATCGACAGGTGTCCGGTGCTGTCGGCGTCGTGGTACATTACGCGGTATTGCGTTTGGAATGTGTTGCCCATGGTGAGCTTGATGTTTTTTTGTAGTTTTTCGTTTGCCAAATATACTTCAAAATTTGCCATCCCAAAATAATTTCGTTATTTTTTTTCGAATTTTTTTATAAGTGCAGCTAATGGCGTGATATCTTCCGCGCTCCTAATCGTCTGAGATTGATGCGCTGACATCCGCAGAGGCAAATGTTAAAAAATATTATCTCCATTATTTATTTTGGGTCGAAATTTGCATTAATAGGAGAGTTGCCGCTAAATTTGCGGCGTAAAAATGATAAATGAAATTCACAAAATGTACAGACTCTTTAATCAATATATTCTTACACTTGTAATAGTGTTTCAGCTGATGGCGGGTGTGCTGAGTGCCCAGAATGCCGACCTGGCCGCTCTGGAGCAGAATCTCGGAGCCGCCAAGACCGACAGCGAAAAGGCCGAGGCCGGGCTCGCCATAGCAAGATATTATCTGGACCGCGGCGACGCCAACTGCCTGCAATACGCTCAGTCGGCCATCAAGCCGGCTCAGAAGGCCAAGCTCCAGAACACTGAGGCCAAGCTCCACGATGTGATAGGCTCGTATTATTACAACTCGGGCAACTACAAGAAATCCATTTCGTCGTTCGAATCGGAATACACCATCCTCAAGAAGCTTCAGATGGCCAAGCCGCGCGCCATTGTGTGCTACAATCTCGGATTCTGCTACTACAAGCAGAAAAACATCAAGAAGGCCGACAAGTATTTCGAAGAGTCGTGGGAGCTGGCCAAGAAACTGGGCGACAAGCAGCTGATGGACAAGCTTACTCGCCAGCTCTGCGATGTGGCTCTGGCCAGCAAGGACTACAAGAAAGCCTACGAATGCCTCTACGCATATCTGCAGGCCGACAACAAGAAGCTCCAGGCCGACAATGCCCAGCTGATGCGCACCAACGAGGAGCAGGAGCAGACCATACAGCAGCAGGACTCGGTGATTACACAGACTCAGCTGCAGATGGAGCTGATGGCCAAGGAGAAGGAGCTGATGCTTACTCAGCGCAAGTACGACAGCCTCTCGCTCGAATTCAAGGACTACAACATCCGTCAGGAATCCAAGGCCAAGGAAGACGCGCGCAGCCAGGCCCGCAGTTTCCTAATTATGATAATGCTGGGCGCCCTGGCTCTCTCGGTGATTGTATACATGTATTTCAGCAAGCGGAAGACCGCCAAGCTTCTGGCCCAGAAAAACGACCTTATCTCCAATCAGAAAACCGAGATAGAGGAGCAGAACCATGAGATATCTGAAAACCTGGCAGTGATAGAGCAGAAAAACCGCGACATCACCGATTCCATCAACTACGCCGCCAAGATTCAGGCCGCGCTTCTCAATACATTTGAGCAGTGCCGTGATGTGATGGGCGATTATTTTGTATTCTATGCGCCCAAGGATATTGTGTCGGGCGATTTCTACTGGGCACACCGTCAGAATGGCAAGTTTGTATTTACGGTGGGCGACTGCACCGGACACTCGGTGCCGGGCGCTTTCATGAGTATGCTGGGCATCTCGCTGCTGAATCAGATAGTGGCCCAGCAGGGAGTTTTCAAGGCCTCGGAGGTGTTGGAGCGCATGAGGAGACTCGTGAAATCTTACCTCGGGCAGAATGATATGGATTCCGAGACCAAGGACGGAATGGACATGGCTCTCTGCGTTTGGGATCTGGAGACCAGCGAGGTAAACTTTGCCGGCGCCTACAATCCACTGGTGGTGGTATCGGGCGGCGAGCTTCAGGTATACAGCGCGGTAAAGGCGCCTGTGGGTGTCCACATGAGGGAGCCTAACTTCCAGGACGAGTATTTCACCGTAAAGCGCGGCGACAGGATGTTCATGTTCTCCGATGGTTTTTCTGACCAGTTTAATGCCGATGCGCACGAGAAATTCAAGATGTCGCGTTTCCGCCAGCTTCTGCAGCGCACCAGCGAATATTCCATGCAGGAGCAGTACCGCCGCCTTCAGAAAGCGTATTACGACTGGAAGGGCGATTTCATCCAGATAGATGATGTGTGCGTGCTGGGAATCGAGGTCTGAAAAAAATTGCAAAAAAAATTCCGCCTTTTTGCGGTTTTTTGAATTTTCTTATTACTTTTGTACTGACTTTTACAACATATAATTCATTATGGAAAATATACATATCGTAGGCTCTCACGATGGCTATTTTGTGCCAACAGTGGATTTCAACTACCAGAACGGCGTTTGTGACATATCAGGCGAGTCGTTCCTGGAGGAGACCAATGTCTTCTATGCACCTCTTATCTCTTGGATCAGGGAGTATACCAAGACTGGCTTGCCTTTGGTATTCAATTGTAAGCTCACATATTTCAACACAAGCTCTACCAAGAGTCTTCTGGATATCTTCAAGATCCTGAAGAAGTATGAGACCGATGGCGGCCAGGTAACTGTAAACTGGTATTACGACAACGAGGATCTCGACCTTGAGGAGGCTATCCAGGACTATATCACCGATACCGGACTCAAGATCAATATGATCAACTTCTAACGGTTTTTCATTACAAATATATATAGGGAAAAGGCGTTCCTTGCGTTTCCGGGATATGATGTTTCTCATCATCCGCGGAACGGCAAGGTACGCCTTTTTTTTAATAATGTCTGTATCTGCCGTTGTCGAGCAGGAAACAGAGTCCGGCGCTCAGGCAGAAGCACTGGTTGTGGATCTTGCGCTCGCCGCGTCCCGATATGTTCATCATTCCGAGTTCGTACGAGCCCTCCAGTATCAGCCTCACCTTCAATACTCCCAGCTCGGCGCCTATGGCCAGTCTGGGACCCATGTCCATGGATTTGTAGTAGTTGATGGTTTTGCCATCAGCTGGCATTATGTCCATATCGCCCGATTCTACTCCGCGGCTGGATGCGCATCCTATGTAGAGGCCCGCGCCCACGTATACGGGTATGTATGGCGCGTAAAACCGTGCGTTGGGATACAGGTGGAAGTAGCACACATCGGAGCTGAATTCGCCCTGGTTGTTGTCGAGGGTGTATTGCTCGCCCTTGGTGGTGTAGTAGCATTCGCCGTACAGCCTTATCATGTCGTTGGGCAGGTTGATGCCGAAACCCGCGCCCACAGTTACGCCGGTCTTGCTGTCCTTTACGGTCTTGGACTGGCACGAGCTGTTGAAAGTGCTTGTGGCGGCCGCTCCGCCCTTGAATTCGAGGCTGTAGCGCTGTGCCTTGGCACTCTGCACGGGTGCCAGGGCGCAGGCCGCGGATATGGCCACGGCGGCTATTGATTGTATAATCCTGCCTTTTCGCATATCTTTATGGTTTCCACGGCTGGTTTTACGTCATGTACTCTTAGTATGTTGGCTCCCTTGGATACCGCTATGGTGTTTATTATGGTGGTGCCGTTCAGCGATTCCTGCGGTGTAATGCCTAATAGCTTGTATATCATTGATTTCCGCGAGACTCCCACCAGTATTGGCAGACCGAAGATATTCAGCTGGTCCATCTTCTGCAGCAGCTCGTAGTTCTGGTCGAGGTTTTTGGCGAATCCAAATCCGGGGTCGAGAATCACGTCGCAGGCGCCGGCCAGTTTCAGTTTCTCTACCTGTGTGGCCATAAACTTGATTATCTCGTCCATCATATTTTGATACTGGCAGTGCTGACCCATGGTCTGCGGCGTTCCCTTCATGTGCATGAGTATGTACGGAGCCTTGGTGCGGCCCACGGTTTCTATCATGCCGGGGTCCAGTGTTCCGCCCGATATGTCGTTTATTATATCAGCTCCCATGTCCATGATGGCCCTCTCGGCCACGCCGGCCCTGAATGTGTCTATTGATACCGGTACTTCGGGAAATTCGCGCC
This sequence comes from Bacteroidales bacterium, assembly GCA_045628165.1. Lineage (GTDB taxonomy): Bacteria > Bacteroidota > Bacteroidia > Bacteroidales > UBA3824 > UBA3824. Next base: position 4,263 of record JAZQPB010000299.1, on the reverse strand, counting down.
GGATGGCTTTCATGGCCATATTGAGGCGCTCTGTCTCCATCTCGGGGCTTATGTCGATGCATCCGGGGCGTGTGCTGTATGCGCCCAGGTCCAGGAACTCTGCGCCTTCGCTCAGATGTTTTTCGGCCATCTGGAGTATCTCCTTCTCGCCGGGACATCTGCTGCCGGAATAGAACGAGTCGGGTGTGGCGTTTATTATTCCCATCACTTTGGGTGTGGTGAGGTCTATCAGCCTTCCCCGGCAGCTGATACTGGTGTGGGTTTTAGTTGGCTTCATCTTCGTCTGTTATTTCCACCTGACGTTTTCCGTTCTTGTATTTCACTATGAATGCGCCTTTTACGTTCATGCGCTCCTTGGCCGCCATGGCCTCCTCGTAGGTGTTGTAGCGGCCCACGAGGTAGCGGTATGTGCCGTCGGTGTATTCGTTGTTTATCACCTCGTCGGTGTCGTATACGTATTGCTTTATGAATTCGAGGTTTAGCGGAGAGTTGTCGGCCGCTATCTGCACCTTGTAGTGAATCTTGTCGGCTGGCTTGGCCGGAGCTGTCTCCACTGCTGCCTGTGCCTGTGCCTGTGCCGCTGCTGCTGGCTCTGGAGCGTCGTACCATCCGAGGATTTCGCCGTATGCGCTTATCTGGGCATCAACGGCGTTTTTCTGGAGGTCGGTTCCTTTTTTCAGGACTCTTGTCGCGGCCTTGGGGTCGGCTTTCTTGCTGTCGGCCGGCACGTTTTTCAGAGTGTTGAGGGCGTCGTCCCAGTTGGTCTCGTATTCGTTCATCAGGTCTTCCACGGTTTCCTTTTTCCTGGCGGGGCATGTGCTGTACTTGTCGGCCAGGTCCTTGTAGTATGTGGTGTATATCTTGCGGTATGCCTCGTCCATCAGCTTGTATGCCTGCACCTGTTTCTGGAGTATCGGCTGTTCCATGGCGTCGGCCTGCTTGTTCAGTTTTTTCTGCTTGCCTTTTTTCTGCTTGGCGGCCTCGGATCTTGTCTGTGCCACCTTGGCAAGGCTGCTCTCTGCCTCGGCCATCATCTGTGTGGCGCGGTCCATGGTTTTCTGGGCGGCGGCCAGCTCTGCGGCGGCGCTCTCGTTTACCTGAGCCAGTATCTCCTCCTGAGGGTTTATGTCCTGTGAGTAGGCAGCCTGGCCCATCATTACTGCCAGCGCTATCGATAATATTATTCTCTTCATGGTTGGTTTGTTGTTTTTTAGGTTTCTAACAATTTTTCAAGAGAGCAAAATTACTCTGCTTTTTTTGATATTGCAATAAGTGTTCCGTATTTTTTGTATTTTTTTTATATCAGCTGATAGCAAAAAAATAGCAAAAGCCGCTGGAACTTGTATTATTCCAACGGCTTTTTTTAGATTTTGTTTTGCTGATGGGGTGTTATTTTTTGCTGTTAGCTGAACAGTTTTACCAGCAATACTATTGCGGCTATGATACCTGCTATGAAGAGAGTGATCTTGGTGCCGCTGTATGGACGCTCGCCTTCTATCTCGCCGGTCTGTCCGTTAATTACAAAACGGTAAGACTTGTCGCCGAATCTGAATGCGCAGATCCATATCGGGAGCAGTATGTGCTTGTAAGTGAGGTCGCTGTAGCGGATGTCGAGGTTGTCTATTTTCTGCTCGTCGCCGCCTATGTCGTCCTCCACGGTGTCTTCTATCTTGTCTTTCATCACCTCCTTGGCCTTGGTGAATCCGTTCTTGATGCTTACGCTGTAGGTCTCGGTCTTGAAGCCAGAGAGGAATTTCTCGTCGAAAGGAACCAGGTCGTCGAGTTTCCATGTCGAGAGGCCGTCGAGAAACTTGCTTGGGAGCGATGTTGATGCGGCTATCAGTACGTCGTCGAAACTGTCGTGCACCTGTCCCGATACCCGTCTCCATCTTGTGTGCTGCACCTGGCGGGTCTTGGTCTCGCCGTCCTCCTCGTATTCCTCGGTCTCGTAGTAATGGTCGCCGCGCTGTCCGGTGTAGTATGTCTCGGTCTCGGCGTCGTATGTCCAGTATGGCATGTACATTCCGGAGAGTCCGCTATCGAGTATGGCCGATGTCTTGAGGTCGCCCGGGGCAAACCACAGTCCGTTGAGCCACTCCTTGTAGAGGTCCTGTGCCTTCTGCTGCTCTATGGCGAATGGCAGAAGGGCCTTTGGTTTTATCTGTTTTACAGTGTTGCCCTGGGTGATGGTGAGTGGGCTTCCGCAGAAGTCGCACTTGGCCGATACCACGTTGCTGTCGAATGTGGTGGATGCGCCGCAGCAGTTGCATTTTACTGTGTGGATTTCCTCCATCGGCTCGTCGTTGGTGTCGTCGTTGTCGAGGGCTTTCAGGAGGTCGAGCTCCTGAATGGCCTCTTTGCGCTTCTGCTCGTCGATTTTTATCTCGTTCATTGTGCCGCAGAATTCGCACTTAAGGCTCATTGTGCCGGGTGCGAATGTGAGCTTGGCACCGCAGCAGGAGCATTTTATCAGGTTCTGGGTGGTCTGGCTTGGGTCCAGTACCGGTGGCTCCTGTGGATTTGTCTGTTCTTCCATAATGTGTGGGTTATGTTATTATAGCATTAAGGCAGATTTACTCGCCATTAGCTGCAAATCTGCCTTATAATTTTGTTGTAGAATCAGTATTTCTGATACGCCGCAGATACTACATTCCTGGCATTGGTGGAGGAGGAGGAACTGCGCCGCCTGCGTTGAAGAGAGCTGCGAGCTCTGGCACCTGACCTGCGGCTGTCCAGCCCGGCATTCCCTGTGCCCATACCATTGTCTGTGCGTTTACCTGTCCGGCCGCTGCGTACTGCTGGATAGTGGCTGCCGGGAAGGGGCCCTGCTGCTGTCCGTTTACGGCGATGTAGTATTGTGTGGCCGCAGGCATTGGAGGAGGAGCCATGCCGCCCATTGGCTGGCCGTAGCCCTGCTGCATTCCGTAGCCCTGCTGCATGTGCTGCTGATTCATCATGTTCTGCTGGTTCATCATGTTCTGCATCATCATCATGCCCATCATGCCTTCCATTCCGCCGCCCTGGCCTGGGTTGGCTGCGGCTGCCTGCATTGCGTCGGCGGCCTTCATCTGCTGGTAGCGGTTCATATCGCCGAGCATGTTCATGCCTGTGCCCTCGTCGAGCTTCTTCTGGAGCTCCTCTGGGAGGTTGATGCTGCTGATGAGGAACTTGGTGAACTGGAGACCGTACTCAGGGAACTCTGTGTTGATGCGCTTCTCGCACTTCTCGCTCAGGTCCTTGTAGTTCTGGGCAAAGTCGAGGAGTGAGAGCTTGCTCTCGCCGATGGTGTCGATGAGGTTGGTGATGATCATGCTGCGGAGCTCGTCGGATATCTCGCTCATCTTGAATGACGACTTGGTGCCTGATACCTTGGTAACGAAAGAGCCCGGGTCGCTTACCTTTACAGAGTATGTACCGAATGCGCGGAGGCTTACACGGCCGAAATCCTGGTCGCGGATGATAAACGCATTAGGTGTGCCCCATTTCTGGGCTGTGAATATCTTGGTGTTTACGAAGTATACTTCGCACTTGAATGGACTGTTGAATCCGTATTTCCAGCTCTTGAGTGATGTAAGTACTGGAATGTTGTTGGTGTCGAGGGTGTATTTGCCAGGCATGAATACATCTCCGAGCTCACCTTCGTGGATGAATACGGCAGCCTGCGATTCACGTACGATAAGCTGTGCGCCGTTCTTGATCTCGTTGCCGCGGCAGTCGTACTGGTGAAGAATGGTGTCATTGCTTTGGTCCTGCCAATCAATGACGTCGATAAACTGGCTTTTTGCCCAACCGAATAATCCCATAGTGTTTAAAGTTTTTAATTGTTATTAAATATGTTTCTATCTGTTTTTTCCGTTGCTAATTTAGGCATTATTTTATTTATGCCAAATTATTTTTTACTTTTTTTGTATCAATTTTTGTGCCGCAAGGTTTTTTTAGCCATTTTAGCTGATATCAGCTGATGATAATGACATCTTGTCAGCTGATGTCAGCTGTCTTGTCATTCCAGAATCTTGAGAACCTCGGCCTTGAGGTCGGCGGTAAACTCTGTGTTTTCGGCCACGAATGCCGATGCGAGGTCGGCCTTGCGGCGCTGCAGCTTCTGGATTTTCTCTTCCACGGTGTCCTTGCTTATGAATCTGTATACCATCACCGAGTTTTGCTGGCCCATGCGGTGGGCGCGCGCTATGGCCTGGTCTTCCACTGCCGGATTCCACCACGGGTCTATTATAAATACGTAGTCGGCCTGGGTGAGATTGAGTC
>JAZQPB010000298.1:0-19888 GCA_045628165.1 Bacteroidales bacterium | reverse complement strand
CATGCCGATTCCAGAGGGCACAGACCTTAGGGCAGAGATAGCGAGAATGAAAAAAGAGAAAAACGCTGTAATACTCGCCCACTACTATACTACAGCCGAAGTTCAGGAAGTGGCCGACTACACCGGCGACAGCCTCGGCCTCAGCCAGCAGGCGGCCAAAACTGATGCCGACATAATCCTCTTTGCCGGAGTGCACTTTATGGCCGAGACAGCCAAAGTACTTTCGCCGAAAAAGAAAGTGCTTATCCCCGACCTGGCCACCAGCTGCTCGCTGGCCGATTCAGTTACCGAAATGGCCCTGGCCGAGTGCAAGAAAAAATATCCCGACCACACTGTAATCTCATACGTAAACACAACCGCCGAGGTTAAGGCCCTCACCGACATTGTGGTAACATCCAGCAACGCCGTAAAGATTGTGAGCCAGCTGCCCGCCGACGAGAAAATTGTCTTCGGCCCCGACAAGAACCTCGGCAACTACGTAAAGAAAATTACCGGCCGCAACGACATGGTGATCTGGGACGGCGGATGCCACGTTCACGACCATTTCGACGCAGAGGCGCTCCGCAAGCTAAAAACCGAGCATCCCGCAGCGAAGGTACTCGCCCACCCCGAGTGCAACGAGTCTATTCTCTGCCAGGCCGATGTGATAGGTGCCACATCAGCTCTCCTGAAAGCCACTTGCGATATGCCTGATACTGAGTTTATTGTGGCCACCGAGCCCGGCATTTTCTACGAGATGAAGAAACGCAATCCGCAGAAAACATACATTCCCGTGCCCAATGAGAATGGCCATCCGTACAATGTATGTCAGAACATGAAGCGCAACAATCTCGTAAAGATCTACAACACGCTAAAATACGAATTTCCAGAAGTGGACGTGCCGGAGGCTCTCAGCAGCAAGGCCATCAGCTGCATAACACGCATGATGGAAATGAGTAAATAATCTAATACTTTTTTGCAGATGAAAAAATTTTGTATGTTGCTTGCTGCTATGCTGATATCCGCCGTGCAGGCCTCGGCCCAAAACCAGATAGTAGCTAATGGCTACAACAAGTTTTACTATCCCGACGGCTCGATATCGTCGGAGGGCACACTCCGCGACGGCATGCCCGACGGTTTCTGGAAGACCTATTATCCAAACGGCAAGCTGAAATCGGCCGGCAAGCGCACCGATTTTCTGCTCGACAGTATATGGGTATTCTTTGACGAGCGCGGCGACACCACAAGTCTCATTAGCTACAATTACGGCAAGAAAAACGGCTATTCGTGCACATACGAGACCTTTGCCGACAGCCTTAATCACAACGTGGTGAAGTCCCGCGAGCTGTACCGCGACGACAAGAGGCAGGGATACGCCTACTACTACAAGAAAGGCCTTCTGGACAGCGAAATTCCATACAAAGACGACAGAAAGCATGGCGAAGGATACCAATACGACAAAAATGGCACTATCGTCGCAGTTTTGACCTACAAATACAACGATCTCGTGGACCGCATGATCATAAACAGAATCGACGAAAACGGCCTTAAACAGGGCTTTTTCCGCACTTTCTACCCCGACAAGAAGGTCAAGACCGAATGCTACTACAAAGACGGCAAATTAAACGGATATTTCCGCGAGTTCGATCAGAGAGGCAAGGAAATATCGGCCGTAAGATACATAAACGGCGAGCTACAGCAGGAGCAGAAGAATCAGCTCGCTTCCGACGCATCAGCTGCCAAGGTCAAGATAGAGTACAACGACAACGGAACCATGAAAAAGTCGGGTGCGTACAAGGACGACAAGCCTGTGGGAGTGCACCGCACCTACAACAAGGACGGCAAGATAAACGGCGGATCGCTCTACGACGACAACGGAATCAAGATAGCCGACGGTGTAACCGACGGACGCGGACGCGAGCAGGGCAAATGGACCGTATACGACAGCACCGGCGCCGTAAGGGCCAAGGGCCAGTACAAGAACGGCAAGCGCGACGGCCAGTGGTACTTCTACTTCTCCGACGGCAAAACCGAGCAGGAAGGCATCTACAAGGACGGCAATCCCGACGGCAAATGGATGTGGTATTTCCACGACGGCAAGATCCGCCGCGAGGAGCACTTCGCCAAGGGCAAGGAAGACGGCATATACTACGAGCTTAGCCAGGCCGGCGACACTCTGCAGAGCGGCGAATACATAGAGGGCGAGAAACACGGCCTCTGGCGCATGACCACCGGCGATGCAATGGTGGTGGAAAGCTTCAACGACGGCATCCCCCATGGCGAATACACCATCTACACAATGCCGGGCATGGCCATTCGCGTGCAGTCCCGCTACCTGAACGGCAATCTACACGGCAAATACACCGAATATTACGACGACGGCAAGGTATACCGCGAGGGCCAGTACATGGGCGGCAACCAAAACGGACCTTGGAAAATCTACACCGAGGAGGGGCTTCTGGAAACCACCATCGAATACCTCCAGGGCGAGATCGTGAAAGTGGACGGTGTGGATATGCCCAGGAAATAGCGAAACGCTTATCTATCAATACAAAAACGGGTTGCGCCTCAATCATCGGCACAACCCGTTTTCTGTTTTTTTGTTTCAGTTTTTTTTTCAGCTGATGGCAAATTATCTGAGAGCCTTCTCCACGTTTTCGCGCACGGCCTTCTCCAGCATTCCGCTGAAAGGCAGCACAAAGAACGGCAGTCTTGCCTTTACCACTACGTCGCTCTCATTCACCTGAATGGTTCCCGAAACATTGATTCCATTAAAGGAGCAGCTGTATTCGCCGGTGTTTCCGTTCCAGTTTTCCTGAACGTTTTTCACCTGGCTGCCATGCTCGGCCAGCAGGCCGGTCATCATCTTCTTGGTTTTTTCCACTGCCAGCTCCTGGCTATGTGAGTGATTTACTTTTACTTCCATGTTTTTTATGTATTTGATTGGTTTGATTATCTAATGGCAAATATAATTTATAATTATTATCCAGCCAAAAAAAAATCGCCCACTCTCCTACCCTATTTGAAATAATCCTCCAGAAAATCGGCGAATTTGTTCATCCGCTCCTTGCTTATGCCGGGAATGTACTGGTACAGATCCTTGTAAGTATTCATCAGCGAATAAAACAAATATTCCTCTATCATGTTGTTTTTGAGCACATTGCTGAAAAAATCCACATAAAAGTCGCTTGCCGTCCTCTCCTCTTCGTCGGGATTTACGGCCACCGATTCGCAAACCTTCTCCAATATGGCAATGCTGTTTTCTATAAAACACTCAGGATCATCCATTTGCGCATCCTCGTCGGAATAGCATTTGTCCAGCTCGGGCAGAAAAGCCAGCGCCCAGTAGAGCTGAGTATCAGTCTCCGAAGCCGTGGTGTCGGTGCTGTATATCACCTCCTGCATTGCATCGGTCACCTTGCGGTTGTTCCTGATGATGTCCTGAATCTTCAGCACCGTTACCGTCTGCGGATTTGTGAGCAGCTGAAAATAGTTGGCCAGCAGGCTCTGCACATAGTGCCGCGACTTTTCCTCATTTATGGCTATTACATAATGCGCACCCTGATTCAGAGGCTCGTATTTTATGGTCTTGTAGAAAATCCTTCCGGCCTCGTTTTTCCTGTTGGGCATATCGTCTATCAGTGCAGCTAATAGCAGGTTTATCGTGTAGTCCTTCGGATACCGCTCCAGAATTTCCCTGTAGAGTTTCTCCTCCTCATCCAGTTTTCCCTGATAGTCGAGCATCCGGCCCTTGATAACAGCCGCGTCCTTGCTGTATTCGCCCTTTATGGCCAGGCATTCGCCCGAATACTTGTCGGCGAGCTTGTAATTGCCCAGTTCCACATAGTTTTTGGCGAGATTCAGGCAAACCAGTTCCTTGAAATCGTTTGACGAATACAGGTCAATCAGGATTTTGTTGCTTTTTCCGTACTCTTTCTCGCTCTGCAATTGGAGCGCAGACTTCATTTTTTCGCTCGCTGGCTGACTTTTTGCCGTCATAGCGAACAAAATGAGTATTATCGAAATAATCGTTCTCATTTCAAGTAATTATCTAATTTTTCGTATAGGTCGTTTATATTGGTCAGGTGTATTGTATTTATTCCAGCTGATAGCGCACCTTCTATGTTGTCGGCGCGGTCGTCTATGAATACAGTTTCTTCCGGATCGATTTTAGCGTCGTTGATTACCCACTCAAAACACTCCAAATCGGGTTTTCGGCTGTTGATTTCGTTGGAATAGTAAATTTTGGTGAAAAGTCCCGGCCTCCACTTTGATATCGGCTCCAGATAGTCCACATGAATCTTGTTTGTATTGCTCAATATGTAGAGATTGTATCCCTGAGCCTTCAGTTTCTCCAGAAAATCGTTGTTTCCCGCAGGATACGATGTAATCATGGCGTTCCAGCATCCGTCGAAATCAGTATCGCCCAGCTCCACTCCCATTATCGCGCATATACCTTTTCTGAATTCATCAGGCGAGGCGGTTCCAATCTCGAAACGGTGAAATAATTCGCTGTCTATCAGTTCCTTGTACTTGTCCATTACGTTCACTGCGCCGTGCTTCTCAAAGGCGTTCAGCGTTTCCTGTCCCGATATTCCAAACAGTACTCCGCCGAGGTCGAAAATGATGTTTTTAATTTTTTTCATAAAAAGTTCATAAAAAATTTTGTAAATATGAATTTGTATTTTACCTTTGCAATCGCAAAACGAAATCAAAATCGTTTGGGCCCATAGCTCAGTTGGTTAGAGCACCTGACTCATAATCAGGGAGTCCTAGGTTCAAGCCCTAGTGGGCCCACCATAAGTGACAAATCATCTACGATGGTTTGTCACTTTTTTTATGCTATTATTATTCGCTTAAGATTCTCTGACAGAGCCTTTTCCACCTGTTTCAGCTGCCTTACCTGATCCATTATTTCCTTTATCTCGCTTGGCTGTTTGCCATTGGCCTGTTTCAGCTGCTGCATAGTTTCCTTGGTAGCTAATTTTATGATTTTCAGCTTGTAAGAGTTTATGGTCTTGGGTATGTCGTTCTTGAAAGTGTCTTCAGGAGTATGACATTCGGACCCGCGCTTGCTCCATAGCGAGCTCAGAGTATCCTTAGGGATGGTAACCTCGCAGGCCAGGTTTCTGATCTCCTCCTCGGGATGATTAAGGAAATACGTGGTATCTATCAGCTCGCCGTTTTCCAGATGGCTGAGGTATTCATCGTATATCTTCTTGTAATTCAGGTTCTTGAGCTCCATATTCTCGTTCATCAGCTCGCCTATTATGTATGTGGCCACATTGATGGTCTGCACCTCGTTGGTGGCGGGATCGCTGTAGCTCTCAAATTCCATGTTTCCATAGTTGATGAGATAGCTTGCAAGCTCTTTTTCCTCTATTTCGGCGCTGAAACCTGTTACGAACGATGGAACCGGTACTGTATTGTCGCCGGCTGCCAGTTCGGGCGGCAGAAAAACATCGTCGGGCGGTGCGGGCGGAGTGGTTGGTTCGCCCGCCGCCGCTATTCCCTGACGGAATTTCTGTTTCATCTCCTCCTCGTGGTTTTTCTTGAGGGTTCGGCCGGTTTCGGCATACAGCGCATCTTCCTTCACATCGAGAAGTCGGCTGCACTCCTTGATGTATACTGAACGTGTAACTGCGTTCGAAATCTTTGATATAGAGTTGATTATGCTGTTGATAACCTCCGATTTCTTAAGCGGATCTTCGGCGTCCTTCAGCAGGATTCTTGTCTTGAACTTTATGAAATCCTCCTCGTGGCTGTCGATGTATGCCTGAAGCTCTTCGGGCGTATGGCTGCGTGCAAAAGAGTCAGGGTCTTCAGGCTCGGGCAGCAATACCACTTTTACGTTTATGTCCTGCTCCAATATCAGGTCGATACCGCGGAGCGAAGCCTTTATTCCTGCCCAGTCGCCGTCATATATTACGGTGAGATTGCTTGTAAAACGCTTGATAACAGATATTTGGCCTGGAGTAAGGGATGTGCCCGAGCTTGCCACCGTGTTGGTGACTCCCGACTGATGCATGGATATTACATCGCAGTAGCCTTCGCACAGGTAGCATTTGTCGCGCTTTACTATCTCGTTTTTGGCCTGATAGATTCCGTACAGAACATTGCTCTTGTGGTAAACTTCCGATTCGGGAGAGTTCACGTATTTGGCCATCTTCTTGTCGTTCTGCATTATACGGCCGCCAAAAGCCACCACCTTGCCTGCAATGCTGTGTATCGGGAATATCACGCGTCCGCAAAAACGGTCGAATTTGTATCCGTCTTCCTTTACTATCGACAGGCCGGTCTTCTCGAGAAATTTGATTTTATAGCCTTTGCTAATTGCCTCATTGGTAAGCGCTTGCCTATTCTGTGGAGAATATCCGAGAGCGAACTTCTCTATGGTTTTTTTGGTGAAACCTCGATGCTCGAAATACGTGAGTGCTATTGCCCTGCCCTCTTCGGTTTCCAATAGCTGTTTTTGGAAAAATTCCGATGCGAATTGGTTTACAATTCCCATCGACTCCCTCTCTTCGTGCTCTTCTTTCTCCTCGGCGGTAAGTTCTTTCTCCTTGATGTGGATATTGTACTTGTGGGCCAGGTATTTCAGCGCTTCGGGATACGTCATGTTCTCATGGCGCATTACAAACGATACAGGGCTGCCTGCGGCTCCACAGCCAAAGCATTTGAAGATGTTTTTGGCTGGCGATACCGACATTGACGGTGTTTTCTCGTTGTGGAACGGGCAGCAGCCAATGTAATTGGTTCCACGCCGTTTTAGTGTCATGAAATCCTGTACTACATCCAGAATTTGGGCACTTTCGATAATGCGTTGTACGGTTTGTGCGTCAATCATAGCGTTTTCGCGTTTTTTTAATTTACAAAAGTACGTTTTTTTTCCTTTTCCAAAATAGAAATTTGTATTTTTGTAGCTTGAATTAATATTTTTTAGCCAATGAAGAAAGGAAAATACGTCAGGGGAACGATATTGAGCGACTCCCCTACCCTACAGACCGCTGTAGCCGACTTTCAATCGCCGTTAGCTGAGGGCAAAAAGGGCTTTACCAATTTCTGGCTGCCCATTATCCTCATTGTTCTGCTTACGGGATGGATTTACTCGTTCAGTCTCGAGAACGATACCACCAACTGGGACGACGACAAGTACACCGACAATACTCTCGTGAAAACCCTTGACGCAGAGACTGTTGGCCGTATATTCTGTTCCGACGACCTCCGTGAGGAACGTTACTTTATGGGAAACTACCATCCACTTACGATGCTGTCGCTTAATCTCGATTATCAGCAATCGGAGCTGAAACCAAATGGTAAGCCCTACCCTATCGTCTTCATTTTCAATAATATACTTATACACCTGCTGGCCTGTTTCATGGTGTATCTGGTATTTGCCGAATTGTTCAGCAAGCGGATATATCCTATAATAATAGCGCTGATATTCGGTATACATACCTTGCACGTGGAATCTGTGACCTGGATATCCGAAAGAAAAGACGTTTTGTATACTATGTTTTATTTCTTGTCGCTATATTTATACATTCTCTATAAAAAGCGACTAAATGTAACGTTTTATATATTATCTCTTATCGTGTTTGTAATCAGCGCGTTATCTAAGGGTCAAGCAGTTTCGCTGGCAATGTCGCTTTTCCTTATAGATTACCTGATTAGCGAAGATTATCTAAACTGGAAAAAACATCTCAATAAGATTCCGTTCCTTGCCATCGCGCTGGTGTTTGGTATTATTTCAATGAAAGCTCAGGCCACATCCACGGCTCTCAGCGAGGTGGATCAGTACGAATGGTATCAGCGCCTTGCATTCGGCAGCAACGGCTTTTTCCAATACATCTGGAGATTTGTTGCTCCGCTCAAGCTGGCCAATCTCTATCCTTATCCTGATATAATAAATCGCACAGTACCAGCGTTGTACTGGCTCTGTGTACCTTTGTTCTTTGGCATTATAATATTAAATCTCTTTATCTTCCGCCGTCACAAGGTCGTTACATTCGGCCTTATGTTCTTCATAGTGAATATCGCTTTGCTCCTTCAGTTTATCCCTGTCGGCAGTGCTATGTATTCCGATCGTTATTCATATATTCCAAGTGTGGGACTCTCGGTGCTGCTGGCTTTCTTCATGGATTGGCTGGTAACTAAGTACGAAAACAAAAGGAATGTATTTTACATAATATTTTCTATTTATAGTTTGATTTTGTGCTATCTTACTGTACAGCGTGAGAAAGTTTGGCACGACAGCGGTACTTTGTGGTCCGACTGCCTCGAAAAATACCCCGAAGCTGTGATTGGATGGAACAATTTGGGCTCGTATAATAACCTATTAGCTGACTCGATATACAAGAAAACGGATGATAGCAAATTCATTGAGTATAAAAAGAAAGCAATCGATTGTTTTACAAGCGGAATTAACTACAAACCCGATTATGTTCACTCGTTTTACAATAGGGGACTGGCTAATAAGGATTTGTATGATCTTACCAAAGATACGGCATATTTCAACCGTGCTCTCGAGGATTACAACAAGGCAATTCTCTTCGATCTGAATTTTGCTCCGGCGTTCCAGAACAGGGCGCTCATGTATGACTTGAAGGTTGATATGTTTTTAGCTGAAAACAATAGAGATTCGGTGCTCTACTATACCAGCATGGCTATTTCTGACTACAACCGTGCTCTCGATATCGATCCAAAACTTGTGGAAATCTTCATCAACAGAGGTACTTCTTACGGCAAGATGGGCGATTTCAGGGCCGCGATCAATGATTTTGAGCAGTTTGACGCCATCCGCCCAAATAGCGCATCGCTGTATTCCAATATGGGACTCGCATACAGCGGCCTTAAGCTCTATGACAATGCCATTGAGTATTTTACGCGCTCCATCGAGCTCGATTCCACTTTTGAGGGTTCGTATTTTAACCGATCGCTAACTTACAGACAATTAGGCGATTCGCTACGTGATGCAAAATACTATGGACTCGCCACAAGGGATATTTCGAGATGTATTGAATTAGCTCCGCAAAAATCCCAGTATTTTTTCATGAGGGCTGTGTATTATCAGCTGATGAACAACAGGGGAGGGGCGTGTGATGATTTCCATCAGGCGTATAATCTTGGATATCAAGCGGCTGAATACTACATTCAGAATTACTGTAATGGCAGGTAGAATCCAAAATTTTGGATTTTTTCTTGCATAGATTAAAACTAATGTCTAATTTTGCGTATATGTATTAACCAATGCTCCTCTATTTGAAAACTATATTTACGATAGTGGCCTTTTGTTGGTTGTTCATAGGCAGTGTTTTAGCTCAAACAACCCTGATCTATGATGGGCAGGAGATAAACGTGACCGACAGGAACAATCTTAAGCAGGGATTATGGGTGTATTTCTATGATACGCTGCATACCATGGTTTCCTGCAAGGGAAATTTTGTAGATGATAAGCGCGAGGGCGTATGGACCAATTATTACAAATCCGGCTCGGTGAAGAGTACCATCACTTTTGAGGCCAACAAGGAATCTGGCTATGTGAAATTCTTTTACGAAAACGGCAAGGTTTCGGAGGAAGGTCTCTGGGTAAACAACCATTGGGTAGGGGAGTACAGGTACTATTACGCCACGGGTCAGCTGGCATATCAGTGGATGCACGACAGCAACGGACGGCGCACCGGCCAGCAGCAGTATTTCTACGAGAACGGCAAGATCCGCATCGCCGGCAACTGGGTGGACGGCAAGGAGGACGGCCTGGTGGCTACATATTACGACAGCGGGCGAATCCGCAGCGAGAGCCAGTGGAAGGCCGGGTTTACCCACGGCGTGATGAAGGAATATTACGAGGACGGTCAGCTGGCCGCCGAGAGAGTCTTCAACAACGGCGTATACGATGCTGTGGCCTCGCGCATATACCGCGAGAGGCACGGCAATAGGGTAGAGGAGGAGCAGGTTTTGCCAGCTGATGTCCCTGCTGACCCGCCATTAGCTGAAAACCAGAACCGCGACGACAATCCTACGCTCTTTAACGGTTCGGGATACCACAAGGTGCTCAATCAGAACCGCCAGGTGGACCGCGAGGGCGAATTTGCCAACGGTGTGCTCATGAACGGCAAGAGATATTATTACGACGACAAGGGCAAGCTGCTCAGGATAGCCATCTACGAGAATGGACGTATTGTGAGCACGATAGATCAGTAATGGGACATTGGGATATTTTTTGTAAATGTCAAAATGTTTTATTATAATTGCAGTTTCAAATTGAAAATAATTTTTTGCAAAAAATGGATAATAATTTACTAGTTTACAATTCGCTGAGTAGAACGATGCAAAAGTTCGAGCCTGTAAATCCGCCTTACGTGGGAATGTACGTATGCGGACCTACAGTATATGGCCCGGCCCATCTCGGTCATGCCCGTCCTGCTATCACATTCGATCTCATTTTCAGATATTTGCGTTACCTTGGCTACAAGGTGAGATACGTCCGCAACATTACCGACGTGGGCCACTTGGAGCACGATGCCGACGAGGGCGACGACAAGATTGCCAAGAAGGCTACTCTGGAGCATCTGGAGCCTATGGAGGTGGTGCAGATGTATACCGAGGATTACCACAAGAACATGAGACTCCTCAATGTGCTTCCTCCTTCCATCGAGCCTCACGCTTCGGGCCACATCATCGAGCAGCAGAATCTCGTTGAGAAGATTCTCGAGAATGGTTTTGCCTACGAGAGCAACGGCTCTATCTACTTCGATATCAAGAAATACGCCGAGAAATACCGCTACGGTAAACTCTCCGGCCGCAATGTGGACGATCTCCTGGAGAAGACCCGATCGCTCGACGGTCAGGACGAGAAACGCAATCAGTGCGATTTCGCCCTCTGGAAGAAGGCTTCGCCACGCCATATCATGCACTGGCCCAGCAAGTGGAGCGAGGGTTTCCCGGGCTGGCATCTCGAGTGTACTGCCATGAGCACCAAGTACTTGGGTGAGTATTTCGATATTCACGGCGGCGGTATCGACCTCCAGTTCCCTCATCACGAGTGCGAGATTGCCCAGGCTGTTGGCGCTTTGGGTCACGACAGCGTTAAATACTGGCTTCACAACAATATGATTACCATCAACGGCAAGAAGATGGGCAAGTCGCTCGGCAACGCCATGAGCCTCGAGCAGTTCTTTGCCGGCGATCATCCATTGCTTGAGCAGCCCTACAGCCCGATGACAGTGCGTTTCTTTATCCTTCAGGCACATTACCGCAGTACTCTCGATTTCAGCAACGAGGCATTGCAGGCATCCGAGAAGGGATTGGAGAAGCTAATGAACGCCGTACAGGCTCTCAAGGCCATCAAGCCGGGCAGCAGCTCGTCGTTCTCGGTAAAGGAGCTCTCCGACAAGTGTTTTGAGGCTCTCAATCAGGATTTCAACACTCCTGTTATGATTTCGCACCTCTACGACGGAGTTAAGCACATCAACCTCATGAAAGACGGCAAGGAAACCCTTACCGCCGAGGATCTCGACGCATTGCGCAAGCTCTACAACGATACCTGCTTCGATATCATGGGTCTGCTGGACGATACCCAGGCCGAAGGTTCAAAATCCGACAATAAAGAAGTGATTGGAAATCTGGTAGATATGATTCAGCAGCTGAGGAAAAACGCTAAGGCTGAAAAGAATTACGCTCTCAGCGACAAGCTCCGCGATGATCTCAAGGCCGCCGGTGTCAATATCAAGGATACACGCGATGGCTACGAGTGGTCATTGGAGTAGGAGAGGGGATATTTATAAACAAATGAGGCTGTCTCAAAAGTGAGACAGCCTCATTTGTTTTTTTATTTCCTGAAAGCCGGGGCGTGCATCAGTCCCGAATAGCTTACTATGTCTACCTTGGCGCTGCCGAGCATCAGGCTGCACTGCGCGCGGATCGGTATTTTATTGCCATCAGCTGATACCCAAAGCTTTAGGGCCTCCTTGTCGGTGAAAGCTCCGCCTTCCTCCACGATGGGCACAAACTTGTAGCATCTTATCTTGCCGAGCTTGGATATCTTGACATCCTCGGTGCAGATGTATCTGAGTATCAGCGGCCAGTTTTCCTCGCCGAAAAAAGTGTTCAGTTTTATCGTCTGACCCGCCGTAAGCTTGCCAAGGTCCATGGTCCTTATCTTGTAGCAGGCCGCGATGATGTCGTAACACTCTTTCTCTATCTTGTGGTCGCCGGAGTGAGTGCTCTTTACGGTAAGTTTCTCGTGGTCGAAATAGTAATTGATGTACCTCTTGTATTCGGCGCTTTCCCTTACATTCTTGAGGGCGCGCTTTGGGAGCAGGGTTTTTGGGTCGCTCCAGGCCTCGTAATCCTCCATGATGTGGTAAATCTTGTCCACAAGGCCCACCGTGTTTCCCTTGGCCACCAGGTGCATGAGTTTTTCTCCGTTTTCCTCCACCTCCTCGGTCAGCATCGTGAGCTTGCCTCCGGTTACAAAGGCGTAGTAAATCTCATAGTCGATTTTCTCGTGGCGGCCTATGGTTACATCAATCTGTGCATAGGTCTCAATGCTGAAAATCATGGCTATGACTATCAGCAGCAGTGATTTGTTCATAGTTTAGTTTGTTTTGAGGACGTTTTTCTTGCTCACCGTGGCCACAAAGTCCTTCAGATAGAACGGATCGAAGTAAGCCACGTCGGCGAAATCTCCGTCAGCGTAGGCCTTGGCCGTAAGCGGGGCCATGTATTCAGCTGATGTGATTATCTCGGGCATGAAAACCGCATTTTGGTTAATAATAATTTTGCTCATCTTCGTAGCCCCGTTGCCCACAAAAAACATCTTGCCCTTGGCCAGTATTTCGGCGTAGCTCTCCTCTGTGATAATCTCTGCCTGGCAGCTGCGTACAGGCTGATTCTTCATATCAAACAGCTCGGAATACACCTCGTTGCGGCCGGCGTCTATGGTGGCGCATATTATTGCATCGGGGTCGTCTATATGTTTAGATGCTTCGAGAGCCATTGCTTGAAGGGTATCTATCGCCAAAAGTTTTATTCCAGCCTGATAAGCCATACCCTTGGCGGTGGAAGTGCCTATCCTGAGTCCGGTGTACGAGCCCGGTCCCTTTGAAACCGCCACTCCGGCCAAATCCTTTACTGTCAGATTGTTGGCCTTCAGGAGCTCCTCCACGTAGAGTGCCGTGGTGGATGCGTGGTTGCGCGACTGATTCTCGCGCTTGTCTATAACGCCCTCGTTGCCGCTCAGCGATACCGAGCAGATGTCGGTAGAGGTCTCTATGTTGATGAAATAGTTCATATTATTCCTCGTTTTCGTAATATATCTGGTAAAATTTCATTCCTGTCTCTGGGTCCACGCCCTTCACGATCTTGCCCTCGTCGCCGTGGATGTAGATGTGGAAATTCTTGTCGAGCTTCAGCACGCCCTTCATCTTGCTCTGCTGTTTCTTGGCCGCATTGTTGCTCACTCCGAAATCCTCCTTGAACTCCACCTTCTTCTCCTCGGCGTATTGCTGCTGATACTCGTTGAAAGCCTCTATCACCTCGGGCTGCTGAAGCACGTTCTCCTCGAAATCCTGCTTGCTGAAAGTCTCGTTTTCCTTGAAGTAATTGGCTGACTTGTTGAGCATTGCTATCTGCTGAGGCTTCTCCACCTCATGCTCCTCGTTGTATACCTCCTTCACGAAATCCTTGCAGAGCTCCATGTATTTCTGGGTCTGGTAGAAGTCGTCTTTCCGCTGCTCTATGCCCAGGAAATCATTGCGCCAGTACTGCGCCTCCTGCTTATTTACGGTATCTATTATGCTCACCTTGTAGCCGAACTCGGCCTCGGTATTGTATATCAGCGCGGCCTTGTCTATCTTGTTCAGGTTGATGCCCTCCTCAATCTTAATGTCGAAACCATTGTCGCCGGGCTGTATCTGCAGAAAATCCTGCTTGGTCTCGCTCTTGAAAATACCAATACCGTCCACGAGCTCGCCATCCACCACGAGGTCGGCAAACTGGGCTATATATAGGTCGCCGGCCTTTATCTTCGGGTGGTTGCCCGCGTCAAAAAGCTTGGTTGCAATATTCTTGCTCTCCTCCACCAGAGTGTCCGGATTCTCGAAAAGCCTTTTGGCAGAGGCATATACCTCATTGTATTCCAGTCCGTCCTGGTCGCAGAAATTGTAGAACGCCTCCTCGGTGAAGTGTCCCAGGAAAAAATTCATCAGCAGCTCCCTGATAGCAGTATCAACGGAAAGCTCGGAGTCCGAGAGAATAAGTTCCTCCTCGCGCGCCTTGTTGCCGGTTTTGTGCAATATCACGCTCTGGAGGCTTACATTCGAGAAATCTAACATGGTCTTTTACTTTGCAAAATTGATTATATGGCAAAGATAAATATTTTTGGCTCAATAACGCGACAATTTTTCAATAATATTTAATTATATTATTTTAACAATCGTAGCTAAATCATTTGTATTGTTGGCCGTTCTTTATATCGTGTCAAGTTTCCGTTTATATTTTTGGTATCAGCTGATGGCGTGATATTTTCGTGGCTCCTTATGGTAGGGCATTCCGGCGTGGCGAATAGAGATGTGTATATCAGCTGATAAGGCTCTTCGCATGAGAGACAGGCAGTTAGGCACGGAATTTGAAACTCCGAAATACAAAAAAATCAATTTTTTCGATTTTTTTGCCGTTTGGATACCCAATATAAGAAAATAATATGTAACTTAGCAACGGATTTTTTTGGATAGTTCATTATGGAAAGAATACAGATAACCCCCGAGAAGAACTCTCCCAGAATCGACTTCGATCCTGAGAACGGCGTTCTTACATTTGAAGGCAATTCACTCATGGAAGATTCAGAGTCTTTCTATCTTCCTCTCGTGGATTGGATTATTAAGTACGGCGAAAACCCAAAGCCGGGCACGGTAGTGGATTTCAAATACGACTACTTCAATACATCCACATCTAAGTGGCTGATTACCATTACCAAACAACTCAAGGTAATCTACGGCAAGGATTCTACCACCGTTGTAAACTGGTATTACCCGGACGACGACATCCAGGAGTATGGTGAGGTAATCCGTGATCTCGTGGATATGCCTATCAACATGATAGAGGTAGAGGAGGAGCTGGAAGACGAGGAGATTTAATCGTTTCGGCATATCAGCTCTAAATCCCTATTTCTTAGATACGAGTTTTTGGTGTGGAGTTCGCTTAATGCCACAACATGGGGCGGACTTTGCACTTTTTTTATTATTATCCACCAAGTTATGAACTCATTACAGTCTTTGGTCGACCAGCTGAAAAAGGACGGCGATATACGTGTTTTTCAGGATTTTGCGGATCCGGAGCTCGAGATTGCCGAGATAGCCGACAGAGAGATGAAACAGCCCGGCGGCGGCAAGGCCCTCCTGTTTATGAACAACGGCACAAGCTATCCGCTGCTCATAAATATGTACGGAAGCCACAGGCGCATGGCCCGGGCAATATACTGCGACGATCCTTCCCAGAAGTCGGAGCAGATGTATGAGTTGTTCAGCAAGCTGGCCTCTCCCAAGCCCAGGCTTATGGACAAGGTAAAGGCATTGCCGGTATTGGGCGATATAGCATCGTATTTCCCCAAGACCGTAAAGGGCAGGGGCAAGTGCCAGGAGGTGGTGGATAAGGATGTGGACATATTCTCGCTGCCGGTGCTCAAGTGCTGGCCCCACGACGGCGGCAGATTCATCACCCTGCCCATGGTAAACACCGTAGACCCCAATACAGGCATACGCAACGTGGGAATGTACCGCATTCAGCTGCTCGACAGGCAGACCACGGCCATGCACTGGCACATGCACAAGACCGGCGCGCGCCACTACGGCGCATACAAGAAGCTCGGCCGCAGAATGCCGTGCGCTATAGTGCTGGGCGGCGACCCCGTATACACATACTGCGCCACCGCTCCGCTGCCCGACGGAATCGACGAGTATCTGCTGGCCGGATTTCTGCGCGGAAAAGCCGTAAAGCTCGTAAGCTGCATCACCCAGCCTGATATCAAGGTGCCGGCCGACGCGGATTTCGTGATAGAGGGATATCTGGACCCCGCGGAGGATCCCGTGCTGGAAGGACCCTTTGGCGATCACACTGGTTTCTACTCACTTGCGGATTATTATCCGAAGTTCCACATCACCTGCATCACCCACCGCCGCGACGCCATATATCCGTGCACCATTGTGGGTGTGCCGCCCATGGAAGATGCCTACATATCCGACGCCACCGAGAAGATTTTCAGGTTTCCGATATCAATGGCATACGCGCCCGAGCTCGAGGATCTCCACATGCCTCCGCAGGGAGTGGAGCACAATATCACCATAGTGAAAATCAATAATCAGTATCCGGCCAACGCACTCAGGATAAAGAACGCCATGTGGGGCGCGGGCCAGATGATGTTCAACAAGATACTAATGGTATACGCCGGCGGATGCTCCATCCGCGACTACGCCGGGCTCCTGCGCGACGCCATGGCCCGTTTTGTGCCTGAGCGCGATGTGTATATCGACAGCGCCGGGGTAAGCGACGTGCTCGACCATTCGAGCCGGAAATTTGTGCGCGGCGGCAAGATCTGCCTCGACTGCACACAGCCCTCAGACGGCATCATATCAGCTGATGGCAAGATAGATACAGCCTCTCTGCTGGAAAAATGCCCTAATATCGAAAAAATTAACGCGTGGCTGTTAGGGGAGGGGATACCTATTGTGTTTATATCAGTAAGGGAGAAAAAATCCCTCACTGTGCGCGCCCTGGCCGACAGGCTGGTGAATGAGCTTGGACTTGATGCCAAGATACTGGTATTGCACGATGCCGGGGCCATATCCGACGACATCCCGCTGCTGGCCTGGTACGCATCAGGCAATATAGATCCATCGTGCGACTGCTGGGTGTCAGCTAATGGCCACGGAGGTGTGCTCTGCGTGGATTCCACAGCCAAAACCCTTGAGGATGACGGTTTTACGCGACAGTGGCCCGAGGTGGTGATGATGGACCCGCATACCATAGAGCAGGTGGATAATAGCAAGTGCATGAATCTTTATGAAAAAATAATGCCTTCTCCTTCAATTAAATTGCAAAATCTGCGTTATAATGATGGGGCAGTAAGATTTTTCAATTCAGAATCATGAATTTGCTGCAACTATAATGAAAAAAATACAAACCTTAAATATTGACGAAAAATGATAAAGCGCTATTTACTTACAGCAGGGCTTGCGGCGTTGTTTGCCACACAGTCCTTTGCACAGGAGAGCCCCGAAATGGTTGACATCCAGGGCGGAACATTCAAAATGGGAAACAACTACGCTTCAAGCACCTCAGACGAGGGTCCTCAGCACAAGGTAGAGCTCAGCTCATTCAGAATGAGCAAGACCGAGGTTACTTTCGAGATGTTTGACCTCTTCTGCGATGCCACCGGCCACATCAAACCTTCGGATGGTAAGTACGGCCGCGGCAAGAAGCCCGTTACCAATGTGAGCTGGGAGGCTGCCGTTAAGTTCTGCAACTGGTTGTCGGACAGGGACAATCTCGACTGCTACTACAAGATTATAGCCGACAGCAGCTCGTTCAGAGTAGAGATCAATCCACAGTCTAAGGGCTACAGACTTCCTACCGAGGCAGAGTGGGAGTATGCGGCACGCGGCGGCCAGGGCGGCAAGGTTTACTCATACTCAGGCAGCAACGACTTCAAGGAGGTGGCCTGGATCCGCGACAACTCGGGCAACACCCCACGCGAGGTAGGTCTCAAGAAACCTAACGACCTCGGTCTCTACGATATGAGCGGTAATGTATGGGAGTGGTGCTGGGACATCTACGACAAGGGTTACTACGCCAACTCTCCCGAGAAGAATCCTCAGGGTCCCGATAAGGGTACCGACCGTGTATACCGCGGCGGCAGCTGGAAGAGCGGCCCGGATGAGCTCCGTATGACCGTACGTCAGCACAATACTCAGAACAATCCTACCGGTAGCGTAGGCATCCGTCTGGCTCAGAGCATGTAATATGGTTGTTATCAGCTGATAACAATACATATATAAACCAAAAACGGTGGACATTCGTGATTTCGAATATCCACCGTTTTTTTGTGTCTTTTTTTATCTGGCGGCTGTTGCCTGTTCCTCTGTTCCGGCATCCTCGTCGTCCTTGGGGAAATATTGCTTGTTTTTGATGATTATCATGGCCACGCCAATGGTAACCGCCGCATCAGCTATATTGAATATCGGAGAGAAGAAAGTGAACTCCTTGCCCCCGCAAAACGGCATCCAGGATGGCCATTGCGCGTCGATTATGGGGCAGTATATCATATCCACCACCTTGCCCTGCAGAAAGTCGGCGTATCCGCCCGTAGCGGGCAGAAATTCGGCCACTCCGCCGTTGGGGATTCCGAACGACTCGGAGAATGCCATTCCGTAAAACATGCAGTCTATCAGGTTGCCTAATGCTCCGGCCGTTATCAGCACTATGCAGTAGATGAATCCGGGGTGGCTTTTCTTGTCGTTGGCCAGTATCTTGATGTATACCATAAACGCTATGATGGCCACTATTCGGAAGATGGACAGCGCCATCTTGCCTCCCGATCCGTCGGATAGTGTCATGCCGAATGCCATGCCCGGGTTTTCGGTGAATTTCAGCTGAAACCAGGATATTGCCCAGCCCCAGTCTGTTGCGCTGCTCTCGCCTATATACATGTGGGTTTTCACCCAGATTTTCAGCGCCTGGTCCAGCAGCAGCACCACGGCCATTATTATAGCCGATTTTTTCAGTATAGGATTCATTATTCAGTTGGTGTGTAATGTGAGTATTTGGGTACGCGCATTATCTCTGCATCTTGGATTCCACGCTCAGGGTGGCGTGCGGCACGGCCATCAGCCTTCCCTTTGGTATCAGCTTGCCTGTCATGCGGTCGATTCCGTATGTCTTGTTCTGGATCCTGATGAGCGCGTTTCGCAGGTTGCGGATGAATTTCTCCATTCTTCCGGCCATTATCGATATGCTCTCACGGCTCTGATGCTCCTGAGCGTTCTCCTGGTCAGCTGTGTTGTCGATGTGCATGCCATCGTTGTTTTTCAGCTGGTCGGTGTAGTACTTGTAAGACTTCTCAGCCTGGTCAAGTTTCTCTAATATAAGGGCTTTGAATTCCTCAAGCTCCTCGTCGGTGTAGCGTGTCTTTTCTTCAGCCATAACCTTTTGTAGTTTTTTTAGTAAAAAATTAGTAACAAATCGAAGTTAATAATTTGTGGCTGTGGTTGGTGTTTGGTTAATTTGTCTCAAGTTTTTTGGGTTATAAAAAATAAAAAGCAGCCAGTAGAAAGCAGTGGGGTAGGGGAGACCCCTAACTACTAACTACTCTCTACCAACTACTTCATATTAACGTTAGATTTTGCTGATTCTTATGCTTGTCTTCACGTTCTCGTCGATCTCTGTCTCAAGTACATTGTCACCGCTGAGGGCGGCAACTACCTCAAGGCTCTGTGTGAGAGTCTGCGAACAGATGTAATCCTTGAAATCGGTGAGGGCGCCCTTTATCTGGTCGAGTGCCACAATCTCCACCTTTATCTTATCGGTAACATCGAATCCTGAATCCTTGCGGATGTTCTGGATGCGGTTGATGAGCTCGCGTGCGTAACCCTCGTTGATAAGCTCTGGTGTGAGGTTGATATCGAGCGCAACTGTTACCTTGCCCTCGTTGGCTACCAGACGGCCAGGGATGTCCTCGCTGGTGATTTCGGTCTCTGTAGTGAGGATGTTTACAATTGTACCATCCAAGTTGATGTCGATTGAACCCTTGGCCTCGAAGTCCTGAATCTGCTCCTGAGAGAGGTTTGCAAGCTGCTCAGCCACAGCCTTCATCTGCTTTCCGAGCTTGCGGCCCAGCTGCTTGAAGTCGGCTTTC
>JAZQPB010000297.1:0-20961 GCA_045628165.1 Bacteroidales bacterium | reverse complement strand
CTTTCTATCGTAAGAAGGGGGGGAGACGTCAACCGCTCAAAGAGCCCGACGCCAACAACATTATCTTTTGGGACCCCTGACTATCACAGCAAAATGCAGCTCAACGCCGTTCAGCGTTCTAACCCTGAAATGCAGAAGCGTGTCTACAATGCTATCCGCGCTATCTCTGAGCTTGACGTAAACCCAATCGTATCGGTACACGACCACGGTGCAGGCGGTCACTTGAACTGTCTCTCTGAGTTGGTGGAGGATACCGGCGGACTCATCGAGATCAACAAGCTCCCTGTTGGCGATCCAACACTTTCTTCTAAGGAAATCATCGGAAACGAGAGCCAGGAGCGTATGGGTCTCGTAATCGATCCTAAATACGTGGCACTCCTGAAGCGTATCGCTGACCGTGAGCGCGCCCCAATGTATGAGGTTGGCCACACTACAAATGATATGGTGTTCAAGTTCACAAACCCTGACAAGACTACACCTATCAACCTGAAGCTTGCCGACTTCTTCGGCAATCCTCCCAAGACCATAATGAACGATGTAACCATCGACAAGAAATACGCTCCTGTAAAGTACGACGACAAGAAATTTGCCGACTACGTTTCAGAGGTTCTGAAGCTCGAGGCCGTTGCTTGCAAGGACTGGCTCACCAACAAGGTTGACCGTTCGGTAACAGGTAAGATTGCCCGTCAGCAGAATGTGGGTGCCATCCAGTTGCCATTGGCCGACTGCGGCGCCGTTGCCATCGACTACACTGGCACACGCGGTATGGCCACAGCTCTAGGTCACGCTCCAGCCATCGCCCTCATCAATGCGGCTGCCGGTTCAAGAATGGCTATTGCTGAGTCGCTCACAAATATCGTTTGGGCTCCATTGGAGAACGGCACAGATTCTATCTCGCTCTCTGCCAACTGGATGTGGCCTTGCAAGAACAAGGGTGAGGACGCACGTCTCTATCAGGCTGTGGAGGCTGC
Organism: Bacteroidales bacterium; assembly: GCA_045628165.1. GTDB lineage: Bacteria > Bacteroidota > Bacteroidia > Bacteroidales > UBA3824 > UBA3824. The sequence continues at coordinate 19,990 of JAZQPB010000297.1, read as the reverse complement.
CAGCAAGTTCGCCATCGAGCTCGGCATCAACATCCCAACCGGTAAGGACTCGCTCTCTATGACTCAGAAATATCCTGACGGCAAGCAGGTTATGAGCCCAGGCTGTGTTATCATCACATCAGCCGGCGAGGTTAGCGACATAAAGAAAATAGTAACTCCAGAGATGAAGGACGTTAAGGATTCTGTAATCCTCTACGTTGACTTCTCTAATACTGAGGCTTCTCTCGGCGGTTCAAGCTTTGCCCAGGTTGTTAACGCCCTCGGCGACAACTGTCCTGACATTGCCTGCGCCAAGTACTTCAAGAAGGCTTTCAACGCAATCCAGAGCCTTGTAAAGCAGGGTCTCGTACTCGCCGGCCACGATATCAGCGCCGGTGGTATGGTAACCGCACTCCTCGAGATGTGCTTCGCCAACGTAAAGGGCGGCGCCGAGGTTACAGTATCAGGCAAGGATTCATGCACAGCAATGTTCAGCGAGAACTCTGGCGTTCTCATGCAGGTTGCCAAGGCCGATTTGGCCAAGGTTTCTGAGATTCTCTCTGCAGACAAGATTAAGTTTATTGAGATTGGTAAGCCTGTTGACGACCGCAAACTTACTGTTACCGTATCAGGCCAGACCACAACATTCGATATCGACGCCTGCCGCGACCAGTGGTTCAAGACATCATACCTGCTCGACCGTCTCCAGAGCGGCGAGAAGTGTGCTGCCGACCGTTTCCAGAACTACAAGAAGCAGCCTTTGGAGTTCAAGTTTACTCCAGAGTTCACCGGCAAGCTCTCTCAGTACGGCATCGATGCCAAGCGTCGCAGCAAGACCGGCATCAAGGCCGCTATCATCCGTGAGAAGGGTATCAACGGCGACCGTGAGATGGCTTACACAATGTATCTCGCAGGTTTCGACGTTAAGGACGTTCACATGACCGACCTCGCATCAGGCCGTGAGACTTTGGAGGATGTAAACTTCATCGTTTACTGCGGTGGATTCTCAAATTCCGACGTTCTCGGCTCTGCAAAGGGCTGGGCAGGTGCTTTCAAGTACAACGAGACCACTCGCAAGGCTCTTGAGGCATTCTACAAGAGACCTGATACACTCTCGCTTGGTGTCTGCAACGGCTGTCAGCTGATGAACGAGCTCGACCTCGTTTACCCAGGCCGCGAGAATCATCCAAAGCTTCTCCACAACAACTCTCACAAGTTTGAGTCTTCATTCGTAAACATCGACATCTGCCAGAACAACTCAGTAATGCTGAAGTCGCTTTCAGGCAGCCGTCTTGGTGTTTGGGTAGCTCACGGCGAGGGCAAGTTCAATCTGCCAGACCCAGAGAACACCTACAACATCCCAATGAAGTATTCTTACGCTGAGTATCCAGCCAATCCAAACGGATCAAGCTACAACGCCGCCGCTATCTGCTCCGAGGATGGCCGTCACCTCTCGATGATGCCTCACCCAGAGCGCGCAATCTTCGCATGGCAGTGGGCCAACTACCCAACCGACCGCAAGAACGACGAGGCAACCCCATGGCTTGAGGCATTCGTAAACGCCAGAAAGTGGATTGAGGAGAAGAAGAAGTAAGGCCCGTAGATACGCACGGCCGTGCGTCTAACACATAGAAAAAGGCGATGCCGGATGGCATCGCCTTTTTTTGTTCTATATACAATCCGTTATCATTTCCCGGCCATGGACATCGTTGATGCCCGCCAATTTCCCCGGCCATAGGCGTTAATGATGCGTGGTGATGGCCGGGGCTACGGAGCGTGGAGGTCCACAGGACCTCTTACATCCCAACGTCAATCTCATAGGCCGCCAGGCCTTCACGCTCCGTAGCCCCGACCTCCACCAAACCGAATGAAAAGCTGAGGGGATTTGGAAATGCGGGAATAATAAAATATAAATTTTTCGAAAGATAATGACGCGGAATAATGATTATTTCACGTCATTATCTATCATTTTTTGACAGATAATGACGCGGAATAATTGAAAAAAATTATACTAAACCATTGATATACAGAGATAAGTCAATATGATTCTGTATGCAGTCGTTGTGAATTCCGGGCTTGAGTCCGTTGATGGTGATTAATGTATTATAGAGCGCCTTGTGAGTGCCGGTAGCCATCCTGAAAAGTTCCTTGCGCTCTTCAAGTTTTTCCTCGTAATCGCTTGTGATGATATACTGATTCTTGGAGAATTTTATCTCGCAGAGGTTTATCGTATCGTCGCGGCGGTCGATTACCAAATCAATCTGAGCCTTCCCATATTCGCCATCGTATCTCCAGGAACTTACATTGGTGACAGTACCCGAGATTCCGAGTGCGCTCTTTATGAAATCTATGTGGCAGAAACACAGCAACTCGAACGCATAGCCATACCAGGTGCGTTTTTCGGGCGAATCCTGCGAATTGCTCCAACTGCCCAAATTCCGCATTTGCCCGTGTATGAAATGCAGATAAAACAATGTGTAGAAATCAATCAACTTGTATGAGACATCGCGTTTCTGCTTGTCGAAGGCGTAATATCTTGTCACGAAATCGCAGTCACAGAGATTCTGAAGCACAATGCTGAGGTTTCCGCCATTTGTGATTTTCAGTTTCTGAGCAATCTCTTTCTGAGTGTATCCGCTGCTGTTTGTGGCCAGCAATTCCACCACTTTCTGATATGTGGGCGCCTCGCCGAAAAGCGATTTGTAGAGCCTGCCATATTCCTTGCTGAGGTCGGAGTTTCTGTCGAAGAAAATCTCGTTGATATTCTGTTCGGGACTCTTTCCCTTGGCTATCTGGTCCAGATAAAACGGCACACCTCCCATTATCATATAATATTCGGCAAGTTGTTTGGCTGTGAACTCTATCTTCTTGGTCCTAAGGAATTTCGCGGCCTCGGCAATGGTGAATGGAGCAAGATATATCTGCTTGGTGATTCGGTTGTGGAGTCCGCCCTTGTCGCCGATTATCTTGTTGGTCATCCACGTGGTAGCCGATCCGCAGACCACGAGCATCAGATTTTCCTGATCGGCGCCCCAACTGTTCCAAAACAATTCGAGGGCTTTCACGAAACGTGATTTATGGGAATCGAACCACGGCAACTCGTCTATGAACACAAGCACACGTTTTTTGCGGCAGTTGATTATGAGGTTTTTGAGTTGGTCAAACGCATCGAACCAGTTGTCAACCAGCGGATAACTTCCTCCCGAATACAGGTTGAGTTGCTTGTTGAAATGCGTCAACAATTCCTCCTTGGATCCATCAAAGATTCCAGTAGCGTAAAAGTTTATCTGCTTGGCGAAATGCTGCTTTATAAGATACGTCTTTCCCACACGGCGACGTCCATACACCGCCACAAACTCCGCCTTGCCGGAATTGTAATATCTGTCAAGAATCTCACGCTCCTTCTCGCGTCCTACAATAATGCCCATAGCCACTTTAGAAATTTAAGTTTCACGCCACAAATATAATAAAATTTCAGAAGATAATGACGCGGAATAATAATTATTTCACGTCATTATCTATCATTTTTAGGTAGATAATGACGCGGAATAATTGGGGTTGTAAAGATTAGATGATTGATTGTTAAGGGTTTAAGATTTTGAAAGATGATTAGGAAAGAGGAATTTTTGAGTGGAAAATTTTGGGATTGGAAACGAAGTTGTGTATAGTGTATGTTATCACCAAATTATCGTCCTCAATTTCTATATCGGTTGCGGAAGCGCCATCGTAGGATTGTTTGATGGTACCGGTCTTGGCGTCCAACACAATCACCACACCTTGCTGAGATTTCTGCCACGTGATAAGAACGACAACCACACTACCATTCTCAACAGCCTTGCAATGCTCGATATTCTCATAACTGATTTCAGGCATATTGAGTTCCTTGGCAACCTGTTCATACAAAATCTCCAACCCCTCGTCGGCCTCATCAGTCAGCGAGAGAATGGAGTTAGGGGTTAAGATGGAATTGATTGTTGGCATAGGGCTAATCGAGGGGATTTCGTTTTAATTGAATCAATGGCATCTCCATTTTAAACTCGGGATCCATTTTGTGAAGTTGTTCCTTTATGATTCCTCTACGAAGAATTGCAGGTTCCAAACAATACATTTCAAATTCATCCTTATTGACATCTTCAATTGAAGCCCAATGAGGAAACAATAATTTCATATATGCCGTTGCAATCCTCTTCACTGCATTGAAATCGCGCATATCTGCTTTCTGTTCAAATTCTACCAATTCATCGAATAACAAACCATATTGATTTTGTGTCCTGAATGAATGAAGAATCTCAGAAAAATATTCAACATTTATTGTCCAACCTTTGAATATCATACTCTTATTAATTCTTGGAAGTTTCCATCCTTCTATAAAACAGTGGAAACGGTCCAATAATGCTGATTCTTGAAACTGATAGGGCAAAGAATTGAAATATTTGTTACTCTTAGGTTTGTCGTTTTCAATGGGAATATTACCCATCAATATCAAGCCACACTCCGACGTAAACTCGTTTTGGTCAATAGTGGTTTTGCCACTTTCCAAATACGACTTCAATGCAGCCTGAATTTCAGAAGGTTCTTGAAAGACAATTGTTTGAACTTCATCAAAAGCAACAAAATCGTGGTTCTTGATGATTCCACATTGCTGTTTCTGTTTGTCGAAAAATAATTTTGCCCTTGAAACCTTGCCTCCGCTAACAAGCCAGCCGTATTTAGAAAGATTGCCAAAGACATAAGACTTTCCTGTTCCCTTAGGAGCCAACTCTACAACATTCAACCTTGGTTCAACGAAAATAAGCAATCTGGTCAAAAATTCCAATTTTGAGGAAACAGGACCAAATCCTTCTGAGTCATATTCCATTGAAGACAATAGAAAATCAATCCATTCATTTGTGGAGAAACGTTTTCTGGCTTCCTTATAAAATTCAGCGTCTACGGATTTGTAAGGCTTGAAAGGTTTGTAATCAACCATCTCAACGTGGAGTTTTTTTCCATTATCGTCTGGCATCATACACAATTTTATTATGCCCCATTTCTCGCCATCCACCAATGTGCCCTTGTGCTTGGAATATACATATTCCGGGATTATACCTTCATTGGTTTTGATTCCTAAATCAGGAATGCCGAATCTACGAACATTATTTACCAAATCTATGTAAATAATAAATCTGGTCAACAACATAATTGATTCGCCTGAACCTAATCTGTCTTTTACTTCTTCGGCTTTTTGAGGAATAACTGAATCAAGAAACATTGTCAGATTGTTTCTGTCAACTTCACCTCGTTCATTTATATACTTCTTGATTATAAAGTCTTTCACAAATGACGGCAAGTTTCTGCCTGCAAACAAACTATTTGTTGAGGCAGTATCCTTATATATAGCCATTGATGCAAAATAAGTCTTTATTTTCTCGCTTAACTGTTCGTTCATTTCAATTAGATTTTAAAAATCAAACAAATCCTCCTCTTCTGCACCCAAATTGAGAGATATTGAGTCGGTCTGTTGCTTATCGCCAATTATCAGTTCAATCTTTGTACAATTTTGATCAAGATTCTGTGACAAAGGAGCGCTTTCATATATGTTGTTTCCCTTGAAATTCAAATCATAGAATGAACCATTGTATTTGATTTTAGGGACAACGACACTGGATATTCCTTTTATCGAATACTTAACAACTGAATTTGCGCTTGAAAGTTCTGTTGAAAGCAATTTCGCAACAAAATGAATATCTTCCTTTTGAGAAGAAATAATGATTATAGGAACTAATATTTCCTCTGGAGTGCAACCTCCGTGTACAATTTGCCCAGAAGGGATTTTGTTGCACAAAGACTTGTGTTTCAGCGCACACAAAGTTTTACCATCGTTGCAAATTATATAATCTTTGTCAGAAACAGGATTGGCTTTCCTACACAAGCGTCCGTGATGATCTGAATCTGCCCCAGCCAAATTCATACTCAGACAGAATTGTGACAATGCTGTTAGTCCGTGGTCGGATACTATAGCGATTTTTTTTCTATTGTATTTCGCAATAATTTCCTCAATCGCTTCTTTCACAAGATCCAACTCTTCAAGTATGTAGTATGGAAATTTCTTGCCAGGCTTGTGGGCATTCTCATCAAGGTTGCCAATTTTTTCCAACTTACCATTTGAAATATCCAGCAAAGCCTGCTTGTTGTTGCCCGTTGTGGTTGGATAAAGTGCCTGCGCAATCTTAATGTCGTTTACATACATTTCGTCATTTTTATAATGCTCTATCAAATACTTAATGTACGGAATCCATTCGATGCCCAAACCATCTATCCAATAATAAACGTCAATATCAGTCCTTGTCTGAAGTATAGTTTTGGTAGTTTTAAACTCATTGTACCAAGACGAAAATGATACGTCAGAGCGGTTCTTGTCATTAATTATGGTTTCAACCTCTGCAATATACTCATTTCTGAGTTTAGACTTTTTGTATTTGTTTATATAATCAACAACCCAAGAAGCGGAAGTTCCAACGATATTATCAAGATAATGATACAAGTCGGGGAAGAAATCCTTTATGTCCTCCTTGCTGATCAAATCCTGTGATAACCATTCTATCGCCAACACTTTTTCTGCGTCAGTCAATGGTGAGAAATATTTCAATGCTGTACCATAACCTTCTGTCTTAGCGATTTGGGTTAACTTCTGCGACAATTTGTCTTGCACTTCTTGGCTGATATTAACACCCTTTTCTGATGCTACTTTCAAACAGGCATTTCTTTCCTCAATCAGTTCATACATATTGTCGCAATCAAATATTGACAATAACGAAGATGAGAAGAAATCGTTATTGGTATAGCCATCCGTGTTTTCGATAGTTTTGCAGATATATCCTTTTTCGCAAAACTTATTATAGTAATAATTTGTCAAAAGCCACTTTTCAAATTCATCCTTGCAATCAAACCAAGTCGATAAGAAGACATTGTAATCCGACAAATTATAAATCTGGAAATATTTATTAAAAAATTTCTCGAAAGAAAAATTTTTAATATCAATTTCCTTTGCCAATCTCAACCAATAATCCTTATCGCGATGCTTGTAAGTAATTGCTCCAAAATTCAACTTGAGGCCTTTGGTCAAAAAATCAAATACATTGTTGCACACACAGAAATCAAATGCGTTATCGGGTTGTGCATATTCCGAAAACGCAAACAAAGAACGGGATTTTGATATTATATTTTTCTTTATATCCTTTTGCTGCCAAATGTTCAGCCATTCTTTCAAATTGCTTACTACCGAAAAACTATCCTCTATTCTATTGACTCCAAAAGTATCGCCGTCAGTTAATACCAAGGTATAGTTTTCGTGAGGTTCAGGACTTTTAAGATACCAGATATATGACTGGGTATCTTCGTAAAATCTCGACATTTTTCCTTCCAATCCTACAATAGGAATATAGACTCTCTGCTTATTAACAAATCCTTCTTTTGTTGTTTCTATGGATTTGATTGTAGAAATCAGAGAGTCGAATTCTATTGAAGAATTATTGTTGTAGAATCTTGCCAATTCAGAAAAAGGCGCAATGATATAGTCATTATTTGATTTTTCACAAATAAATGCCTTTATCATATTAGCCAATTTGCTATATGATATTATAATGTCATCATAGTCTTTATCCAGCCATTTCTCGACACTTTCGACCTTGCAGCCATTGTTGCTCATATGGTCCACAAAGTCGAAAGAATCTTCGAAATTGTCGAACAAGACAAATCGTATTGGATAACGATTTGCCGTTGCTGATAAAGAGCCACCTTGCATTTTGTCCTTTTTGACGTGTGCCAAAAGGTCTCCAAGATTATCAAATGTAATATGACTACTATTATTATTCATTACAAATTGTTGTTTATGTATTGTATCAAATCATTATTACCCAATTTGATCAACTTGATAATAATATCCTTGGCAATGGTTAACTCAGATATCGAATTAATCTTGTCAATAGCCTCATTGCTTTCTGATGGCTTAGGCTGAGTAGGTGGTGGAGGCGTTGTAGTTGGCTGAGTTGGTTCAACAACAATCTTCCTAAAGATTGCAGTGAATGTAATGTCAAATTCAGCCACAGTCTCAATTTTTTGTTCTTGAACTCCAGTTTCCTCCCAGCGGACAAACTCCCATCCAGTATTTGGGAAAGCGACAATGCTCACACTATCTCCTTTGTTCTTTTTGCCATCACCAAATATTTTGCCTCCATCAATTGGCGAAGCGATACCAGTTATTACAACTGTTTTCGGAGTGTTTTTCTCAATCCTCCAATCCTTCAGATTGTTTGCAACCTCAGTCTCTGTCCACAAACCAATAGTTTCTTCCAGATGACTGGTCAGGTAAGCAAACGCCTCATCTACTTCATCATCTTGCAAATTTACAGTAGAATTCAACTTCAAGAACGACACAAAACCATCTTTGAAGGAATTGGAATCCATCAACAAGTTGTTGAGTTCGAACTTGTATTTTGTCAGTAAGTCTAAGGTCTGGCTTATTGTCTGAGGATTCTGCTTGTCAGTTTCCTCACAAATCTGCAGAATATTATCAACCAAAGTCTTGATTTCTTGGTCGGTAGTGCCTTGATAATACTTCAACGCCCATAGAGGAAATCCTTTGGTCTTGGAATACTCGTGAGTAATAGCCCATCGTGCATCCTTCAAACTGCTGATGTCGTTGTATCCCTTCAACTCATTCAATTTGAATGCTTTTATCAACGAATCACAAAGATGACGAGTTTCTTTGGTCTCGAACCTGAAATTCAACTTGGAACTTGACGAACCTGAATCCCACGCCTTGAACATCTCAACGATATCATCAACTAAATGCTGTTGCTCTCTTGGCTTTCCGTTCAAGTCATAAATCTGCTTTATGTACTGACGCATTGCAAAAGCAATAATACCCATACAAGAATATGTCTGATACATTCCGTAAGGTGCTTTTGTCAAATCAATCAACTTATCTCCCAAATTGAATTGAGCGTTTTTGTCGATTTGCTCAAGTTTCTTGAATACATAATTTGAGATATTGTAAAGAGGATGGTCTTTGTCAACATCATCTTTCCAAGTCAAATCTTCATTGACAGTATCCTGAAGCAAACCATTAAAAGGGGCTAACACACCAATGCATTTTGCAGAAATATCACTTCTGGTATTGAACGACATAATGATATCTACAAAGGTTTTGGCCGAGCCAAATTTCCAAAACGATTTAGCACAATTGACCAAATTTTGCAAAGATTCTGGACCTTTGTTGAAAATTGCAGGAGCAATGTATAAGTTGACTACGGAAGATAATCTGGTCGATGCGTTGGAATTTTGAGAACTTCCCAAATAGTAAGAGAAATTGCTTCTTCGCATTTCATTAATCCATATTTTCACCAACTCATTGGCCGCACCTTTCCTCTGCTGATACTGATCGCCTAATCCACGCTTGTTAGCACAAACAGCATTTGCTTCATACTCAATGAATCTATCATAATTCTTGTCTCCAAACTGTGAATCAATAACAATGAAAGTAACATTTTTGAATCTACTGTCTGTTGAAGCATACTTTTGAGCAATTGCCTTCAGATCATTCAACTCCGTCAAATTGCGAGCCACCATAAAGGCAAAAAACAACTCATAAGTTTTCGTCTTTTTATAAGCAGAATCTATTCTGCTCAAAAGGTAATTCTCATTTGAGTCGAGCGAATAAATCTCAAAAACATAAGGTCTTGTTATGTTCTTGAAGAAAAAAGAATTTATCGTTTCCCTGAAATCAGGAGTATTTATTACCTGATATGTATATTTGTACTTAGAAGATGAAGTTTTAAGTTCCTCTATAATCTCCCTGATCTCGTTCTGAGGCAATGCTGAAAATTGGATTGAGAACAAACCACCTGGCAATCTCTGGATTATTCCATTCTCGTCAAAGTAGTCAAGAATTGCAATTATCTTATTCTCAATCGAAGTTCCCTTAAACAAATTGGCAATATTATCCTCTGAAGGAGTTACTGTTACATTGTTGGCAATGTTGTTCAATGCATTCAGCAACAAAACACCTTTGAAAACAGATGAATAATCCTCTCCAAGACTCTCAATTTGAAGTCTTCTTGAATTATACCTTTCTGTTACAACACCAAATCTTGTAACATCGTTGTTGAATTCCTCCAAAACATAATCCCAAAGATAGTCTGCTGTAATAGCATCGTTTCTCTTGAATATTTCTTCATCCTCGAAAAACTCTCTAATTTTGGGATTCTCTCCTATGAACTGGAATACACTACGGCTGGAAGAACCTACTACACTGGCATAATATGTTGCAAGGTTTGCAGTAGAAGGATGCAGAGGAAACAATTTGCTTATATCCTGTTTGGTCTCTTCTACATTTGTTGATCCATTCGAGTACATATCAAGCAAGTCAAAACGTCCTGCAAAGAAGTGATGAGTGATACTTTGGTACTCTGATTCGTTCTCTACCTTGAATTTTCTACTCATAATCTTGAATGCGGAAACTGCATTCATATTATACTTCATAGAATGGAATCTACCTTTTGTCTTGTCTTGTTCATCTTTTGTTATGCAGTTCCACGCAGACGGATGGGAAATAAAGAAAAAGTATGAGTTGTTTTCTGAATCCATAACTTTTTCGTTGATTTCCTGTAACTTTACGAGCAGACGCATTCCAACAGGAGATTGCATAACATCAGTGAATTCGTCCCATATTATGAACAAACCACAATATTCTGTTTCCTCGGCCAACTTTTTTTGCACTTCGAAAAACCATTGTGCCAAGTTTTCGCTTCTTAGTCTTATCGATAATTGTTTCTCTCTAAGAGCGTTTTTCAAACGATTGAGGATAGATATGTCGTAACGACTCAACTCATCCACCAATTTGTCTGGAGTAGGAGCAACTGCAGATAATTGTGGACTAGTGCCAATAAGATTAAGCCAAAACAACTGATCGTTTTTGATATGCTCTATATAAGTATCAAAATCTGTCTTGACAACAATATTAAGATTGGCTTTCTTTATGGCAGACGAGATTCGTTGTTGCAAAACCAACGACAAATCATCCTCGTGGGTGATTGTCTCTACTCCATACAGTGTTACAGGAAACAATTTCTTATCATTGCGCAATTGAAGAATATCATTGCGCAACATAGAGTATCTTGGTTCCTTGTATTCCTCGTTTACATAGTCAACGATTTCAGTAACATCATCACAAAGCAAATGCTTGATTACAGCACCCGCGTGACTCTTGCCTGTTCCATAAGTACCGTCTATCCAAAACGATTTATGGAAATCTGTGTTGTTGTTTCTTACTGACTTTATAACAGTTTGGAGAATTTCATTGAACTGGTCATTTGCAATAAATGATTTCCAATCCTCCTGGGCTTCATTAGTAATACTATAAGCCGCTTTCTGCTCTCTCAAAGAGACTATATCTGAATATTTTGTGCTCATAGGTATTCAATTTTTACAAGGAAGACATAATCTCCAATACATCATACGAGGTTAAATCGTCCCTCAATGTAATATGGTCGAGTCCTGTGTTTAATTCTGCAATGAGAATTCTGTTTGACATAGTATCAAGCGATTTCAGAGACTTCTCAAGGATGGATTTGGAAACTCCAAACTCGGAATATATTCCAGAACCCAATTCCAAATTATACAACTCGGAAACACGGAACGAGCGCAATTTGTTTACCTCGCCATATTTGTACATTGAATACGCAACTGCACAATCACTTACAAAATCGTGGCCTTTTCGTTGAGTCTCCATTTTCGACAATTCGCATCTTTGGTTGAATGTCTTTCCTATGGGTGAGGCTGTCAAAAGGTTGTTTAAAGCCTGCAACGAGTATTCAAAAGTCCTTAAACCCTCTTTGAAATCTTCCTCGTAGGTATTCATCATCGAAGCCTTAGAATAAACAGCATTAGGCTGAACTTTTTGAACAAACCATTTGATAAGAGGTGAATTGTATGACAAATTTATCCATATAATTTCCCATACCCAATCCATATTCTGATCATAAACCTGCTTAAGCAACGCTCCCAACTTGGTCAGATCCTGTTTCGGGGTAATGATTTCAGCATCACGAAGCCAAGATTTGAAAGATGGAATCTGTTTCTTTCCTAATGAATTCTGATTCCAGAACTCTACAGGGTCCAAGAAAAACTCTTGCAACCACTCTTCCCTTAATCCGAAGGTACCGTAGCAACTGATACCTGTCATTTTCAATTCTGTGTTCTGAGTCATACTTATTGAATCTGCGACTATACAACCTTTGGAATGATGATTCAAACATTTCAAACAATGGATACATTTGTTTTTATCTACGCCTACATTAGGATAGATACTTAATGCACCTGTTGGACATTCTACTTCACACACTTCACATTGAATGCAATATGTGGACTTGTAGATTATACGTTTTACCAATCCAATAAAGACCGCATCGGTAATATTGTATATAGTAAACTTGTAATCCTGTCCTTTGTATTCAATCTTAAAATTGTATAGGTCTTTGTTGTATTTTAAGTTTCCTGTAATTGTTGTTTCTTTCGTTGATATTGTGTAATCTCCAAGAATATAAAGCCATTTCAAAACATCTTGCTTGGGATTCTCAACATCAGCAATAAGAGTATTATTGCGCTGAGAGAACAAAACTTCAGATTTATCATCTACCAAAAATCTTCCGCTTGCCCTTGTTTTCCATTTATGGCCTTTTATATATTCGTCAAGATTAGGTATTTCCCTACTTTTTGCCCAGTTCTCTATTTTTGTTAAGAATGGATTCAATTCTTTATGATATGCTTTGTTGACAATCATATCATCCCATTCTGAAGAGAAAGGGCAAATCAGGCAACCTACTCTAGGTTTTCCCAGTCTATATGCCTGATTTATTGGTAAATTATATTTCAATAAATATAGATATACCTCAGTAGTGTTCCAGTTAAAAATAGGTCTCGCGTTTATCACGCCATTATGTTTCACGCCTTTGCCGATCCTTTCGTAGCCAGATCTTCTTGTACTTTCCTCTGCCCTGGTTCCTTCAAATGCTAAAACTTTGGCTTGCTTGTTTGTACCTTCTATTTTAAGCATCCTGTACAGTGGAGCGGTTTTCATCACAGAGCAACACCATCTGTGCGTGTCGCTAGGAGTTCCAATTTTATCCCAATAGTTCAGGACTTTTTCGTGGTTCCTTGCCATTAAGAATTGCAAATCAGGATACTTATTATTATAATATTTTTTTACCTCCTCGTACAATGACAATGATGGAGGTAGTTCGTAACCAGTATCAGAGTAAGCAACTTTGAAGGCGTATGGAGGAATCGCTCTAGTACATAAATCAAGTACTACCTGACTATCTTTACCTCCTGAAAAAGACGAAAGAAACAAATCGATCTTAGTAGTTTGATAAACCTTTTTTCCACTTTCTTTCGCCTCGTCAAGTGGCATTATATCAAAACTATCACAATCTTGTTTTACAATCGCCATTGTTTTTTTCTCTCTTTTCTCGATCTTGGCAACAAGTGCCTCATAATCAATTTGATTAGCCCTTACCTTGGCGACACTTTCTTTTGCTGATGAATATTGTATATACTTGTCACGGATAAATTCAATGGCCTCACTTTCTGCCAAAAACATCAATCCATCACATTTCTGAACCATTGTTTTTACATCAACAGGCTGTAATTCCAAATTTTGAAATCCATCTTGGATATAAACAATTGCATCGTCGTACACATTTGCACCTTTTACCTCAAAAACAAATTCACCTTTATAAAAATATTGTTTATTGCAAGCCCATAGCAAAGGGGCTTGACAATGAGGATATTTCCAACCCAACTCATTGAGTTTTAGCAAATCTAACTCCTCATAAAACACAGGTCTGGGAGCAATGCCAATAGCATCAGAAACAACGTCATTGGTGAGTTGAACGCCACCTGTAGATTTATCCCATAAAATCCTAAACATCTCTTCTCCTCTTGCAATCTAATTCAACAATCCTCTCCTTTGCTACATATCATTACACATTTCAGCCAATCCGTTACACACAGATACGACAATTCAGAATTGGATCTATTATCCAATTCCAATAATCCAAAGTTGATGAAGTTGAATTTATTTGCCATTTTTTTCCTCAAAAAAAACGGCGCGGAGAGGAGAACTTAATGTTCTTGTGGTTCTGGTAACCTTACGGGCAATAAGCATCCAATCCACACCTTATAGTTTTTTATAATGTGTAGAATTTCAGTTGCTTATCTCCCCGTTAGTTAAAATTGTCCAGATTTCAAGAAGGGATAAAAAGCCAAAATTCGATATTGTTTTCTAATAGTATATATACAAAAGAAGCGCAGGTATCTGTTTTTGTGTTCGTTCTATATCGAGGCCTACCACAGCCCTATCAGGAAACGAACAACAGACGCCTACGCAATATGATGAGTCACCATAAAAGCATGCAAGAGGACACGAAGTCCTCTGCATACTTTCCGGATGATGAATAAACATACCCGTAAACGTCATCTTTGATTCGTTCTGCCTGACAATTTGAAAGTGGTAGTTTCGACATATCAAGAACAAAGCATTAATGACGCTTTATGTATAATTGCCTTCGGTTGAGCCGAAAGACATTGCAAAGATATAAAATAAGAATTACTGACAAAGATTTTGCTGAAAAAAAATTTTTGACTTGCCTTTTTCAATTATCCATTTCTCCTAAAAATCTCAAAAATTCCTCAGGGAAAAATTAACTTACCAATATTTTTATTATCTTTGCGCCAAACAATCATTCTGAATATGATAGCAGCAAATTACGACAGACCATTAGTAAGTTTTGACTGGGCTATAAAGAAACTGCTCAGAAACAAGGCTGACCACGTTATCGTGGAAGGTTTTCTGACTTCGCTTTTAGGAAAGAAAATCAAACTTTCCCACTTGAACGAGAGCGAGGCCAACAAGGAGACTTTCGACGATAAATATAACCGTGTTGACGTATTTTGCGAGACCGAGGAGGGAGAATTGCTCATCCTCGAAATCCAGTACGACGACCAGAACGACTATTTCCATCGCATGACATACGGCACATCCAAGTCATTGACCGAATATATTCAGAAGGGCGACGTTTTCAGCAAGGTGCGAAAAATATACTCAATAAACATTGTTTACTTCGACCTCGGCAAGGGCGATGACTATGCATACCACGGCAAAACAGAGTTCGTGAGTCTATCAAACTCAAAAAACAAACTGGAACTTTCGGAAGAGCAGAAGGAATTGTATAGTTGCGAGACTCCGGGAGACATTATGCCAGAGTATTTCATCTTGAAGGTAAAACAATTCAACCAATACGCAAAAACTCCCCTGGAGGAATGGATCAGTTTTCTGAAAACAGATTGCATACCACCTACAGCCAAGGCGCCCGGTCTTCAGGAAGCAAGAGAAGCTCTTTTGTTCGAGAAACTCTCGCCAAGAGAAAAGAAGCAATATCTAATGGACCAGGATCTTAAACGCATACGTCAGAGCGAGATAGAGACCGGAATATATAAAGGCTTCCGCAAAGGAATGGCCGAAGGCATCGAGAAAGGAATGGCCGAAGGCATCGAGAAGGGAATAGCCGAAGGCATCGAAAAAGGAAAAGCTGAAGGCCAACAGCAAACCCAGATTAATATCGCCAAAAATCTGAAATCTCTCGGAACAATGACATACGAACAGATTTCCGCTGTTACAGGTATGTCGATAGACGAAATCAATAATATTTAGGAAAACAAATCCTCCATCGTAACCACATTCTGAACCTCGCTGGCGTATTCGTTTTCCTCGATTCCGCTGGCGGAGACGAAGGTGTTCCATAAGGCCTTTCGCGTTTTGGTGTTTTGGGCAAAGAGGGACATTCTCTGCTGGATCCTGTCGTTGTATTCCGAGGTGATGCGGAATGGTTTCTTGGTATATTTCATCTCGCAGACGGATATCACATTGTCGTCGCGGTCTATAAGAAGATCTATCTGAGCGCCAGACGATACGCTCTTGTCGGTAGGCTTGTAGGCCCAGCCATACACGTCGCTTTTCACGCCTGAAATACCCAATTTTTCCTTTATTTGCCTGATATGGTGCAGACAAACCTGCTCAAACGCATATCCCGCCCAGGCTGTATGCTCGCCCTTGCCGTAGATATTGCTCCAGTAATGCTCGTCCTGCTTGCTCTTCTTATCCACAAAATGGAGATAAAAGAGCGAGAAAAGATCGGTGAGCTGAAACAATGACTGCTTGCCGGTTTTGCCAAACGAGGTGTATTCCCTGATGAAATCGCAGGAACACAGATCGTTGAGGGCGTCGGTGAGAGATCCGCCGCTCTTGATTTTCATAGCCGCTTTTATCTCGTCACGGGTAAGTCCCTTGAGTTTGGTGGATAGTATTTCTATAATCTTTCGATAAAACGAGGCGTCCTTGAACAGACTTCTGTAAAGGAAATCAAACTCTATTCTAAGCGGGCCGTTGCTGTTGAAAATCAGATTGTCGATACATTCCGAGAACTTTACACCCTTGCTAAGAAGATCGAGGTAATATGGAATTCCCCCCAATATCATATAACACTCAAGTATCTGAAAACGAGTCCATTTTATATTCTTTACCTGAGAGAGAAACTGCTCCGTCTCTCCGAGGGTGAATGGCGAAAGATATATTATCCTTGTGCACCTTCCATACAATCCGCCCTTGTCGCCTATAAGTTTCGACATCATCCAAGTGGTGGCGCTTCCGCACACAAAGAGTTTCAACGCAGGGAATGTGCAGCCCCAAGTGTTCCAGAAATAGCTGAAAGCCTGCATAAAATTACTTTTGGGCGTATCCATCCAAGGAAGCTCGTCGAGAAAGACAACGATTTTGTCTTTCTTCAAGCCCGACAAATATTCTCTAAGCAGCTCAAATGCCTCAAGCCAGCTTTTCACCTTCAAGTCTGGAGAAATATTCTTGTTGACACGGCGAAGCTCCGACACAAAAAATTCCAGCTGAATATTTTTGTCGGTTTGATAAAGACCCGAGAAGTTGAAATCGATTTTGCCGTCAAAGAAAGTCTTCAGCAAAAACGTTTTGCCAACTCGCCTGCGGCCATATAGCGCAGTGAGTTCAGCCTTGTTGGAATTGTATATCTGGGTTAGCAGACGCTTTTCGTTTTCACGTCCTACAATTGTGCCGTTAGCCATATCTGTATCATTTTTTTCTGTGGCAAATATAGCAATTATATCTGGATTTTCCAACGATACCAGAGCCAAATCTATATAAAAATTACCACTTTTGGCTCTACTATCACCCGATACCAGAGCCAAATCTATACAAAAATCACCACTTTTGGCTCTACTATCACCCGATACCAGAGCCAAATCTATATAAAAAACACCCCCTTTTGGCTCTACTATCACCCGATACCAGAGCCAAATCTACTTCATAAATCCATTATTTTTCAAGATTTTTTCCATCTCCTGCCAATACGCGGCGCGCTGGAGGTCGTCCATGTCCTTGAATCCGTGGCCGAGGTTTTCGAAAAGCAGAAATGTTGATCCCGGCAACGAGTCGTGCATGGCAATGGACTGACGCTGATTCACTATCATGTCGGAGCCGCCCTGAGATATCATCATAGGAAACGCCATCAGCTGCTCTACATAGCTGATGGGCGAGTAAACCACTGACAGCGAGTCGAATACCTCCATATCTGCCCCATCAGCTCCATAAAAATACGGCGATGCCTTCCTGCGGAGCCATTCGGGTGCCTTGTGCCATATACTGCACAAATCCGACGGACCAAAATCGTTGATTATCAGCTTTATGTATCTGAAATTGGAATCCAGGTCGCTGTCACGCTTTCCACAGCAGAGCATGGCAAGGTGACTGCCGGCCGATGAGCCCCAGAGCGCTATCCGGCTGGTATCGACGCCCAGAATTTCGTGATTATCAATGCAGTAGCGGATGGCGCTGTGGCAGTCACTCAGGCAGTCGTCAAGATGGATTCCAGATAGATTTACAAGCCGGTAGTCCACCGTAAGGATTGCTATATGATTTGCTATCAGCTGATTGCAAACATACGAACGGTAACGCTGAAAAGCCTTGTGCCTGTTGCCGCTTATCCAGCTGCCGCCGTGAAGGTAAATGACCACCGGATGCACGGCCATGGTGTCGCAAGGTGTGTAGAGGTCCATCCTGAGGGTGTCGCAGCTAATGGCATTATATATCAGCTCCCTCTTTATACAGCCGTCAGGAAAACGCGGACGTGAGCTTATCACGGATATAATTATTTTGCATAAAATTGCCGTGATAATTATGAAAATCGTATATTTAATGTATTTTTGCATGATGAAATTTTTCCACGGCAAATATACACACTTTTATAAATATAACACAATATGAAAAGATTTTTTGCGATTGCCGGACTCGTTTTGATGTCCGCATTTTCGTTTGCCCAGCAGCCTATTCTTAAGACCAAGGTGGCGCAGGGCGAGATAGAGGGTGAGGTCCACAACAATACTGCCCTCTACAAGGCCATCCCATACGCCGAGCCGCCTGTTGGAAATCTCCGCTGGAAGGCTCCCGTTCCCAAGGCTCCATGGCAGGGCGTCTACAAGGCCGCAGACTGGGGCAAGATGCCTTGCCAGGGCACCAACGACAGAAGCAAGGTTTCGGAGGACTGTCTCTATCTCTCTGTAATGACTCCAGCAAAATCCAAGGACGAGAAACTTCCTGTTTTCGTGATGATTCACGGCGGCGCATACGTGGGCGGACATTATGCCGGTGATGCCGTGGCCGACCACTTCACCGACGAGGGAATCGTTTATGTATCAGTGGAATACCGTCTCGGTGCTCTTGGTTTCATGAGTCATCCTGAATTGAGCAAGGAGTCAGCTGATGGCGTGTCTGGCAACTATGGAATCATGGACCAGATTCTTGCCCTCCAGTGGATTCACGACAATATCGAGGCATTTGGCGGCGACCCCGACAAGGTTACAATCGCCGGCGAGTCGGCAGGCGGAATCTCCGTAAGCATTCTCTGCGCATCGCCTCTCTGCAAGGGACTTTTCCGCAGCGCCATCTGCGAGAGCGGAAGCAGTTTCTGGCCCGTAGGCACCGAGCGTCATGGCAATACCTTCATGGTGGACAGCAAGTCAGCTGAAAATGCCGGCGTAAAATTCCAGCAGAGAATGAAGGCCAAGAACATGAAGGCTTTCCGCGCCATGGATCCTATGAGGATTGTTGACAGCACCGGATGGGAGGCTTTCTGGCCAGTGGTTGATGGCAAGGTAATCGTGGACGACCAGTACAAGATGTATGAGGCCGGCAACTTCAACGATGTTAATATCCTTATAGGCACCAACAGCGACGAGGGCTGTTTCTTCACCGCACCAACTCCTGTTGACCAGTACGAGAACCGCATCAAATGGATTTACGGCGACTTTGCCGACAGAATGTTGAAGATGTATCCTGCCACAAATCCCGCCGAGGCCAAGGATGCTCTTTCCGACATCTTCCGTGACGGCTCTTTCGCCTGGGGCACATACGCCTGGGCAAATCTCCAGACCAAGAAGTCCAATAAGAATGTATATCTCTATTACTTCGACCAGAATCCCAAAAACGGCTGGGGCGGCAGCAAGCGAGGCGCAGTTCACGCCGTGGAGATGCAGTTTATCTACAATATGAACCGCGGAAACTTCACTCCTCTTGAGCAGTCGGTGGCCTCCATCATGACAAAGTACTGGATCAATTTCACCAAGAACTGCGATCCCAACGGCGAGGCTCTTCCTTACTGGACCAAGTACGAGCAGGACAAGGAATCCGTGATGAATATCCACAACGGTTTCCAGATCACCACAATCCCAAACAAGCCTCAGATGGATTTGTTTGAGGAATTCTTCAAGAGCAGAAGAAAATAATTCGTACATCTTTAATTTCCCGAGGCGATGCCCCGGGTTACTAATTGTAAAGGCTTCCAGCCTACACACTGCCTGGAAGGCAGCACAAATAGTAACCGGGGGCATC
>JAZQPB010000296.1:0-5933 GCA_045628165.1 Bacteroidales bacterium | reverse complement strand
GTATATGCTCTGGCCGTCTATCTTGAATATGGCGCCCGTCTCCTGTGCTGAGGCTGCGGATATGGCTGTGGTTAATATTATCAACAGGTATATTCTCCTTAACATCGTAGTCGTTTTTGATAAAAAATTCAGCGCAAAATTAAGAAAAAAATGCCAAATATAAAAAAAATAGCTATTTTTGCTTTGGTAAATAATCGTTAAAATTGAGCCAGGGCAAAAATTGGAGGCAGCTATGAGCATCTACACCGACATACTCAAGAAATACTGGGGCTACGATGGTTTCCGCCCCTTGCAGGAGGACATCATAAAATCTGTGGCCGACTACGGGAAAGATACGCTCGGACTGCTGCCCACCGGCGGCGGCAAGAGCATAATATTCCAGGTGCCGGCCCTCAGCAAGAGCGGTGTCTGCATAGTGATTACCCCGCTGATAGCCCTCATGAAAGACCAGGTGGAAAATCTCCGCCGGCGCAACATAAGGGCCGTGGCCGTATATTCGGGCATGAGCCAGCGCGAGATCCAGAACGCCTACGACAGCTGCATATACGGCGAGGTCAAGTTTCTATACATGTCGCCCGAGAGGCTCGGTACAGAGCAGTTCCTTGCCAAGGTGAGGGAGATGGAGGTGAGCATCCTGGCCATCGACGAGGCTCACTGCATATCGCAGTGGGGCTACGACTTCCGCCCCAGCTATCTCAAGATAGCTGATGTGCGTAAGATTTTGCCAGCTAATGTCCCTGTATTGGCACTTACCGCTACGGCTACTCCCGAGGTGGCCGATGATATCATGGAGCGCCTGGGTTTCAAGGAGAAAAACCTTTTCAAGAAATCGTTCTCGCGCAAGAATCTCATCTACCTTGTGCGCCGTGTGGTGGACAAGGAGGAGTACATGCTCCGCATTTTCAACAATCAGCCCGGCACAGGCATAGTATACGTACGCAACCGCAAGCGCACCAAGGAGTCCGCCGAGTTTCTGCAGTCGAGGAATATATCAGCTGACTTCTTCCACGCAGGCCTCACACAGGCATACAAGGACTTCCGACAGGAGCAGTGGAAAAATGGCAACATCCGCATCATCTGCTCCACCAACGCTTTCGGCATGGGCATCGACAAGCCTGATGTGCGCACGGTGGTGCATATCGACATTCCCGACAGCGTGGAGGGATATTTTCAGGAGGCCGGCCGCGGAGGACGCGACGAGAAGAAGGCATACGCCGTGCTCCTATACAACGACACCGACATCACGAGGCTGAGGCGCGGACTCAGCAACTCGTTTCCGCCCAAGGACTACATCCGCACCGTATACAATGCCCTCGGCAATCATTTCCAGATACCGGTGGGAGCGGGGCGCGATGCCGCTTACGGGTTCAATATCTACGATTTCTCGCAGAAATACGGATTTCAGCAGCTTCAGCTCTTCTCGGCCCTCAAGATCCTGCAGCGCAACGGATACATAGAGCTCACCGACGAGGTTTTTACACGCGGAAGGGTGATGTTCCTGATTACGAGAGAGGATCTCTATAAGTTTCAGGTGGCCAACAGGGCTTTCGACGGGTTCATAAAGATGCTTCTGCGCAACTACGAGGGACTCTGGGGCAATTACGTGGAGATAGACGAGGACGCGCTGGCCCGCGAGGGCAAGTGCAAGGTGGATGTGATATACGCCTACCTCAACAAGCTGAACCAGCTGAAGGTTATCAGCTACATACCTCAGAGGTCCACTCCTTATATAATATATGTGTGCGAGCGCCTGGCCGACAGCAGCCTGATAATAAAGCCCGAGACCTACGACCTCCTGCGCGACCGCTACGAGGCCCGCATCAATGCCATGATAAAGTACTGCCTCAACGACCAGAAATGCCGTTCGCGTCAGCTTACGGAATATTTCGGCGAAACCGACGGCGAGGACTGCGGAGAGTGCGATGTATGCCGCCGCAGAAAAACCGAGGAGGGTTCCCTCGACGATTTCGACAAGGTTTTCGATATGGTGTATGCCAAGCTGAAGGCCAATCCCGGTGATATAGACGCCGTGCTTGGCAATCTGAAGGCCGACGAGGACCTGGTGCGCAAGGTGGTGGAGGGCATGATGGATGACGGCGTAATCTCCATCGACGAACACGGAGTTATGAGTTTAGCTGATATAGAGAGCTGACCCTGATGCCGAGTATCAGTATGTCGTCTATCTGCTTGGCGTTCTGCTGCCATTGCTCAAGCTCCTGCTGAAGGATGTTTTTCTGATTCTCCATTTCCTCGCCCGATATTCTCTCGAGGGTTTCCTTGAGTCTCTTCTTTGTGAATTTTTCCGAATTGCGCGGTCCCACCTGGTCGGTGTATCCGTCGCTGAACATGTATATTATATCGTCGGGATCCAGATTAAGGTTCTGGGTCTTGAATGGTATCTGCTTGAAATACCAGCACACCGGATTGTGGGTGCTCCTTATCACATCGATATTTCCTGTGCCGTGGCGGGCTATGTATAGGTCTATGTATCCGCCGGCGTATCTGGCCTCGCGGCTTGCCTTGTCCATTATCAGGAGTCCGCAGTCCATTCCGTCGGTGGATGCTGTTAGGTCGTCGTTCTGGTTGAGCGCCTTTATGGTCATATTGCGCACGTTGTCGAGCACGGCTCCCGGATCGGGCGCTGTGGAGTTGTTTCTGAAAATCTCGTTGAAGAATGTGATGTGCAGCACGCTCAGGAATGCGGCCGGCACTCCGTGACCCGTGCAGTCGGCCACGGCCACCACCATGTAATTCCCGAAATCCCTTACGTAATAGAAGTCGCCCGATACTATGCTCCTGGGCCTGTGGAATACAAAATAGTCCTTCAGCAGGTCCTTTACATTTCGCTCGCCGGTTATGATGATTTTCTGCAGGCGGCTGGCGTAGTTGATGCTGTTGTTTATGTTGTTGTTGGCCTTGGTGAGCAGGGCGTTGGTTTTGTTTTTGCTGATGGTTTCTCTGTGGGCGTGCAGAAATCCGTAAAGCGCCAGCAGAAAAAGCACCATTGCCACTCCGAGGTAAATCTTCTGCCTGAACATCATCCGGGCGTCCTCATACAGTTTCTGCTCTTTCTGGTCTTTCTCCTCGGTCAGCTTGTTTATCTCCGAATCCTTGGTGGCTATATCGTATTTTGCCTTCAGCTCCTGGCTCAGCTTCAGGTTTTCCATGTTGAAAATCGTGTCTCTCAGGCTGTTGTATTTCTCCATGTATTCGTATGCCTCCTTGTAGTTGCCGGTGGTTTTGTTCAGGTCGGCCAGCTCCAGGTATATCATGTTCAGGTTTACGATATTGCCGCACTGCTCGCATATAGGCACTGCGTTGTTCAGATACTGGTACGCCATGGTGTTGTTGCCCTTCTTGCGGTAGTTGTCGGCCAGGTTTAGCGATGCCTGTATGTAGATGTTGTATACGGAGTCTTCCTCGGCAAAACGGAGCGCCTTCCTGAAAAAGCTGTTGGCCCTGTCCATCTGCCTGGGGTTCTGGCACATTATCAGGGCTATGTTGTTGTATGTTTTGGCCAGTCCGGTTTTGTCGTTTATCCGCTGATATATTGCTATGTTGTGGTTGAAAATCGCCATTGCGCTGTCGTTGTTGCCCATCACCATCATGGTGACGGCTATGCAGTTGTCGGCCTGGGCCAGCTCGGCGGTTTTGTTTTGGCGCAGGCGTATGTCGTGCAGCGCGCTGAACAGCTCCAGTGCGTGTTCCTTGTTGCTGGTTTTGGTCTCGTTGGATGTGGAGTTTTCCACCACGCTCTCGTCGTTCAGGTTTATGTAGCATTTGCCCAGCAGCATAAGGGTCTCGGCTCTCATGTCGAGCAGAGAGTCCGGCTCGGTGGGGATGCTGTCGGCTGTGTAGTATTGCCGGCTTCCGCTTGCAAGCATTATCTCGTCCAGTGTTCTCTGGCAGAAGTACATCGACTTGGTGATGGATATATACTCGTAGCTCTTGGCAATGTCGAGCAGTGCCGCCGCCTTGCTGTATCCGTGCAGAGTGTCGGCCCTGCGCTCCATCTCGTTGATGTGCGTAAGGTCCAGGCTCTGCGCCGTGGCCGCATTACCTGTGCACGCCGCAATTACCAGTGCCGTTATTATATGTATTATCAGTCTGTGCACCTTTCCGATGTGTTTTTTTTGTTTTGTTTTTTTCAGCAGGCAAAATGGTCGAATCCTCCGCCAAAGCCGTTGGTGGGCATTCCGTATTCAGTGTATATCAGCTGATGGCCTGGAGCATCGGTAATGCGTCCTATGGCGGTTACCCCTTTCTTTCGGGCCCATTCGTCGGTGTAGGCGCGGCTGTCTATGGTGAACATCAGCTCGTAGTCTTCGCCGCCGCAGAGGGCCAGCTTGCGCATCTGTGCCGGATTGTGGCCGAATGTATCT
This sequence comes from Bacteroidales bacterium, assembly GCA_045628165.1. Lineage (GTDB taxonomy): Bacteria > Bacteroidota > Bacteroidia > Bacteroidales > UBA3824 > UBA3824. The sequence continues at coordinate 1,551 of JAZQPB010000296.1, read as the reverse complement.
GCCATCAGCTGGCTGTAGGGCAGTTTGTCGAGCTCTATTACAGCTGATACGTTGCTTCGTTTCAGGATGTGCCTTATGTCGGATGCCACTCCGTCTGATATGTCCATCATGGAGTGCACTTCAGGCATCTCGCCCAGCTGCTGACCGAGCAGGATTCTCGGCTTGGGCGTGTGGTGGCGCCTTATCAGCTGTAAGGCGTTTTCGCCGCGCTCGTATTCGGGATGCAGTATGTAGTGGAGCCCCGCGGCCGAATCGCCCAGTGTGCCCGATACGCAGATGATGTCGCCGGGCATGGATTTGCCGCGTCCCTTGCTGCGGCCCTCCTTGCAGTGGCCTATTACCGTTACATTGATGGCCAGGCCGTGGCGGCCGCGTGTGGTGTCGCCGCCCAGGAGCGGACATCCGTATACTGTGGCCATCTTGTGGAATCCTTTCATGAATTCGTCCAAGAACTCCACGTCGGTGTCGTCGGGTATGGCTATCGACAGGAAACATCCGCACGGTGTGGATCCCGATGCGGCCAGGTCGCTCAGGTTTACGGCCAGGGATTTGTGGCCCAGCTGATAGCCTCCTATCTCCCGGCGCACAAAGTGTACATCCTCCATTAGCATATCGGTGCTTACGGTGTATTCCTCGCCCTTCAGGTTGGGGATTACGGCGCAGTCGTCGCCTATGCCGGTGTATCCGCCGGGCAGTTTGGCTGGGTTTTTCAGCTGAAAGCGTTCTATAAATCCGAATTCTCCTATCTCGTTTAGTTTCATATTATTGCGTTTAGTTTCTGGTCTATCTCGCCGCAGAGGGCGTTGATGTCGATGTTTTCCTGCGTGATGATGATGGGGGCGTTGGGATACCGCGTGAGCACGCTTATCACTCCCGGTGTGGATATCACCCTCTGGTCTACTATCAGCAGGCTTATGTTCTTGAAGTAGCTGGTATCCAGCGATGTCTTGTCGGTGGATTCGGGGTTGAGCAGGAAATTGCAGAATCTGGCTCCCGTGTTCAGTATCTTGTTGCAGATTTTCACGTTGTTTATTCTGCTGCATCCTGCCACCAGCAGGTTGTGACGGCTCCAGTTGTAGCTGTTGCTGGTGTTTATTCCTGTCTCGGTGGCCTTGATGTATGGTATCGTGAAGTAGAATGTGGTGCCCTTGCCTTCTTCCGAGTCGAACCATATTCTGCCGCCGAGCATCTCCACCAGCGACTTGCTGATGCTGAGGCCGAGTCCGGTGTGCTCCAGCTGGGAGTATTTGATGGACTGCATCTGGGGGTGGTTGTAGGGGCTGAATATGTGCGGATACGCATTAGCTGGTATTCCTATGCCGGTATCAGATACGCTGAACTGGAGTTCGCTGTTTTCTATCTGCTGGCACCTTATCCATATCTTGCCGGAGTTGGTGAATGTGTAGGCGTTGGTTATCAGGCTCGACAGTATCTGCCTTAGCCTTACAAAGTCGGTGCGTATCACCCTCTCGGAGCTCTGGAGGTCGGTGGTGGTTTTCAGCTGAATGGGTTTCTTGTATATGTACTTGTTTTTGTAGTGGTGGTAGTCGT
>JAZQPB010000295.1:0-2077 GCA_045628165.1 Bacteroidales bacterium | reverse complement strand
CCGACCAAAAAAAGAGTCGTAAAAGTTGAACCTCTTGGAAGAGCATGCATCTTTGCATCCTTCAACAACGTAATTGTATCGTTGACCAATAATGCCGGACAAGTGATTTCTTGGTCGTCAGCTGGAAAAATGGGCTTCCGCGGATCGAAGAAAAACACTCCGTACGCCGCTCAGATGGCTGCGGAAGATTGCGGTAAAGTTGCTTATGATTTGGGCCTAAGAAAAGTAAAGGTCTTCGTAAAGGGACCTGGTTCAGGACGTGAATCTGCAATCCGCGCAATCAATGGCTGTGGAATCGAAGTAACCGAGATCGTGGACATCACTCCGCTTCCTCACAATGGTTGCCGTCCCCCAAAACGTCGTCGTGTGTAATTATAGGGAAAGAGAATTTTAGAATTCAGATCGTTTTCAAGATTCAAAATTCAAGAAACAACAATCTAAATCGTAAAGAAAAATGGCAAGATATACAGGTCCTAAAACCAAAATTGCAAGAAAATTTCATGATCCGATCTACGGGGCAGACAAGAACTATGAGAAAAAGCCTTACGCTCCCGGTATGCATGGCCAGAGCAAGCGCCGTGGCAAATTATCCGAGTACGGATCACAGCTTCAGGAGAAGCAGAAAGCAAAATATACATACGGTATTTTGGAGCGCCAGTTCCGCAAACTGTATGCCGAGGCTTCACGTCGCGGCGGCATCACTGGTGAAGTGTTGTTGCAGTTGATCGAAGCTCGTTTGGACAATGTCGTTTACCGTCTGGGTATCGCTCGCAGCCGCGCACAGGCTCGCCAGTTGGTTTCACATTGCCACATCACCGTTAATGGTACTGTAGTAAACGTTCCTTCTTATTCCTTGAAGGAAGGAGATGTAGTCTCTGTTCGCGAACGTTCCAAATCCCTCGAGGTTATCGCTGACGCTGTCGCTTCCCGCGGCACCAACTATCCCTGGCTTGAATGGGACGGCGCTACCTTGAGCGGCAAGTTCATGAACTATCCTCAGCGTGCCGATATTCCTGAGAATATCAACGAACAGGCCATCGTTGAACTTTACTCCAAGTAATAGTTGACGACTAAAGGGCGCCGCATCATTGCGGCGGCCTTGCATCTTTGAGACTTTAAGACGTAATAATAAGAAAGGATAAATAATGGCAATATTAGCTTTTCAAAGACCTGACAAGGTGATTATGCTGGAGGCAGACGATTACCGTGGAACTTTTGAGTTTCGCCCGTTGGAGCCTGGCTACGGTATTACAATAGGCAATGCCTTGAGACGCATCCTCCTCTCCTCCCTTGAAGGATTCGCTATCACTTCGGTCCGTATCGAGGGCGTTGACCACGAGTTCTCATCGCTTCCTGGCGTTGTAGAGGATATGACCGACATCATCTTGAGTTTGAAGCAGGTCCGCTTCCGTCGCCAAATCGAGGATACGGACAGTGAGAAGGTTTCGTTTGAGATCATCGGACAGACCGTTTTCAAGGCTGGAGACTTGAACAATTACCTCAATGGTTTCCAGGTGTTGAATCCCGAAGTCGAGATCTGCCACATGGAGCCCACCACTTCACTGAAGATTGAACTCACCATCGAAAAAGGTCGTGGCTATGTTCCTTCTGACGAAAACAAGAAGGCTGGCGACCCCATCGGCGTTATCGCAATCGACTCAATTCATACCCCCATCAAGAATGTGAAATACGAAGTTTCCGACTACCGCGTTGACCAACGTACCGACTACGAGAAACTCACGTTTGACATTCAGACCGATGGCTCAATCCATCCCAAGGAGGCCTTGAAAGAGGCTGCCACCATCTTGATTCAGCATTTCATGCTGTTCTCCGATGAGCGCATCTCCCTCGAGGCTGAACCCAAGCAGGCTGTAGAAGAGTTTGACGAAACCACCCTCCATCTGCGTCAGTTGCTCAAGACCAAGTTGATTGACATGGACCTCTCTGTCCGCGCACTCAACTGCTTGAAGGCCGCTGAGGTAGAAACATTGGGCGAATTGGTTGCCTATAACAAAGCTGATTTGCTGAAGTTCAGAAATTTCGGCAAAAAATCGCTTACCGAACTTGAGAACTTGGT
>JAZQPB010000294.1:0-5865 GCA_045628165.1 Bacteroidales bacterium | reverse complement strand
ACCATTCCATGGAAAGAGGTCACCAATATGATACTGAACAGCAACGGAGAGAAATATGGAGAAAGTCTGAGGACTCAGTGCAAAGACGCTTTGAAACGGAAGTTCCAATCTGAGATAGAAGCCACTTACAAAAGAATAGAGATTCTTCTTTCCTGATATTTTTTTTACTATACGTATAGCAGATGTATGGCGGAAAACCCTCAACTTTGCATCAGAAAAACATAAAAAACAAAAGCAATTATGCAAAGATTTTTTACGCCAGCCGTAGGCAGCAAATACAATGAAGGCATCCGCGGCAAGAAAATACTCGTATTGGGCGCAAGTTTCTATTGCCAAAAGACCGACTGCAAATTCTTCAAGGAATGCACGTCGGTAGAGAAAAAGGACTCATCGAAATTCGACAGCATCTGTCCTGAGTATGTAGCCCAAAACAAGAAACTTCACGACGAGCCAGGCTATTGCGTGGACGGCGAGTTGGCTACTTACACCAAATTCACCAATGTAATTGGCAAATACCTGAATACCAACGACAGTCATGAAGTATGGAAGCACTTGTCGTTCACCAACTACATCCAGTTTTTCCTGCCCGTAAACATCGACAAGAATGGCAAGACCAGTTTCCGACAGACAATGCTCTCTGATATGTCGGAGCGCGACTTTGGTGCATTCATCGAAACGCTCCACGAGCTTAAGCCGGATATCGTAATAATCTGGGGCTGCGTAATCAACACCAGGATACGATGGGAAAACGAGTACGTAACCGACAAGGAGATGCTCGACAAGACCGAAGGCTACCTCTGCCACATGCAGCTGCCGGGCAGCAATCACAAGATAGCCCTCGTAAATCCGTATCACCCATCGTACCCCAAATGGTACGACCACGTGAAAACTTTCGAGAAATACCTCGAGAAAGCGCTCAACGAATAATAACATCAGAAACGATTATCAAATATGTGGACAATTATATTATTATACATTCTGCCATACGTACTTATATTAGCATGGTACTTGATCAACAATTCCATTCTGGAAGGAGAAGATTCATCCAATTATCATTCGAAAAGAATATATCATTCAATGTGGGATGTCCGGGTCATTTGCGGAATTGATATATTGAACCAAACCACTCCCTTGACTTTATGGGACGTATTTAAAAGATGGTTGAAATATGGTATGTTTCGTGGCCACAGATACTATTTATGGAATACTGTAAGGAAAAGAACAGGGCAAAAAGAGTTTGGCAGCATAGATGAGGACATGAAAAATTTTTTTCTTGTATGTGCGATAATAACCACAAGCATGTTTTACGAGACATTATGCAGATATGACTTCAGCATAAACGATACATTGCAGTGCTTAATGCACCCTAGTGGATGGCGTGGATGGCTGGAGACTATATCATGCGCAGGTTTTGCTATACAGTTCATAATCAATATGGTAATAGAACCATTCTTAATTCCATATCAGGTATATATATTCAATGCCAGATACTTCAGATGCCATTACGATGACAAAAGAATTCTAAAAGGAGATGTCCTCCCATACGAGACTTATGCCCAATCTGCCAAACAATTGTTCACCACAATAAACAAGGACAACAAGGAAATGACAGCAAACATAGAGAATGGCACAAGAATATGTTATGACAGCGACAGCCAATACTCTGGATTTTTCAAAAGCCTGTTCACACTGGGTGACAGTAGCCGCCTAAAGAGCGAAATACAAGAACTTAGATATATAAAAGAATGTTCGGTGCACCTTGGCGAACAATTGGAGAAACAAAAATCTTTGAGTCTAAAATATTACAAAAGTCTCTTACAATTGCGGAAAAACGCATTCAGAGACCTATGGCTGGCCAAAGAGCTCGTGAACTACGTAAAAGACAAGGTAGCCTCCCAAGAGACAGAAATGATTATCGACAAGATGATGGATGACGACTCTCTGCCTCACCTGATGCTATGCGACAATATGGAGGACATCAACGTAAATTACGACACATCATGGCTTGATTCCGGAAAGGCGATTGCATCTGGAGTAGATTATATAATCGACAGAATCGACAACTCGGAAGAAAACGATACCCTGGACTCCACCGACTGGGCTATCGCAGGCCTTGTTACATTGGGAGAAGGTCTTATTGACTTTCTAGGATCCATATCAGACCTAAACTCTAATGTCTCAGAAGCAAGAAAACAGATTGCCCAAGAGAAAAACGACGTGATAAAAGGCATATCCAAGGCCTATAAATCATCATTGAAGTCAAGAGGACAGACAATGAGACATGCAGAGCTCATACAATCATTGTACGCTTGCCACAAGGCGTTCGTACATGCCTACGAGCCACTGCGCAAGATAGTATTCGGAGAGCCTTCGTGGGACGATTTCAGACACGGCTCCGTAAAGAAATACGAGCTTACCCAAGACAGGCAATTCGTAGAAGACCTCAAACATCTTCTGGATGTATGCAAGGAATTCAGCAAAATATACAAATCAAAATAAATATGGCAAACATAAAAGAGAAAATGCAATCAGGCATCCAATTCTACAGAGAAAACAAGGATGTGATAGATTCCACAATAGATAGAGTATCAGGAGGCTTGTCAAGAATAGCCGACCTATATGAAATCAACAAGAGAAACGAGGCCGAGATCAAGAAACTTGAGACACTATCCAACCTGGAGATCGAGCGCATGAAAACCAAATACACCTTTTACCAAAACGCATTGGAAATGGTAATGGGTCAGCGGGATACGGCACTGTCGGCACATTACCGCGTGCTCAACAACGCCATCACCGACAACAACAGGGAAGAGATAATAGAGGCTCTGCGCGGAATAAGCAACATAGTTACCAACAATCCGCTGGAATCCCTGGCAAACTTCGCAAGAACTATCGAGAACCCCAACGCAACATTGGAACTCGATTTCTAATCATAGCAAATATTATTAATCACTTAAAAAATTTCACAAAAATGGGACGTTACAACGATGAGGGTTCTGCCCTTTGGCCTTCGATGGCTGTTTTTGCTGTCTTAGGATTTTTGTTTTCATTCTTCAACTGGCTTGGTGCCAACGATCATTTCTGGATTTGGTTTGGCATTGCCGCGACCATTGGAGTCATCCTAATATTCTTAGGTAAAACCAAGGAACTCAGCTGGGTAGATGTAGGTTTCACCGTTGGCATCCTTGTAGGATTATTAGTGGGACATTGCTTCGCATAACCCACCCACTGGCAACACCTTGTGTATGAAAATAATAATACCGGTTCGCACTGCGAGGTGCGGACCGGTTTTGCTTTTTTTATAAAAAAACTTTTGTCCTGTACCACATTCCGACACAACCTCCATATTATCTTTGCATCGTAATAAAAAAACATAATCCATTAACAATTAAATAAACGATGCAGAAAATGAACAAAAGAGAATATATTTCATACGAGGGAAAGCGTTATCCAGTACGCTTTGTGAATGTGGACGGTGGCAGCCTGATGGTATCAGTAGAGAGCCTGAACTCAGCGCTTTTCGCTCCCGACTCCATCGAATACAAGAACGAGGAGGCCCGCCGCATCGACGACAGCATCTTCTTCTTCCTCAACGACGAGAATATCCACACAGTCTCCGACGACGACCTCCTGCGCATTGCAAGAAGTGTGCTTTTTGTGAGGGAGCTGGCGTAAGGTTTATGCAAATTTGAAGTCGCAGTTCAAAATTACATAAGATTTTGGAGAGAAGTTTATGTAAATTTGAAGTTGGAGTTCAAATTTGCATAAAAATCATGATATTGCTTGTGAGATTTTTTTCTTATTGGCCAAATTTTGATATACTTTCCCTTCTAAATATAAATCCCTGTCCGCAAATTTTCCTATCTTTGCATCTGCAAAACTATGAAAAACAAACATTTGATATTGCCATTGCTGATGGGCGCTATGCCTCTGATGTCGGTGGCTCAGGAACAGGACTCCGTGATAGTGCCGGAGCAGCAGCACAAGGAGGTTACGGTGAAGGCCCAGAGTGGCACACGCCGTATGTCGGGCGCGCAGAATGGCCTCACGATAGGACAGAAGGAACTTTTCAGGATGGCGTGCTGCAATCTTGGCGAGAGTTTCGCAACCAATCCGTCGGTGGATGTGCAGTACAGCGATGCGGCCACGGGTGCGCGTCAGATAAAACTTCTCGGACTTTCGGGCACATACGTACAGATGCTCACCGAGAATTTGCCGAATTTCCGTGGAGTGGCCTCGCCGTTCGCGCTTGGCTACGTGCCCGGCACATGGATGAAGGGAATCAACGTGTCCAAGGGCGCGGCGTCAGTGAAAAACGGCTACGAATCCATTACGGGTCAGATAGATATCGACTATCTGAAACCTGAGGATCAGCAGTCTCTGAATATAAACCTCTATGGCGACTCGCAGACCAGGATGGAGGGCAATTTTGATGTCAACTTTCATCCCACGCGTCAACTCTCCGGCTCTGTGATGGGCCATTACGAGAACCGCGCCAAGAGCCACGACGCCAACGACGACGGTTTCATGGATATGCCGTCGGTGGAGCAATACAACGCCACTACTCGCTGGAAACTGGTTACCGACCGTTACATAATGCACTCCGGATTCTCCATCCTCACCGAGGACAGGCAGAGCGGTCAGCACGAGGCCATGCACGGATTGCCGCTATATTCCATCGGCATCAGCACTAACCGCCTTGAGGCCTACACAAAGCACGCCGCGGTGCTGAATCCCGAGCGAGAGGAGAGTGTGGCCGTGATGGCGAACTTCTCGCACCACAATCAGGAATCGCATTACGGAATCCGCCAATATGATGTGGCTCAAAACAGTATCTGTGCCCAGCTGATGTACGAGGCCAAGTTTGATGGTCTGCACCACATAAGCACGGGCATCAGCCTGCTTCACGACGATTTCGATGAGACTCTGGTGCCCGCTGATGCCGCATTTTCTGATAGCGAGACTGTTCCGGGAGTATATGCGCAATATACTTTCACCAAGGGAACCAAGATTTCGGCGATGGCGGGTCTCCGCTACGATTACAGCAACATTCACGGCGGGTTCCTTACTCCACGGGCGCATATAAAATATCAGCCCAACAACATTCTGAGTATCAGGCTCTCGGCAGGCAAGGGATACAGGACTGCGCGTCCGTTGGTGGAGAACAACAATCTTTTGGCCTCCAACCGCGTTATGCTGATAAAGGATATCGTTCAGGAGGAGGAGGCGTGGAACACAGGCGCTTCTCTCGCGTGGTACATTCCGATTATGGATAAGACACTGAAGGTGAATATGGATTATTACTACACCAATTTCATAAGTCAGGAGATAGTGGATTTCGATTCTGACGCCCACACCATAACGATCTCCGCCCTCGATGGCAAATCGTTCAGCCACGTGGCGCAGGTGGATGCCACTTATCCGCTGCTGAAGCGTCTTACCCTGACCGCGGCCTACAGGATCAACGATGTGGAGTGCACTTACAATGGAATGCTCCGCTCCAAGCCTCTTACTTCCAGGTACAAGGCCCTCGTTACGGCGTCGTATCAGAACAGGCTTGACCGTTGGCAGTTTGACCTAACGGCTCAGATTAATGGCGGTGGACGCATGCCCGATCCATACCTCACGGCGGATAAAACTTGGTCGTGGAATCCGGATTATGACGCGTTCTGTCTGCTCTCGGCACAGATTACAAGACGTTTCAAGCGTTGGGAAATCTACCTCGGCGGCGAGAATCTGACAAACCATAAGCAGGAAAATCCGATAATAAGCGCCCACAATCCGTGGTCAGCCGATTTTGACCCCACAATGATCTACGCCCCAACCGACGGCGTGATGATCTACGCCGGAGTCAGGATTAAGGCC
>JAZQPB010000293.1:0-3866 GCA_045628165.1 Bacteroidales bacterium | reverse complement strand
GCGTAGCCGACGGCGATGCCAAGATCAGCAAGACCGCCCTCGCCGACGACCACAAGTCCGTGATCTTCACCACTGGCGACGCAATCTCGGTATTCGACAAGTTGGGCAACAACTGCGAGTTCAGCTCTACAGTGGCCGCTGACGGCGCAACAGCCGACTTCACCGGCGATGTGCAGGAGCCAGCTGACAACTACTACGTTCTCTATCCTTACCAGTCAGCCGCCACATTCGCAAGTGGAGAAATCTTAGCCACATTGCCATCCACACAGAAGGCAATATCAGGCACTTTTGACCCTGCCGCCAACCTCAGCGTGGCTATCACAAAGGACGACAAGAGCTTCGAGCTCCTGAACATTGGCTCGCTCCTGAAAATTACTACCTCTCAGGCTTTCGACAGGATCGTGGTTAAGTCAATCAGCGGCGAGAAGATAGCCGGAGCCATCAAGGTTTCCTTCGATGCTGAAGGCAAGCCGGTAGCAGCTGCATCAGACGTTGCAGTTTCCGAGATTGAGCTTGTTCCCGCCTCTGATCAGACCACTATCTCCGCAGGCACCTACTATGTTGCCTTGCTCTCAGGCGTTTATGCCAATGGTATTTCTGTGGAGCTCTACGATGGTGACGATGTATTCACCAAACTCTACAAGAAGGAGCTTACCTTTGCGCGCAGCAAGGGACTCAACGCCGCAATGAAGGATTTTGACCATATCGTTTTCAATATAAGCGGAAACGGAAAGGAGGTGAAACTCAAGATGATAGGAATTCCTAACTATACCGATGGCTATTACTATATAGCCGAGACCGAGACCACACAGGCCTTGTGGCAAGCAGTGATGGATGGTAATCCTTCTTCCACTGGTGATAGTTATTATAAAGGTGGTATCAGCGATGATTTGCCTGTAAATCAAGTAAGTTGGAATGCCATCAATGATGGCAACGACTGCTTCATCAAGAAACTGAACGCCGCCACCGGCAAGAGCTTCCGCCTTCCATCCAGCGCCGAGTGGGAGTACGCCGCCAAGGGAGGAGATCCCGATGCGGTATATAGCGGCTGCAACTTAGAGGACGATCTCAAAGACTATGCCTGGTATTCTGTCAACATAGATGGTGTTGATGGCTGCCGTGAGGTTGCCTCCAAGAAACCCAATGGTTATGGTCTTTGCGATATGTCTGGCAATTTATGGGAATGGTGCGAGGATGTGATAAATGGCTCCAACCGCGTTTATCGTGGCGGTTGCTGGAGCAATGGCGCCATCAATTGTAAGGTTTCTAAAGTCAGCCGCGCTCATCCCGTTGTCAGGTACTCCTTTATAGGCTTCCGCCTTGCCTTGTCCCTATAGTTCCAATAAACGAATAAACGAATAAAAGATTAAACGCAGACCTTTCGGAGATTCAATTCCGATGGGGCTGCGTTTTTTGATTTTCGCTACACCACCACCTCCCACAGCACCTTATCACCAAACTCTTTCTTCTGCAATCCCGTTTCCTTGTTCTTGTTGAAACAGAAACTCAGCATATAGCCTTCTGATAGGCCGAAGTGGTCGAGGTATTCTGAGAGCTGGATCTCGCCCTTGTGGTTGTATTCCTCGCCGTGCCAGATACCGTAAGCTCGCCAAGGCTTCGCATACGGTTATTTATATGACACCCCTTCGGGGCTTGGCGTTTCTGTTTCAAGCAGAAAACTTGCTCATTTCCTTTAGGCAATTGAGATAGTTGAATATTCTGTTTTCGAATATGCTATTTGATATCATAATTCCACCACCTTCTCTTGGCGATATTATACCCAAAGTTAAGCCCAAATTAATGCTTTTTTCTCGTGGGTTAAATATTATGTAGTCGCCATTTATTATCCTTTCAACAATATCAAATAATTCTTTATTGTCCTGTATTTCAATCATAATGAAACACAAAAGAGAATCCTCTCTGTCCTTTAGAATATCCCTTACCGCAATATTAACGCCTTCCTCGTTCCAAGGAAGATTGTTTTCTACAATGAACTTGCAAATCTTTGATACCAAATATGAATAGCCATTTGTCCAGCCGAAAATTGCCTTTGCCACCTCGTTCTCGTTTATATCCAGTTTGTAGTCAGCCTTGAACTCCGAGAGCATTTTAGCGATTCCCGATTCTGGCAAACCCATTTTTGCAGAGTATGGCTCAGCAATATTCCACGGCGAGTTGTACTGATGCTCGCTTTCAGGACGAATTTTCAGCTTCAGGTTTTTGATATTGTAAACGCCTGCGAGAATTACTGATTGGAAGGTAGGAACTTTTACTCTATTTAGGTATCTGTCCCTAAGGAAACCAAGGAATTTTATAAAGCTTTCGTAATTCGAGGCCTGATCCACTTCGTCGATAATGAGAACAATTTTATCCTTTTTGCATATTTTGTTTAATATTGACGAAAATTGCTCTACCGATATTTCTTTCATATCGAATGTGTAGTTCTTGATAATCAACTCCTTCGAATAATCAGAAATATTTGGAAGATTGTCGTTGTCGGCAAGTTCAAAAATCTGCCACAAAACTTTAGCAAAGATGGTTTCCAAACTTTTGAAACTCTCGTCGCTAAGTCTTTCAAAACTAAGTGAGAACACAGTATATCCGTGGCTCTCAAGCTGATTGCCGAGGGCATATAAAGTAGTTGTTTTTCCATACTGACGGCCTTTGTTGATACAGAAATAGTAATTGTCAATTACCATTTGTTCGGCGATATTCACCTGCTCTGAAATATCCACCATATAATGCTCGTCGGGGAAACAAGTTCCTGTAGTATTGAATCTTCTCATAGTTTTGCGCTGATTTTGTTAAGCAAAATTATGTATAATATTTGATTAATGCAAATATTTTTCAACTTTCATATTTCTTCTTCTATTTATCATAATCACGTTATCGGGACAGATAATCTTTTTCCGACTTTCGCGGAAAGGGAAGTAGGGGTGGAGAGGGGAGGGTTTGATTTTTGATAAAAATATCAAATTGATTTTTGTTTGTATTTTCAGAAAAAATCCTTATCTTTGCATCAGAAAATCAACAATCAAAAATCGAAAATCAAAAATGGCCAAATATCTGAACCCCAAAGCGGACCTTACCTTCAAGAAGGTATTCGGAGAGCACAAGCACCTTGTGATAAGTCTCCTGAATTCCCTTTTGCCCTTGCCCAAGGGTATGAAGATTGAGTCTGTTGAGTATCTCAGCGGAGAGAATCATCACGGCAATATAGATAAGAAATATTCCATAGTTGACGTAAAGTGCACCGACAACTACGGCCGTACCTTTGTGGTTGAAATGCAGAATTACTGGACAACGGCTTTCTTCTCTCGTACACTTTATAATGCTGTTCTCACTTACAGCAATCAGTTGAAAAAGGGACAATCGTTCGATAAGTTGAAGGATGTATATGCTTTGAGCCTTGTCAACGAGTCGGAGATAGAATGTTCTGCGGAGAACGCCAACGACTATATCCACGAGTATTACCTGACAAATCAGAAAAACGCGAAAGACGTCCATAAGGATATCTCGCTGATATTTGTAGAGTTGCAGAAATACAAGTCACTCGGCATTAAATTCGACAACAAGGCCGTTGACAAAATGGCGAATCTTTGGCTGAAATTCCTCACCGAGATCGACGACGACACCGTGGATGTGGATCCCGAACTCCTTAATTCACCCGAAACCGCCGAGGCACTCGAGATTGTAGAGACCGCGGCCTATTCGCCAGAGGAGTTGGAGGCCTACAACAAATATTGGCTCGATATCTCCACCGAGCGTTCGGCATTGGCTCAGAGCCGTGCAGAGGGAGTTTCGGAGGGTGAGGCGAAGGGTCGCACTAAGTCGGATCGTAGCCATGTCGTTCTGTGGGCCAAGGA
>JAZQPB010000292.1:0-15155 GCA_045628165.1 Bacteroidales bacterium | reverse complement strand
GTTGGTGCCCATTGTTGTCTTCCTAAGACCGCTTGGCCTCCGACTTCACTCTTCAATTGCTTATCAAGCGCAAAGGCTCAGGCAGCCAACTTTCCGTTCTGCACAATAGAGCCCAACGTGGGAGTTGTTACAGTACCAGACGACAGACTTATAGAACTCGAGAAGATAGATCATCCGGCCAAGGTGATTCCAGCCACAGTAGAGATTGTGGACATTGCCGGCCTCGTAAAGGGCGCCAGCAAGGGTGAGGGCCTCGGCAACAAGTTCCTCGCCAACATCCGCGAGACCGACGCCATCATACACGTGCTCCGCTGTTTCGAGGATGAGAACGTAACCCACGTGGACGGCAGCGTAAATCCTGTACGCGACAAGGAGATTATCGACACCGAGCTTCAGATAAAGGACCTGGAATCCATAGAGAGCCGCTACGCCAAGACCGAGAAGATGGCCAAGACAGCCAAGGACAAGGACGCGGCAATGCTCTGCCAGGTGATGGACAAGATAAAGGCCGCCCTCCTTCAGGGCAAGAGCGCACGCACCGTGGAGCTCGACGAGAACGAGCAGCGTGCCGCCAAGGAGCTCTTCCTCCTTACAAGCAAGCCTGTAATGTACGTTTGCAACGTGGACGAGAAATCTGTCCTGACCGGCAACGCTCATGTGGAGGCCGTACGTGAGGCCGTAAAGGACGAGAACGCCGAAATCCTCGTTATCGCAGCCAAGACCGAGGAGGAGATTGCCGAGATGGAATCTTACGAGGACCGCAAGATGTTCCTCGACGATCTGGGTCTCTCTGAGTCCGGCGTTGTAAAGCTCATCCACTCAGCCTACAAGCTCCTGAACCTCGAGACATACTTCACATCAGGCCCCGACGAGAGCCGTGCATGGACTTTCAAGAAGGGAAGCCTTGCACCTCAGGCCGCAGGAATTATCCACACCGATTTCGAGAAGGGATTCATCAAGGCCGAAGTAATCAAGATGGATGACTACATCAGTCTTGGCTCCGAGGCAGCCTGCCGCGAGCAGGGCAAGATCCACATCGAGGGCAAAGACTACGTGGTGCAGGACGGCGACATCATGCACTTCAGATTCAATGTGTAAACATTTGCAATTAACAATTTATATTAACAATTAAAACTTATCGATTATGGGTATAATAGCAACAATTCTCATCGGTGCACTCTGCGGTTTTCTCGCAGGCAAAATATTCAAAGGTGGCGGCCTCGGCACTATTCTCAATATCATCGTTGGTGTAATAGGCGGAGCTCTCGGCAGCTGGATATTCGGCGCACAGAACGGTATTTTGAATCAGATTCTTGTAGGTACAGCTGGCGCAATAGCTGTATTGTGGATTTGCTCACTCATCAGCAAGAAGTAAGAATAAAAAATCCCAACAAGTAAATAAAAAGGCAAGACCCACGCGGGCCTTGCCTTTTTCATGCAAAATATTAATCATGGCAACATTATTACTAATAGCAATCTACATAGCATTCATAGGTCTGGGAATTCCCGACTCGCTGTTTGGAACGGCCTGGCCCGCTATTTACGATGAGTTCGGGCTGCCGATATCGTTCGGCAGTTTCGTAACCGTAATCACCTGCATAGGCACGGTAACATCAAGCATGCTGAGCGCAAGGCTTATAAAGAGGTTCGGCACAAGGGCCATCACATTAGTGAGCACGGCGCTTACGGCGGCGGCAATATTGGGAATGTCGTATTGCGGAAATTTCTGGCTGATATGCCTTTGCGCCGTTCCATTGGGACTGGGCGCCGGATCCATCGACGCGGCATTGAACAATTACGTGAGCCTTCACTACTCGTCGGCGCAGATGAATTTTCTGCACTGCTTCTACGGAATAGGCATCACGGTAAGTCCATGGGTATTAGCTGAAATGATAGGCGGCGAAGGTGGCTGGCGTGGTGGCTATAATATCGCATTCGTAATACAGATATCAATTACGGCCGTGGTGTTGCTGTCGTGGCCGCTGTGGAATCGCGCCATCAGCTGCAATGACAATGATGAATCGCCATCAGCTGACAATCAAAACATAAAGACCCTCTCGGTGAGAGAAATGTGGCGGATGCCGGGTGTAAAGCTGATGTGGACCTTGTTTATAGCGTCGGTGGCGCTGGAGATGAGCTGCGGCGGCTGGGGAAGCACTTACCTCGTGGAGCACAAGGGATTGGAGGCGTCAGAGGCCGCCGAGACTATAATGTTCTATTTTATGGGCATAGCGATAGGCAGATTCCTGTCGGGCATGCTGGCCATAAAATTGAGCAGCCACACCATCATATACTGCGGTGCGTCTGTCCTAGGCATAGGCATCATAGGGCTGATACTTGCGCCAAATGTCACAATATCGGCCGTGGCGCTTATGACGATAGGCATAGGCAACGGTCCTATGTTCCCGAACCTCACTTACCTGACTCCCACCCTATTCGGCAAGGGAAACTCGCCGGCGATAATGGGCTCGTTTCTGGCGGTCTCGTACATATCGATGATGATAATGCCGGTATTCTGCGGACTGCTGGGCCAATGGCTCGGAATGTGGATTTTCCCGTTCTTTATTCTGGCGTTTTATTTAGTGATGGTGGTAGGGATTACAAGATTATCGCATCGGCAGTAGTAAAAATAAACTACGCCATACATTCATTGTAGAATTCCTCAATACTGATTGCTATCACTTTGGGGAATTCTATAGTTTTAAGAATATCAAAATGATGATCATTTGTAACAATGCATCTCGCATTGCCACAAATGGCACAATCTACAAATTTATTGTCATCAGGATCAGCCTGTATCAGTTCGAATTGATATGTAGGCGATATCTTTATAGTGGTTTTACTATTGAGGATAAGACTTATAATAAGCTTGGCGGTTTCCCTGTTGGCAAGCTTCGTCAAAATCTCCTCGTATTCACAAATTATTGAGTTAGAGACACAAAGATAATATTCTCCATCCGAAATCTTTTTCCAAATGGAGTGATACTTGTTTCTTGGAGCTATACACTGAACAAGAGAATTTGTATCAAGTACTATTCTTTCCATCACAATTCCTTATGCAAGTCCATAGTCATCAACTGGTCAAGGCGCTTTTGATCAAGAATACCGTTATCCCAAAGCTCGTTGAGTTTTTCATCAACTTTTTTCTGATAATACTGAGTTATCAAATCCTTGATCTCTGTAAGCCTCTCCCCCGACTCCTCGTTTGCAAATACGGAAAGAAGGTACATCTGCGTGCTATTGAATTTAGTTGCCAGCATAATAAAAACCTTTGATTAACAATCGCAAAAATAATATTAATTAGTAAATCATCAAAAAAAATCTTTCACCCATCATAGGGATTACAAGATTATCGCATCGGCCTTGCCATCCGAAACCTTTATAAGGTCGTTGGGATTGGCCTGAATCTGAAGCCCGCGCTTGCCAGCTGATATGTAGATATAATCGAACTGCAGGCACGACGAATCGAAGAACGTTGGGAAATGCTTCTTCATGCCGATGGGGCTGCAACCTCCACGGATATAGCCCGTTAGGTCGAAGAGTTCCTTCACGTGAACCATATTGCAACTCTTGTTGCCGGAGATTTTGGCGGCGTGCTTCAGGTCCAGTTCCTTGTCGCCGGGGATTACGCACACAAAATGTCCTATCTTGTCGCCGAGGAGCACAAGTGTCTTGAACACGCGCTCGATGGGCTCACCGAGCTGCGCGGCCACGTGCACGGCGCTAAGGTCGCTCTCATCCACCTCGTAAGGCACAAGAGAGTATTTCACCTTGGCCTTGTCAAGAATACGGGATGCGTTTGTTTTCTCAATTTTCTCTTTTTTCATAGTAGGGCAAAGATAAGGAAAAATTTGGCAGTCGCGACTGCCAAATTACATAAAAATTATTATCTTTGTGAAAATAAAAAATTCAAAACTATGGGAAACAGCCTCACAGATATTCAGAAAGCGGTAGATACAATCAAAAGCGCCATCGTTCAGAGCCAGGCTCGCGCAATGAGAGCCATCAACGAGGAGCAACTTTCTCTTTATTATGGCATAGGACGCTATGTGTCGGAAAAATCCCGTTTAGGTTGGGGCACAAGTACCATAGATAAAATAAGTCAACTTCTCAAGACAGAAATGCCGGGATTAAAAGGTTTCTCCTCAAGGAATCTAAGAGGCATGCGAGCCTTCTACGAAGCGTGGAATTCGACCGAACTTAATTTGGCAGTCGCGACTGCCAAATTACAACCAACTGAAACAAAGAATGATACAATAGTTCCTTTAATGCTTTCGAATTTCGACGATTTCCCAGTGACTGCTTTTCTTGGCATCAGTTTCACTCATCACACCCTGATTTTGCAGAAAGTTAAGGATTTCGACGCAAGACTTTTTTATATAAAACTTGCCTACGAGCAACATCTTTCGGTAGATGACCTTGAATGTAAAATTCTCGCAAAAACCTACGAGAACAAGGATGCCCTTGCCAACAATTTTGCTTCAACGATTCCCGATCTTAGATTGGCCATAAAAACAATAAAAACTTTCAAGGACGAATATCTGCTCGATTTCATAAATGCAGAGGACATCAGCGAAAGCGACCCTATGGACGTGGACGAGCGTGTTATAGAGAACAGCATCGTTATGAACCTCAAGAACTTCATAATGACATTCGGCAAGCACTTCACCTACAAGGGGCATCAGGTTCATTATGAGAAACTATCGCACGATCATTGGGTAGATCTGCTTTTCTTCAACAGAGAGTTGAAGTCCTTGGTGGTTGTGGAACTCAAGAAAGGAGATTTCAAACCTGCATACCTCGGCCAACTATCGGCCTACCTCCGCATCCTCGACGACGATGAGAAACTTGCCGGCGAGAATCCTTCTGTCGGCATCATCCTATGCAAGAAGGCCGACAAAGCATACGTAGAATATGTTCTTCAGGATTACCGCAAGCCAATGGGCGTGGCCACCTACAAGACTCTTCAGAAAAAACTTCAGGAAGTTCTTCCGCCTGAGGAGGATATGAAGAGACTGCTGGGAGATTAGAACCTCCACCCCACTCCTACCATCAAATTAGCCCCCGTGGTGATTGGCGCGTTGCTGTAATAATACTCAGGCCTGTAATTGAAAATATTATCCACAGCGATGCTCACGGTTAGGTGCTCGCCCCAAGAGTGCACCGACGACAGTTTCCATATCGTATAGGCAGGACACAGATTACGGCGCGTGCCCTTGCTCTCATCCAGCATATCCACGTACTCCTCGTTCCATACCGACGAGAGGAAACGCCCCGACAGCATCACATCAAATTTGTAAGACTGATTTATACGTTTTTCCCAACTCACACTCGTATTGAAAGAATGCTCCCTCGGTGGCGTGTACTGACTCATCGAGGCGGTCTCCTTGCTCTCGTGGGTATATACGTACGAGGCCTTGGTTCTGATGCGGCAGGGCCACAGATAGTTGGCTGATACCTCGCCTCCATAAACCTTCAGCCCGTCAAGATTAATGTACTGAATATATCGTGTGCCATCGGCATCGTAACGTGGATTGCAGGTGGCTATGCGGTTGCTCACAGAATTGAAATACGCGAGAATATTGAAATTACAATTCCAACGGCTGATATCTGCCGAAAGGCTGAAATTGTGGCTGTCCTCGGCCTTAAGTTCCTGATTGCCACGCAATACCCACATTCCCTGAATATCAAAATCGGTGTAGCGCTCCTTGAGTGTGGGCGCACGGAATCCCTTGCCGTAGCTGAGGCGGAAGATTAGCGGACAATAATAAGAACTGTAAGACACCGAGAACTTTGGCGAGGCCCTGTAGATATCGCCGTCACCAAAATAATCGCCACGAACGGCTCCAACAAACTCCCACTGTTTGTATATAACATTGTATTGAGCAAAGAGCGCACCCGTATTCTGCTCGTGATACTTATCTGAGAAATAATAATTCAGCAGATAATCGTGCATATAGTCGGCGCCCGCGGTTATCACGCCCTGCATACCGTTCTCGGAAACGTGCTTGTTTTTCAGCAGAGCCTTCACGGAGTTCTGCACGTTGGAGTAGTCGCGGATATTCAGTTTTGTAAGTTCCTGATAATCCGACTTATCGTACTCGTCGAAAGAGTAGGAAATGTCGAGTTGCGTCTCCTTATCATAAAGGCGAGAGCCGAAAGAGTGGTGGTATCTGATGCCACCGCTGAAATCGTAAAACCGCTCAGGCGACCCCGAAGTCCGCACATTCTCACGCATAAAATAGCCAGCCCTCGCGGTGATTTTGTCGCTGAGGCTTGGGCGAAAATTCAGGACATCCTTGTAATTGAAAGTCTTGTTGGCGAAAAACTCGCTGAAAACCAACGCCTCAGGCTCGTCGCCGTTTTTCAGGTCGAAATGGTTGATGCTTGTACGGCCAAAGGTGAAAGTATTGTCAATTTTATGGTTACTAACGGCAACCTTGACGCTACTCCTGCTCTCGCCGTGGGCTCCAAACCTCTGATTTACATCCACCGACAATGGTCTGTCGGGATCGTTGGTGATAATATTGATGACACCGCCATTGGCACTGCTTCCGTAAATGGCTGATGCCGCGCCCTTTACGATATCTATGCGCCTGACATTGCTCATATCTATTCGGCTGAAATCCACATTATCGACATTCTCGCCGGCCAGACGCTCGCCATCCACGAGAAAGAGCACGCTCTGTCCCGCAAATCCCGAGAAGTTCATATTCACCTGCTGACTCTTGGCGTAGGTGAACTCCACGCCGGGAAGTTCCTGTTGCAGAAGGTCTTCCACATTGGTGGCATCAGCACGCTTGATATCTCCATCACCAATGATACGGGTTGGAATCGCGGTTTTCTGCATAGCACGCTCCACCCTGTAATCAAAAACATAGCACACATCAATATCCACGTCGTCCGCCTTCATAACCACGGTATCAGCATTCAAAATCTCCGCAACGGTACGCTCCTCAGGCTTATATCCTACATACCTGAACAGAAGCACATCATCAGCATTCTGATATTGGAGAACGAACTCACCATCTATCGTAATAGTGCCATTGGTGGTTCCCTTGAAAACCACTTCCACACCAGGCAGAGGACCTTCGTCGTCCCTGACGAATCCTTTCACGATATTTTGAGCCACGCAATGGAGTGCTGAGGCCGAAATTAATATAAAGACAAGGAAAAAACTTTTCATAATTATAGAAACTTATACTCAATAGTCATCTTGCACTTGGTGCCGTAAGCATCCTGATAATTGGCAAGCCTCAGGGCAATCAACCTGCCGTCAGGAGCACGATAGATATACACGTGCCCATTGTATGTGTACGACGGCGGTATGGGCGGAATCATAAACCTGAGCCAGCCGCTAAGCACCTTGTTTATCTTTATGGCCTGACACCCCACGTAGCCGTTCATCATACTGTCCTGAACCACCCAGACATTTCCTGTATCGAACTCGTCAGGAACAAAATTCATAGAAAGGCAGTCAAGATCATCGGGAAGGTCGTTGATGGAACTGTATGCAGTCTCGAAGACTGAGCCTCCGTTGGTGCGGACGTTGTCGCGGTGGATGGCGATATCCCAGGCATCAGGCTCGGGCTGAGAATCGGCGGGATCGGTGCGCACCTGCTCGTAGAAATCCAATCCGCGGTCGAAAACCTCGTAGAGATTGGTGGTGATGGAAGACTTGCCGTCCCACTCGCCAGTGAGGTGGCGCGGAATCGGGTAAGCGGTGGCGCAGTCGGTGGGGTCGCCGCTGAAATCTATGTAATACCAATTGTCCCAGTTGCTTGCGTCGAGGAATATCGAATGGCCGTAGGGCGTAACCGCAGAATCAGGATCGTCGAAAATGCCGCCGAAGATGCCGTGGCACGAGGTCATCAGCATCAGGACAAGACCCCAAAATCCCCAATTATAATGATAAGACTTATTCATTTTTTTGATTAACTTTGCGGTCACAAAAGTACTACTTTTTCAGCATTCAGGAAATAAACAACACCAAAATCCTTAAAAATGAGGACAGATATGAAGATAGAATTTGCGATAGTGGACGCCAACACGCTATCGTGTATGGGCTTGAAACAGATACTCACGGGCCTGATGCCGATGGCTGAGGTCTCGGTTTTCAATTCGCACGAGGAGTTTGTGATGGACAATCCGGGAAGGTTCATACATTGTTTTGTGGCGTCGGGAATCTTCTTTGAGCACGCCCAATACTATATCAATCAGCCACATAAGTGCATTGTGTTGGTGCAGGGCAACGCATATCCACACATTGCGGGCCTGCTAACGCTCAATATCTGTCAGGACGAGAAGGATATGGTGAAATCGCTCCTGCAACTCCGCAACCGCGGAATGGCCAAGGTTCAGAAAATGCAGGAGGAGATGCCTCCGCACGGAATGCCGGCGGGACACTGTCCGCACTCCCACCCTGCCCCGCCTCAGCCCAAAAACATCCTGAGCAACCGCGAGACCGAGGTTGCCGTGCTCCTCGCCAAGGGCCTCATCAACAAGGAGATAGCCGACAAACTCAGCATCTCGCTAACCACCGTAATCTCCCACCGCAAAAACATTATGGACAAACTCAGCGCCAAATCGCTTGCGGATATCATCATTTATGTGGTAATGAACGGAATTGTGGGCGTGGAGGAGTTGTAGGGGGAATTCACTAACAACCTATCATATAATGATGCAGAATAATGGTTAGTACATATTATATGATAGGTTATAAAAGAACTAACCCAACACTTGCACAGAAGCAAACTTATCGAGTTCGGTTCTTCCAGCGCCTGCCGATACTGCAACACTGCGCCAATTAGAGACCGCATCAGAGACTTCCTTTATTATGTTTTCCGCCACATCATCCGAAATCATATACTCCTGTGCAGAATCGAGCAACAGCGACAAATCAGCCTTGCTTGTTGTAGAATTTATCAATAGGCTCTGATAATCACTGTCGGTTGGGTTCATATCGTATGCGGGCGACAATGTCCAGCCGTTGAGGGTCAGCAAAAAACCGTGATTCCTGAAATGGTCGTCACTATTGCGGACTGCGATATTAAAGGCTACACGTCGATACAACTCCTGAAGATTCGTCTCAACATCGCAACAGTTTTGAAGAATGAAATCCACAATATCCAAATAGCCATTGCCTGTATCAGCATTACACCCATCGGTAAGGCCAAGAAGCGACATTGCCGAGGCAAAATGAATCCGTCGCCCGTAAGGAGTCCTGTCGAACCGTCTTGAAAGCAAAGTATGATACTTGCCACTCTGAAATACGTGAGTATCAGCACAATTAATTCCAGCCTTCATTGCAAGAAGATGACATATATGCTCACAAAGAGCCATATCGCAATCATCCTTGCGCGAGGGAAACTTGGCGACATACAGACACTTGTCGTCACCCATTACCACAGCCTTGGGACGCGCACCGCCAAGCGAAGTGCCAGGCTTTACAAGTTGACGCACCCATTTCTTTTCAGGAAGTGAGTTATACTCCTCGCTTTTCTCCAATTCCTGACAGGCAAACATCAATTCACGGATATCAGCAATGGGAGGAATCCGCAAATCGGGCTCCATACAAATATAGTCTCCATTGCGGTCGCTCTTGAAACGGAATCCTCCCATTCTTGAGAAATCATCGATACCAATAAGATAATCATACGACGATAATTTCCTGACAGGGCGTTTTTCTTCAAGAGCCTGAATCTGCTCTCTCCTATTCAACAACGTCCGTCCCCAACGATCGGGCAGACAATCGGAGAAGCACCCGAAAATATCCCTATTCAACTGCGCAAACTGAGGTCCAGGAAAATTCTGAATGTCAGCACAAAGATAAATATTGCCGTAATTTCTGAGCCAACCATTATTGTAGCAAAAACTGTAAGAATCAGAACCTCTAAGGCGTTCGTAGCCAAGTTCTCCTATCTCCACAGGAAAATCAAGCCAATCGAAATCTGCATATACATACAACTTTTCCATAAATCTATTTTTTAGAAGCGCGCTCACGCTGTTTCAACTGCAAATCCTGCAAACTATGTCCCAACTCGTCTTTCTGTGCCAGCAACAATATATCATCATCCAACTGAAGCGCATAAAGCACTCTCAAATATGTGCCTATCGCAACAGTTGACTCGCCTTTCTCTATCCTCGACAAAGTAAGAGGCGAACAAGTAGCCCTCTCTGCAACCAAAGCCATACTGAGATTACGTCTGAGGCGTGCAAGTCTTATCTGCTCGCCCACAATCTGCATCTTTTCCTGAAGTTTTCTGGGAAGTTTGTTCCCCATAGTCATTTTAGTCATAACATATCATTTAGTGCACAAATATAAATATTTTTCTTTATTATATGATAGGTTATGAGAAAATATTTTATAGAAAATCTTTTCTCAAAAAAAATCTCCATCCTTCCCCAAATGTCCGAAAAATGTGATTCAGCACCCATTTTATGTGTCGAAAAATGTAGTATTGTAAAGCAAACTTGTGCGGAAAAAATGTAACAAAACCACAGAAAGCATTGTTATTAAATGACTAAAATAACCAAACAAGCAAATTTTACAGCCATAAAATTTACGACTGTAAAATTTGCCTATATGACAACAAAAAACTCCCCACTGTTAGGATTAGAACACACCAATGGCGTGAACTATAATGGGATTGAACGGAATTATCCCATAGGGTATCCGCAATAATAATCTGACACATAGAAATCAGTTTTCCAGGCTTTTTCCCGAGCGAGATTATTAGTATTTAATATTTTCGTGTCTGAGAAACAGACTCAAACAACTATATAGTTATTATTTTATTATTATCAACTTCCAAATCTATTTCCATAATTTTTTCAGAAATTATTTCATATCTTTGCGAGAACATTGCAGATTTATAGAAACTGACATAAAATACCATCAACAATGAAAAAAACTATCATCACACTATGGACGCTCGTAGTACTGGCAGCATGCGCAGGAGTGCCAAACGGCGACGAGGCCAAGACCATTGTAACAAATGCCTATGAGAAATTTTTCTCGCAAGCAAACTCCGAGGTTTACAATATTGATATGAAGGAATTCGTAACCGAGGAATTCGACACACAACTCAGCCTCTGTGCATCCAAACAATCAGCCACCGACGATCTCTTCTTCGACTATGATTTCTGGATAAACGCCCAGGACGCCCAAGACCTGAAACTAAATGACGTGAAAGTCACCGACTGCAACGCCCAAACCGCCACCTGCGAGGTAACGTTCCAGAATATGGGCAGTGAATGCAAGGCCATTCTGATAGTAAAGAAAACCGCCAACGGCAAATGGCTCATTGACGATTTCATAGACCCAACCGACAAAACCAGCCTGAGAGAGGCAATGGATAGTTATTTGAAAAACTGATAATCCCCCGCTGTAAAGGAAGTGCAAGGCTTACGAATGCCATGCGTCAGAAAATATTCAAAGGCAAACCCATTGATTTCGGATGCCTGAGCATTGAGAATATGTAAAAAAGCAATAGACAGAACGAATTTTCATCCCCCAAAAACCTAAATAAACCGCAATATATTATGGAACTGCTAAAATACACATTCGGACACGTAAGGAAAGCGTCAAAGCAGATTTACAAGGGCTTCGACCTCAAACACCTCGACAATGTAACCAAACATTACGTGCACATTGCCAATCAGTCGGCCAACGGAAGCACTACAATAAGCCAGTCGGTAGGCGAGGCGGTAAATCTGTTTTGCGATCTGATAAAATCAATCAAGGACAAGGCACCCATAGGAGAGGTATGGTTCGACGACGAGCGCACCCAGTTCCTCCTCGACATCACCATTCCCGACGGCTGGAAAGACGAAAAGGTTTTCGAGAAAAAAATCGCAAACTACAAGGCGCTTATCATCAGCAACAGCATACAAATAACAGCATACGACTCCAAGGCCATACGCATCGACGACGATATGGAGCATATGCATCCGCTATACAAAACCTGCATCTGCGTAATGGCCGTATTGGCAAGGGATTTCATCACTGATACCGAATATCATATCAACTATCAGGAATATATCGACAATCAGGACATTGTAAGTTTTGTAACAGCCTGCGAGGACCTATATCAGCGAAACAAAAACTACAATTTCAAAATAATATACAGCGACCTGAATAAATACGAGCACCTCTGCACCAACAGGCTATCCGAGAACCTCGACATTGCCAGGAGTATCAGCCCCAAGCCTCAAAAAGCAAAGCAGGAGCCCGCGATAATCAAATTCCAAACATCCGAGTTTTCCAGCGAACAGTTGGAATACATCCCCTGCCTCTCGGAGGAGTTTGTATTGGAGGGCAAACTGCACGGACTATGCAGTGCCATCACCAACAGCGACGCACGCTCGGTGCTATTCCACGGCCCCGCCGGAACAGGAAAAACCATCAACTGCAAACTCATCTGCCAGGAGATAGGCCTGCCAATAATGGAGACTATCAACTGCACCGAAAACCTCGACGAGTATGTACTGGGCAAATACATCCCCCTCGACGACAAGATAATCTTCAAGGAGAGTTTCGTAACCAAGGCCATAAGAGACGGAGGCGCAGTGGTTTTCGAGGAGATAAATTTCGCCAAACCACAATATCTCGCGTTCCTAAACTCGCTGTTGGACGACAACGGTTTTGTGCGTCTCGACAATGGCGACGTGGTGAAGCGACACAAGAACTTCCGTTTCTTCGCCACAATGAACATCGGATATCTGGGCACAAAAGACCTCAATCAGGCCCTATACAACAGATTCAACGCCATAGTGGAAGTGTCACAGTTGTCTGATACCGCCATAAAACGTATGCTAACAGCCAGAGTGCCGGAATGCAGTAATCTTGCCGACCAGATGATAAACGTCTACCACAAGATTCAGAAAAAGATAGAGGCCGAAGAACTTGACGTGGTGATATCTCCGCGAACACTCGAAAACTGGGCGCGTATGGCCAAATACGAGGGCTACCTGACCTCGGCCGACAAGACAATAGTATCAGTGGCCAAGAACGACAAATCATTGGCCGACATAATCCGCTCTGTAATAAGCATATATAAGTGGGAGTAATATGGACGACGTAGAACTATTCCTTGGCATCAGCAACCACACCCTGGAACAGGATTTCTGCCGTATGCTCTCGGAAAACGACCAGGTGGAGTTGTTTTTCGAGCACTACAACCGCGCCTTCACCGACGGCCACCGCATTGTATGCGATCCCCAATGGCACGACCTCTACAACAAGCCCGAGGTGCTGAATGCAGTGGAGGATTTCCTGAAAGTGCCTCATCATCTGGCCGGCAACATCTGGGACACTTTGAAAGTTTTCACCAGGTTTCAGACCATCCACGAATGTCTCCACATACTCTACTCAGAATTCCGCGACCACCGCAAAGACCCCTACTGCCGAAAATCCAGAAACAAGGCCTCGGCTATGGCCCATACCGACAACATCATAGAGGACGCCTACGTGGACGCCGTGGGCATACAGACGTATCAGAATGCGGAATTCTATATCCGTTTCGGCAGGGCTCTGCAACAATACGTGCCTCACAACGCAATGGAGGACATCCTCTACGACCTGTATCCGGCAATGCAGAATTACAGTGACTACATCCAATATATGGCCCTGGAAATGCTGTACCCATTTATCCCACGCCCCAAGGTAAACAGCGTGGTGCAGGAATACATCAGCAAGACCATAAAACTTTTCAAGGACGGATACCGGCAACCCACACCGGCACTGCGCTACAAATACGTGCGCAGGATTTTCAAGATTATAGAGCCCCTAATACCTGCCGACAAGGACGCCGAACTGGATTCGTGGACCGAGACCATCACAATATTCCCCGACCACAGAACCCACGCCTACAACAACCGCATCAGCCCCCAAAGACCCAAGGGCAAGGACCTCTACGACCCAAACGGCAACGATGCCGGAAACGTCTCTCCCAACGAGAGAATGATGGAGGAATATCAGGCCGACCTGCTGGATTTTGCCTCCGACAAGAAAAAGAGCGAGGAAGACGAACCCATAATGGAGACTCTGCAAATATACGTGCCAAAAAACCTTGATCTTGATTGTCAGATAATACACGACAACATTAAAATAAGGGAGAGAAAATACGGATCCCCCCCCGATCTAGCACGCATATACCACGAGATACTCAACAAAAACAAAAGCATAATAGACACCTACATATCAAGGCTGTCGCTACTATTGCGCGGATATGCCGAGGTAAAGGAAGACAAGCAGATAATCGGACACGGAATATCATCAAAGCATTTTGCCGACCCCAAGCGCCGTTTCTGGTACAAGATTCAGAAGGGAATAGACGTGCCGGAGATTTCCATACTGTTCCTGCTAGACGGCAGTGGCTCTATGTCCGACATAATCCACGGGGTAAGGCGTACATCCGTAATAATGCACGAGGTACTTGGCTATCACAACATAGAGCATTGTTTTGTGGAGCACCGCGCCATCTACAACGAGCCCCGTATAGACATCAACATCCTATATGGTTTTGGTGACAAGGAGGTACTGAAATACAATCTTCTGAAAAGTTGTGCCGACAACTGCAACCGCGACTCGCTGGCGTTGCTGTGGGCGGATAGATACCTCCGGAAACACGCCTCCACCGAAAACCGCATAATAATATCTCTATCCGACGGTCTGCCATACCACCCTATCGACAATTACTGCCCGCCGGCATCGAGCCAGGACGCCAAAGACACAATCCACAAAATCACCAAGCGTGGCACCAAGGTGATAGCCGTTGCCCTGGATGGCACCGACAATTACAGCAACTACGACAACCTGCGCGCCATCTACAAAAACCTGATAGGTTGCAACGACATCAGCCGTCTGCCCGGGCAGTTGCTGAGGATAATATCAAAGGAACTGGAGGTGTGAACTATAAAAAATAGGCTGTCCCGAAACCTCGGAACAGCCTATCATTATATTTATTCGTTTATATCCTAATCAGCGAACGGATTAGATAGCGAATGGGTTCTCACCTGGGTAGAGCTGACCAGCTGGAAGAGGAGTGTTGATATCCTCTACGCCGAGCATCTTGAGGGCCTCGAAGAGAACCTTGCCGCAGTGCTCGAAAGCGTATGCTCCGTGGTGTGGGAAGCGCTTGCCAACCAATACG
>JAZQPB010000291.1:0-30954 GCA_045628165.1 Bacteroidales bacterium | reverse complement strand
GAGACGCACGGCTCTAAGTTTGTTGCGTCTAAAATTCCACATTAAATCTTTGCAGTTTTGGACAAAAAAACGTCCATAACCATAAAAAACGGTCAGTTGTTTTGTACCTTTGTTGTAAAAAGGTAAAAATGACTGGGGCTGATAGTAAACCAAACGCACGGCTGGATTTCCAAGTCCAAGCACGGTAACGGACATCAGCCCTAACTGCAAAGGCCAGATAGAATATTAGGCTCGGAGCCTATTTAGAGTTTTAGTCCTCAGGCAGTTATCCAGTCATTAGTATTAACTACTAATTGCAAAGATAATGAAAATATTCATTGGAATAGATTTTTCGAAAGAAAAATTTGACGCGGTCTTGATCTCTATGGACTATCTTGACTGCAAGAAGGCAGAGCATTCTGTATTCGAGAACAACAGCGAAGGTTACAGGAACTTGCTGAAATGGATTAAGGGGATATGTCCCAAGTCCAATAAAGAGGACTTCCATTTCTGTGGTGAGCATACCGGCTCTTACAGCAGGCCACTGTCTGATTACCTGCTTTCAAGGGGATATCCGATCTACCTCGAAAACGCCTATAAGATACAGCGCAGCAGTGGGTTGTTACGTGGCAAAAACGACATGAAGGATGCTCTGATGATAGCCGAGTATATCTTGAGGAATTTAGACAAGGCTACGCCGTACAATGGAGAGAGACCGTCCATAAGAAATTTGGATGTCCTATTCAAGCAGCGCAGACTTGTTGTCAAGATGAATACTGAAATTGAATGCAAGCTTCATAGCCTGGACTTCAGTGCGGAAAAGGTTAGGCAGCTCGCATGCAACTTGGACAAGTACTGCGACATTAAAAAAGGCCGTGCGATACTGAAGTTCGACAAAATGTCCAAATTAGGACTTGAGGAGCTTGCAATATTGCACAACCTTATAACCTTGGAGATTAACAAACTGCAGGTTGCGGAACTGGATCGCAGGATGTGCGAGACAGTAAAGGAAGACGAGGCTCTTCAAGAGAATTACGCCATCATAACTTCAATACCTGGCATTGCCCTGCAAAATGCAGTTGCTATGTTGATATATACCGACAATTTCAAACGCTTCGGGTACAACGGGCGTAAACTGGCCAGCTACTATGGAGTGGCCGTTTTCTCTAAAGAATCCGGCTCTTCGGTGCATACGTCACCTCATACGTCGCACCTTGCCAACAAGATGCTCAAGAGCCTGTTGTCACAGGCCGCGCTTGCGTCGGTTACTCATTGCGCTCCTATGAGATCATATTACCAAAGGATGTTGTCAAGAGGTAAGAAATCTCAGGTGGCGCTGAACAATGTAAAGAACAAATTGCTCCACATGGTTATGTCCATGATTAGGAACAAAACTAAATATGACGAGAACGCCTATGGCAGAACTGCCAGTAAATATGTAAAACCAACAGAACCGTGATTTTTTTGAAAATTATGTGGTTTTTATTTGGTTTTTAACATAGAATACCGTGCGTCTCTACAATAAAGTATTCTTTTGTTTTAGCCTAATTCATACAAGAACTCAGGCGCAAGATCAGCACCATTAGCCCATTCTATGGTAACTCTATTGAGCCCATACTGTACAAACTTGCTGATGTCACGAAGTTCTCCAAAGACTTCCCCTTCCAGATGTGGCTCCAAATCTACCGTCTTTACAACTCCATCGCTAAATGTAATAAGAAGTTTGTAGCCACTCATATATTCTACATCTTTAATCTTAAGCATAACCAATTTATTTTAAAGGTTCTATTCTTGTAAGTTTTTATATCTCGTTCATATCATCCTCCTTATATACATAACCCTTGGGCAGGCGCTCGTAGACCATGAAGAAATACGGATGGTCGTTTTTCTCGTCGGCGGGCATCTCGTCGGACACCGAGCAGATGCGCCAGTGGTCGATATCCACCTCGGGAAAGAACGCGTCGGCATCTTCGAAGGTGTTGCGGATACAGGTGAGATAGAGCTTGTCGGCCTTGTCGAAAAACTCCTTATATATAGCGGCACCGCCTATCACGAACACGCGCTCGGCGTTTTTCACCACGCGGAGATTGAGAACCTCGTCCACGCTCTCGCAGGTGATGGCGCCATCTATCACATAGTTTTCGTTGCGGCTAAGCACGATATTAGTCCTCTTGGGCAGAGGGCCGTTTGGAAGGCTCTCGAATGTCTTGCGGCCCATTATCACGGGGCAGCCCGATGTCAGCTGCTTGAAATTCTTGAGATCGCCCGAGAGGTGACAGAGCAGCTGATTGTTGCGGCCGATGGCATTCTTCTGGTCCACAGCCACTATCATACACAATTCCATACTTTATATATTGGGGTTTTTAAGGGTTTTATATAATAATTATGACGCAAAATTATTATTTTTTTGCAATAGATTTGCATTTCAGCAAAAAAGTATTTACCTTTGCCAAAGATTTATCAGCAGGGAGAATCCGAATTACATGTAATTCCGGATTCTCTTTTGTTTTAGCTGATATAAAAAAACGATAAATTACTAACAAAAAATTGCAAAAAAAACAATGGCAAATTTCACTTACCTCACCAAGGAGGGACTAAAAAAACTCACTGACGAACTTGACCGCCTGATCGCTATTGAGCGTCCAAATATATCAAGACAGATTGCAGAAGCAAGAGAGAAGGGCGACCTCTCGGAGAACGCCGAATACGACGCCGCCAAGGAGGCACAGGGACTGCTCGAGCTCAAGATAGCCAAGCTTCAGGAGACTATCCAGAACGCACGCCTCATCGACCCAAGCAAGATGCAGACAGAGGTGGTTCAGATCCTCAACAAGGTAACCATCCAGAACATGAAGAACAAGGCCAAGATGACCTACACCATCGTAGGCGAGAGCGAGGCCAACCTCAAGGAGTTCAAGATCTCCATCGGCACACCTATCGCACAGGGCCTTCTCGGCAAGAAGGTGGGCGACACCGCAAAGATCAAGATCCCTGCCGGCGAGGTAGAATTCAAAATTCTGGAAATAGGCATCTAAACATTCATTTTTGATTTTCGATTTTTGATTTTCGATTACTCAACAATTAAAAATTAAAAATCAAAAATCAAAAATGTGTATAATCAAAAATCAAAAATCAAAAATCAAAAATGACAATTTTCTCACGCATAGTGGCAGGCGAGATTCCCTGCTACAAGATAGCCGAGAACGACGAGTTTTTCGCGTTTCTCGACATCAACCCTGTACAGAAGGGTCACACATTGGTAATCCCCAAGGAGGAAGTAAGCTACATCTTCGATATCGACGACAACAAACTGGGCCGCTACATGGCATTCGCCAAGAAGGTGGCCGCAGCCATTCAGAAGGCAGTTCCTTGCCTCAGAATCGGCATGGCGGTAGTTGGTCTCGAGGTTCCTCACTCACACATCCACCTGGTGCCGCTCAACGGTCTCCACGACCTGAACCTCGACGCCAAGATGGAAGTAGCCAAGGAGGAGATGGAGCAGATAGCCGAAAACATCAGAAAACAGTTCTAAGCCCATGGAGACAATAGAGGCATTTGTACTGGGCCTGGTGCAGGGACTCACGGAGTTTCTGCCCGTAAGCTCATCGGGACACCTTCAGCTGGGTCAGCACCTTTTCGGAATCCACGAAGGCGGTCTCACATTCGATATCATAGTGCACGTGGCCACTGTATTAGCTACCCTGCTGATACTCCACAAGGAGATATTCTGGATCCTGAAGGACCTCTTCAAGCCGCTGAGCAAGGAGGGAGGCAACCTCTGGCACAGGCTGAACGACGCACAGCGCTACGCCGGCCTCATCCTGATATCGATGATACCTATCGCGATAGTGGGATTCTGTTTCAAGGACGCCATCGAGGATATCTTTGAGGGCAGCCTGGTGGTGGTAGGATGCTGTCTGCTGATAACAGCCGCGCTCCTGACCCTCACACAATACATAAAGCCGCAGCCGAAAGAGAACATCTCTCCGCTCCACGCCTTTATAATAGGCATAGCACAGGCAGTGGCCGTATTGCCGGGACTTTCGAGATCGGGCTCCACAATAGCCACAGGTCTGCTGCTGGGCAACAAGAAGGAGAATCTCGCGCAGTTCTCGTTTCTGATGGTGATACCACCGATACTCGGCGAGGCATTGCTCGATTTCAAGCACATAGTAGCGCCATCAGCTGAATACCTTGCAGAGCACGGCGCATCGGAGGCCATAGGCACAATGCCGCTGATAGCAGGATTCCTGGCAGCCTTTGCAAGCGGATGCTTCGCCTGCAAGTGGATGATAGCCATGGTAAAGAAGGCCAAGCTGATATATTTCGCGATATATTGCGTATTAGCTGCGATACTCTGTTTCTGCATAGCATAACGAAATAAAAAAACGCATCACGAAAAATTTTCCGTGATGCGTTTTTTTGTATATATTTGCCAACGACAAGAATAATAACAAACAAAACAACACCATTATGGACACAAAAATTTTGATAGCTATAGCATTGGCGGCACTCTACATTGCATACAAGCTGATGGCAAACAAGAATGAGAAAGAAAAAGAGAAAAAAGACCCTTACCAGGCAATAAACGGCGACGACGACGTAGACGTGGACGAGCTGATAGACGATGAGGAAGAAAACGAAGGCGACGAAGAGGAAGGCCAGACTGCCGAAACCGAGGACGGGAATCCGTTTCTGCCCGAAGAGCCTTGCTATCCAAGCCCCGAGACTATCACAAAAATAATTTTCGGCTGGAAAAAAGACTATCCCCACATCGTGGAAAGCATCGAGCCGATAATAGGTCTGCAAGGCGAATCGAAGAAAATAGAGACCTACACTGAATTGGCAGACGCCGACAACATCACAATGTACATCCTCTCCGACTACGAGATGTACGTCGGCGACACTGGAATAGAGTTTGGAAATTTCGTAAACATGAAAAACATAGAGTTCCAGAACTTCAACACCAAATACGCGGAGACAATGTGCAGTATGTTCGAGAACTGCGGCAAGCTCGAGAAAGTGGACCTCAGCAGCTTCGATACCTCCAATGTGGAGGATATGTCGGATATGTTCTGCGAGTGCCAATCCCTAAGGGAAGTAAACCTGAGAGGAATCAACACATCCAAGGTAATATACTTCAGCGGACTTTTCTCAGGCTGCCGATCGCTTGAGAGCATCGACCTCAGCGGATTCGATACCGGAAAAGGAGAAATGTTCGCCTATATGTTCGAGGAATGCTCAAGCCTCAGAACCCTGGACCTCAGCAGTTTCTGCACAAGCAACTCGTTTAATATGGCCGATATGTTCAATGACTGCGAGAATCTGGAAACCATCTATGTATCAGACTTATTTGAGGCAAAGGCCAATGAGGAAAAAGATATGGAAGATCCGGTTTTCGAAAACTGCAGCAAGCTCTGCGCCACCGATATCGACGGCAACAAATTCATGTTCGACAACAGCAAGACAAACTACCATTACGCCCGCATCTTCGATAAGATAAAGGGCGAGGAAGGATACTTCACGCTGAGATAATGGATACCGCCACCGGCTACTCGCTCCAGTAGTCGATGGCTTTTTTTATCTGCTTCTGGCACTTAGGGCAGAAATGGCGCTCGCTGAGTATGCGCATTATGCACTTGCTGCCCACCACCTCCTTGCTGCTGAACACATCGCCCTCGTATTCGTCGTCGAGATTGGCAAACGAGTGGCCAAACTCGTGGACGATGCCGGGGAGAGTCTCCTCGTTGTGGGCGGCGAATACGGCGTACTGATTGTAGATGCCGCCTCCGCCGTACACATTGCTGTTGGCGAATGTAACTATATGATCGCAAGGCACTCCGGCCGACGCAAGCATCAGAGTGTACTGTGTCCATGTGCCAATATACCGCTCCATGCCAAACATTCCGTACTGGAATCCGAGGAAGGTGGGCAGCTGAAAGCCAGCATTAGATACTCCGCTCCGCATGGACGGCACATACACCTGGCTGATATTGAATTTTTTCTTATTAGACTTGAAAGGCTCGTAAGTGAAAAGATGCTCCACAAAGAGGTTGCAGATAGAATCGAAACGGCCCATCTCCTGACGCGTAAATCCCTCCGACAATATCACAATATCCACGCAATCGTGCGGATCGCCGTTTCTCATCAGGCTCTTGGTCCTATAAGGCATCATGGCCAGATCCCTGCATCCGTTGCGGTCCGGATAAAACTTGTGCGAAAACACCGAAACGTAGCCTTGCCCGGATGAATCCTGGCGCTGAATCTCGATATTAACCGGAATCTTGGGATACGGCAGTCTGAATGTCTGGCTGCACGACGCCATTCCGTTGTCAGACAATTCCAGCTGAAGCCATTCCTCCATGAGGGTGGAATATCCGCACGAATATATCATTCTGCCGCCGTTAAGCGACGACACCCTGAGCCTGCATCCGCCCTGCGAGAATGGCTCGCGGGCAATATCCAGAGTTCCCGACCATCCGCTCTGCACATCCAAAACGAGATTGGTGAACGAGAGTTTCTTGCCATCAGCTGATACATCCATACTTACATGGAGAGTGCTGTCGGCAAAATAGTCGTAAAAATTCTCCTGCGCGCCGGCCGGTGCCGATACGCATATCAGCAGAAACAGTATCAATCGCTTAATCATAATCTGAAATTATCTTACACGTTTAACAGGCAAAATCTTCTTGGCAGCTGATACGCACTTTCTCGGCAGGTCCATCAGCAGGATTACCGCCATCAGCAGGCTCCATATCCAGAGCACCGCCATATTGAATGTGTATGTGGGTATGCGGTTGTTCTTGATGATCTTGCACGGGGCATAGAAATGCGCGCGTCCCCAGTCGGAAACGGGCTCCATGAAGATAGGGTCCTTCTTCTGGATAAGGCGGTGGTTGGGCGCGTTGTAGAATTTCTTTACGGCGCGCTTGTTGAGCACCAGCTCGGCCAGTTTCTCGTTGTAATAGTCTTTCTGGAACTGATAGAGGCCGTCCTTGCCGAGCTCCTGCTCCAGCTCGTTGAGTTTCAGCTGGCGGTCGTTATTAGCTGCCTCGGCCTCCTCGTTGTAATACTCCTTCTGCGCGCGCAGAAATAGCTGGAGGAAATTGCCGATCATCTCGTCGAACTGGTCGGGATTAATCTCCGACGCGTGCTCGAAATAGATGGAGGGATTTCTGTAGTTGAGGTATTCTATCTCGTTGCGGAGCACCAGCAGCTGATCGCAATACTCGTCGTAGGCGTCAGGGTCGGAGTCCTTTATCTTGCTGAGTTTTATGCAGCGGGTGGCCATGTTGTCGAGCTCGCTCATCAGATATGTGCTCAGATATGTGCAGCGGCTCTTCTCCTCGTCGAGCTCGTAGAAAATCTTCTCGTACTCGTTGTTCTGGAACTGATCTACGGCCAGAGCCTCGTATGCCCAGCGCGACACCATGAGGTCGCCTATCACGGGCACGTTTATCTTGTCGGATACGCTCTCGTGGAGATCGTCGAAATCTATCATCGCGCCGCCCAGCAGCATCTGAGGCACCAGCAAGAATGGTATCAGCACGTATATCGCTATCACCGAATCGAGCGCCGACGATATCAGCAGGCCCATGAGATTGGCCGTGCACGACGTGGTGAACATCACAAACCAGTAATCGAGAGTCATGCCCTTGATCTCCAGGATGGCATTGGCCACCAATATAAAAGATATGGTCTGCACAGCTGATATCAGGAATACCAGAAGTATCTTGTTGGATATGTAGCTGAAGCGCGAGAGGTTTAGGAACTTTTCGCGTTCCAGAATCTTGCGGTCGCGTATGATTTCCTCGGCGGCGCCGGTAAGTCCCGTAAACAGGGCCACCACCACTACCATGAAGAGGAATACAGGCAGATTTCTGTTGTCGGCAAATACGTATTCGCCCTCGTCGTTGATGTATTTGGTGAAGAATCCGAGGATAAATGCCAGCAGCGGCGCCTCCAGGAATGTAATGGCCATATACTGATGGTTGGCCAGCTTGGAGAGGATGTTTCTCTTAAGGAACACCCAGAACTGCGTGAGCTTGCTTGGTATCGAGAATTTGGTTTTGGGCAGCGGAAGCAGGTTGGTGGACATCGACGAATCGTCCACAAACTCGAACTCGCGGCTCTCCTGATAGCGCTTGTACCATTCCTGCGGCGATACCTTGCGCTCCTGAGTGTATACTCCGTACTGATTGACCACACGGCTCTCTATTATCTGGAGAATCTCCTCGCTGTTTACATTTCCGCAGGCCGGGCACTCGCTCTCGCCCGAATCCACGTAGTCGTTCATCAGCTTGAAGTAGCTGACGGCCTCCATGGGGTTTCCGTTGTATACGATGTAGCCACCGCGGTCCATCACCCAGAGCTTGTCGAACATCTTGAATATCGTGCTGCTGGGCTGGTGGATGTTTACTATTACGATTTTTCCGCTGTTGGCCTGACGCTTAAGGAGCTGCATCACAGTCTCGCTGTCGGTGCTCGAGAGGCCCGATGTAGGCTCGTCCACAAATAGGATGGCCGGCTCGCGCACCAGCTCGAGAGCTATGTTAAGGCGCTTGCGCTGTCCGCCGGAGATTACATTATTGAGCGCGTCGCCCACGTTGAGGTCGCGTATGTCGAATAGGTCGAGGTCCATGAGCACCTTCTCCACGTGCGATATCAGCTCCTCCTCGCTCAGATTGCCGAGGCAGAGTTTAGAGTTGTAATACAGGTTTTGCCAAACGGTGAGCTCGGCTATCAGGAGGTCGTCCTGAGGCACAATGCCTATGACGCCCTCGGGCATCTGTCCGTCCTCCCCTATGCTGTGTCCGTTGATGTAGAGCGAGCCCTTGTCGTGCTTGTATTTTCCGGTCAGCACATTCAGAAGCGTGCTCTTGCCGGTGCCGGAGCCTCCCATTATGCCCACCATGGTGCCAGATTCCACCTGGAAGCTGAACGGCTTGAGTCCGTTGTCGTAGTTCTTGTATGTAAACTCCACATTAACGCCGCAGAATGTAACCTTCTCGGCATCGTCTTTCTGAGTAAAGGCATTAGCTACATTGCTCTGATATATGGATCCTATCTTCTCTCCGCGGATAATGCTTCCGTTCTCGAAAGTGTATACCTTGGCCGGCTGTATTGGGCGTCCGTTGATGGTGAGTCCGCGTGTAAGGCCGGTATACATGAAAAACGACGTGGATATACTGTCGAGATGCAGTATGCGGATGTAGCCCTCCATCTCGGGGAGTATTATGTGGTGTGTGCCCTGCGGAGAATCGGGGCGCGAATCGGCAAACATGAATTTGGAACGGTCGGCGGCCTGGGCTATGTCGTTTTCCATGAATGCCAGCAGATTGTTGAATTCGCCCTGGTCGAGGTTGAATGCCTGCGATACCGTTACCACAAAGTCCTTCTCTCTGGGCGAGAGCTGTCCGTCGATATATACGTACGCTATCAGCTGGATGGCTACAAAAACCTTCTCCCTGTAGTGGAGCTGGAGATTGAGCTGGTCGCAGATCTTGAGCACCTTTACGGAGCTTACGGACACCTTCTTGCGCACCTGTCCGCCTACAGCACGGCCCAGATACTGGAGCAGATACTGGTCGTACCGGTTGAGATACTTGCCCACCACGCTCGGCGGAATCACTCCGCGGAGGTACGCTTCCACAACTCCGCGCGATTTTGACTCGTTGCCAAAATCGTCGGGATCGGTTATCAATGCGAACAGACGCATCAGCGCGTCAAGTATCTTCTCGTTCATAAAAATAATTTTTATTGATTGTCAGCATACAAAAATAACAAAATGTATGCAATAACCTACAAAAACATCAGATTTTTTAGATGGATTTTTTTCTTGAGCCGTCGTAGATATCAAAACGCTCCAGCCTGCACTCTATAGGGCCGTTGTAGAGCTTGATTTTCTTGGACGGATGGAGGCCCAGCTTCTTGATGGCCTCGAGGTTTCCGCCCAGCACCCAAGCCTGGCTGTTGGTGTAGCTCGACTTGAGCACATCGCCTATGTTCTTGTAAAACTCCACCATCTTGTCCTGCTCTTCCAGACGCTCGCCGTA
This sequence comes from Bacteroidales bacterium, assembly GCA_045628165.1. Taxonomy (GTDB): domain Bacteria; phylum Bacteroidota; class Bacteroidia; order Bacteroidales; family UBA3824; genus UBA3824. Next base: position 20,920 of record JAZQPB010000291.1, on the reverse strand, counting down.
TGGAGGGTTCATTATCAGGAACTTATTAGCTACCTTCTGCTTGGGCACAAAGAAATCGGCCCTGTCGAGGTCTATGAACTCCTCTATGCCGGCCTGCTGGATATTCTGCGATGCTATATCGAGGGCCATAGGGTCGCGGTCGGAGCCTGATATCTCAACTCCGGGATTGTCCTTGCGGAGCTCTTTCTGCTCCTGCTTTAGGCGGGTCCAGATGTCGCGGTCGAATGTTCTCCACTTCTCGAATGCGAAATGGCGGTAGCTGCCGGGGGCTATGTTCATGGCCATAAGACACGCCTCGGTGAGGAATGTGCCCGAACCGCACATGGGGTCCAGCAGAGGAGTCCTCATATCCCAGCCGGCGAGCCTGATGATGCCCGCAGCCATCACCTCGTTGAGCGGGGCCACAGTCTGACGCACCTTGTATCCGCGCTTGCTCATGGGCACGCCGGTGGAATCTACCGATATTGTGACATCGGCGTTGTATATGTGCACATTGACCCTGAGGTCGGGATATTCCACATCCACATTTGGGCGGCGTCCACGCTTGTCGCGGAAATAGTCGGCTATGGCGTCCTTGCACTTGAGGGCCACGTATTTGCTGTGGGTGAACATTGGTCCGCTGGCCACGCAGTCTACGGCAAAGGTATCTGATACGGCCATGTATTTCTGCCAGTCGATGCGGAAACACTGCTCGTAAAACTCCTTGTCGTTGTAGGCGTTGAATCTGCGTATTGGCACCAATATCTTGAGTGCGGTACGGCACCACAGATTGGCGCGGTAGAGCAGTTCGTTGCCGCCGCGGAAATACACGGCTCTGGTAATAATCTGTATGTTTGAAGCTCCCATCGTCTTCAGCTCATCGGCCAATACAGGCTCCAGACCGAAGAATGTGGTGGCTATAATGTCAAATTTTTCGTCCATATTATATATTAAAAATGAGTAATCAGCAGTTAATAATTTACAATCCTGAGTCGTCCGTCGTATACCAGCACATCGTACTGGCGGAGCGGAAACTTGGCCGGGCCACCCTGAACGGCGCCTCGGAGCACCACATTGTAGCGCGAGGAGCAGTTGGCCAGTGTGTCCTCGTGATGCAGCTCGTGGGTCTTGGCATCATACACCAAGGGCGCATGAGTGTAGTTGCAGGTGCAGGCGCGGTCGTAGGCGAAGAATGTGTTGCCATCAAAGTTGTAGACAAAGATGCCGTTGTATCCGCCGTTTACATACACCCATCCGCCGGGATTCTGGAGATTGGAATACTCGGCATTATTGAAATGCACATAGAAATCCACCTGCCGGCTGGGCACAGGATTGTCGTCGGTGCCGCACGAGAGGGCCGCCAACAGACAAAAACACACAAAGGCGCAAAACAATTTCTTTTTCATCATTTTTTTGATTAAGTTTGTTGCCCGAAAATCAATGTGCAAAAGTAGTCTTTTTTATATTAATACACAATACTATGAGAGCATTATTAATACTGACCATAACAATTACCGGCTTTCTGATAGGAACGCTGATCCCATGCGAGGCCTGGGCACAGAACGACAACACCTGGAACGGCAAGGTGGACCTGAACGCGCCATACGCTCCCAGCGGAAACCAGTTTACCGAGGACGGCTTTCTGATAGAGAGAGGCCTCAAGCAGAAGAAACAGAAAAAACTGTGGGAGAAATACAAGAAGCATCAGAAAAAAGAGGCAAAGAAAGACAAGAAAAAAGCCGAAGCCGACTCCATAAATGCCATAAAGACGGTGCAGAAAGACTCCATAAAAGCCATACAAGCCAGTCAGCAGGATTCGCTGAAACTGGCCAAGAAGGCCGCCAAAGCCGAAACCAAGGCCGAGAAAAAACGTCAGAAGGAACTTAAAAAGGAGGAAAAACGCCGTCAGAAGGAACTCAAAAAGCATCCAAAAGAAGAGGACGAGGACTACGACCCCGAGATTACCGACCTCGACGACTTCGGCAAGGACGGCGAGAGCGCCGAGTTTGAGGACGGAAGCAACAAGCCCGCAGTACAGCAGACCTCCACCGACGACGACAAGGGCAAGAAAGAGAAAAAACAGAAAAAGGAAAAACTGACCAAGGAAGAGAAAGAGAAGAAAAAAGAGGCCCACAAGGCCACCAAAGAATTCAAGAAAAACGAAGGCAAGGGCGAGGACCACAAGAAAAACCAGAAACGACGCGAGAAAGCACAGCAGAAAGAGCTGAAACGCGCCAGGATAAAGGAAGAGCAGGACGCGCTGAAAGCCAAGGGCGACAGCGGCGACCCTCTATCGAAAAAAGAAGCCCGCAAATACAAGAAACTGGTGAAGAAGGACCGCAAAAAGCAGAACAAGCAGTACCGCGAGGACTACAAGCACCAGAAAAAAGCCCGCAAGGCCATAATAAACATGCAGGACAAGAAAACGAAGAAATACATGAAGAAACACCACAAGAAAACCGACAAGCGCATGAAAAAGAAACACAAACAGTCGAAACCGGGTTTCTTCAAGGACTTCTTCAAATAGAAAAAAAACTAACTGGAAAACATCAGAAAAAAAATGAGCACATCAACATTCGCATTCATAATGGTGGTAATTGTAGTAATATTCATCTGGGCCATGATATGGGCCTACCGACGAAACGACTACAAGGAAAAGAAGGCACAGGTGGCACCGCAAAACCTCAACACCCTCGACGACACGCTCAAGACCATAACCGTGTATTCCGACGCCATGCTCAAGGAGCAGGAGGAAGAGCAGAAAAAGAAAGAGGAAGAGGAGAAAAAAGAGAAGGAAAACGATCCGCTGGCCAAGCTGGAGCTCCTGGAGAGCCGCCGCACGGTAATCCAAAACAAGAACCACATCAAGAAATCGGCCGCCGACGAATATTTCGAGAAGACCAAGAACGTGGCCAACGAGATCCTGAAACCAAAGACCAAGTAATACAGAATACCTGTATCAGCTGATAAAATCCAGCTCCCGGGCCCTCCAAGCCATTACGGCCTCGTCGAAAGCGGCGGGGCCGTTGTGGTATTTGGGGTATAGGTCGTAGGTATCGTTCACGATATCCTCTATGTGTGTGCCGTAGTCGTACACGGCGTTGCGGAATGTGTTTACATCAATATCCATGCGCTTAACGGTATCGAACCAGTAATCGGCATATCCGAGCACATCGGGCGCCGAGGGCTGAAACTGGAAATCGCTTCCATCGAGCCTTAGCGAGCTGATATCAGCCAGAGTGCCCAGCCCAAACTCCGCGCGGTGAGCCTCCACATACCGGCAGGCCCTCACCCACGCGCTCAGAGGCTCACAGTCGGCTTTGTTGCAGCTGATACGAGCTATCTCCATAACCCCATCAGCTGATAGCGAACATCCGGGAAACGCCGATCCTACAGCCCCGAGCGCATCCAGACTGCCCTGCACGGCCATGTAAGAATCGCTGCATCTATTGAACAGCCAGACACCCTCGGGCAGGAAAACCGTATTTCTCGGGGCCGGCGCCATGCCACTGGCTATACTGTAGATGGCAAGCTCCCCATCGCCCGCACTGCCGCCGGCGGAGCGCCTCACAATGCGCGCGCCATCAGCTGCAATGGTCCTGAGCAGCGACACCACGTGACGGCTGGCATTGAATCTGTAGGCCGGGGCACGCTTGAGTACCTTGCCCGGGGCCAGCGAGCATCCATCAGAGAGACTCAGGCCATGGCCGCCGTCGGGCGAATACACATCGCGGAAGGCCTTGCCCCTGAAATAATTCACAAAATCGCGCACGGCATTGCGTGGCTGCACGGCAAACGCGCGCTCCATGTATATAGTATTTGGACTCATGGCATTCAGGGTCTCGTATGCGCTCTCTATGCTGGTGTAGCTCTCGGCACCGGCATCGCCGCCGAATACTCCGCTGTCGAAAAAACCGCATACTATCACTCCGGCATCAAGCCATACGCACCCGTCAGGCACCCTTAGCTCCACATCCACGCCATTGCGCTGGAGCAGAAGAGCTGTGTAGCCATCCATCAACGAATCAAAATCTATAGTAAAACTCATCTTTTTATCGTATAGTAATTTATTTTGTTTAATTTTGCATTGCAAATCTAACAAAATAAACAATGAAATCAAAATTAATCAACGGTATAATAACCACAGCAATATGCGCCATCATCGCAATACTGATGCACTCGTGCGCACAGCAGGTGTCGTCGATATCCGGCGGACCCAAGGACACCATAGCCCCCCTGATCACCAAGAGCTCGCCCGAGCTGTTTGCGGCGTATTACGACGGCAACATGGTGAAAATCAAGTTCGACGAATATTTCACGCTCGATAATATAGAGCAGACTTTCCTCATGTCGCCGCCCCACGACAGCCTGAAACCCAAGATAAAGGTAAAGGGCAAATGGCTTACGCTGAAATTCAGGGAGCCGCTGAGGCCCGACACCACATACACCCTCCAATTCTTCAACTCACTCAAGGACTTCAACGAGGGCAATGTGCTCCCGGGATTCCAGTTTGCATTCTCCACCGGCCCCGTAGTGGACTCGCTGGCCGTATCGGGCCGTGTGCTGAACGCCGAGACTCTGGAGAAGGAGCCTGATATGCTGGTAATGCTGTACGGCGAGCGCACCGCCTACGCCGATTCGGCATTCCTGAAACACAAGCCCGACTACATCACCAGAACCGACACCGCCGGATATTTCTTCATAAACAACGTACGCCCCGGCATCTACAACATCTACGCCCTCAAGGACATAAACGAATCGCAGCGGTTCGACCTCGAGAACGAGAAAATAGCATTCCTGAAAACAAGGATAGAGCCGCATGCCGAGCACCTTCAGAAAATAGACTCGCTGTATGCCGGCACCATACTCCACCGCGGCGAAAAGGGCCACCGCTACCTCGACACGCTGAAAAACGACACCGTGATAGTGCAGGACCTGATATACACCACGCCCAACAACATAACACTCTACGCATTTGAGGAGAAACACCTGGTGCAGTACATATCGGAGCGCAACCGCGACATACGCCAGCGCATCAACCTGGTATTCAACAAGTCGGTGGAGAGCGACACCGTGCTCATAACATACGTGGACGACACCCTGCGCTCGCCCGAGATGATATACGATTTCAACTATTTCCGCGACTCGCTCACCGTATGGCTCAAGGATACAGCTGATATCAACAACGATACACTCCAGATCCGTGTAACATTTGCCACGCTCGACAGCCTGCAGATGCCCACCACCGAGACCGACACCCTGAACGTGAAATTCGCCAAGAAAAGACCCGTAGCAAGCAAGGACAAGAAGAGCAAGCCTCAGGCCGAGAAAAAAGACATCGACAGCCTGAACTTCACTGTAAAGAGCAACTTCTCGGGCGAATTCGACATGGAGAAATCCATCAAGCTCACCGTGCCGATAATGTACGACCACATCGACACATCGCTCATCAAGATATACGAATGTGTGGATTCCACATTCGACGACGACATGAACCAGAAAATCCTGAAAAACCAGCGTCTGGACAGCGCGCATTACCGCCTGATATTCAAGAGGCCGATACTTGGCGACATAGTATGGTATCCCACCGACTCGATAGTATCGCCCGACTGGTACAGGGCCACATACTCGGCCGGACGCGACACCGTAGAGCTTGAGGTGCTGGACAGCGCCATGATATACAAGAGCAAATTCGCCAATATGCTCAAATACCACAACGAATACTACATGGGCCAGGTGCAGAAAATCCGCGACTCGGTAAACACGGTAATCATAGACCAGAAACGCGTGAAATACGATCGCGTAAGCCGCGACACCATACTGCTGGTGCTCGAGAAATCGCCCACACGCGAGATCTCCGTGACACCCATCAACCTCGACAAGCTGCCCGACGGCGGAATAGAGGTTCAGCAAAACGGCGACCACATCAGCATACTGCTCCGCGACTCATCGGCCATCAGGAAGGACACTCTCGTATTGAAGTTCACCACATTCGACCGCTACATCCACAACAGAGCCCACAAGGTTACAGAGCGCACATTCAAGGACACTCTGTACGCAATATACAAAATTAAGTTTCAGAGCCTGAAGGAGAAAAAACTCGTAGGCAAGGATACAATGAGATTTGTATTCGGACGCAGACTCAGCGATATGCCCAAGGTGCAGCTCTGCAAGTACCCTGAAAAAGGCATCAGCTGGTATACACCTAACCTGAACGACGGCGGAGATACATTATCAATCGTATCAGCTGACCAAGACTTCCTGATGCTCGATACCATACAATACGCCATATCGTATCCCACGCTCAACAAGCAGGAAGAGCCGATATGGCAGACCGACACGCTGCAGATGGTGCGCCCAAAGGAAGAACCCGCGGCCGCCAGCAGCAACCGCCGGAAGAGCGACATAGGCAAGGAGACCCAGCAGCAACAGGAAGCCGCCAAGCAGAACATGGCCAAGGCGTCGCTGAGATTCCCGGTGGAATACACCATGAACAACGACACCATGAACGCCAAAAACAAGATTCTGACATTCGCATCCGAGGCCGGCAAGCAGTACATGCTCGAGGTAGACGATTCGGCATTTGTATCGATATACAATACGCCAAACCTCTATCTGGACAACAAGGCAAAAATCAGAATGCCAGACTATTACGGCGAGATGACCATAAACATACAGAACCTTGGATACATGGAGCACTATCCCGACATCGACGACGACCTGCCCCCGTTCGAGGAGATAGACACATCGCACACGCTGCGCCGCCGCATAAACCCAAGGGACACCATGGCCGCCGAATACACCCAGATATCGGAGGGTCAGGCACTGGTATGTCTTTGTGGAGCTAAAGGCGAGATAAAATACATGCAGTCCATCAAGTGCGACAGCACGGTATCGTTCCAATACATATTGCCCGGCGAATACACTGTAAAGATAATCCACGACCGCAACATGAACGGCAAGTGGGACACCGGCAAGTATCTGGAACAGAGCTATCCCGAGCGCGTGCTCAAGTTCCCGAAGAAACAAACCGTAAAATCCAAGTGGAACACCGAGGCAGTATGGAGGCTGTAGATAAGTGTTGAAGTGTTTGAAGTGTTGAAGTGATTGAAGTGATTGAAAAAAAATGGCAAAGAAACCTACCACCACATATATCTGTCAGCAGTGCGGAGCTAATAGCCCCAAATGGCTGGGCAAGTGTCCGTGCTGCGGACAATGGAACACCTACGTAGAGGAAATAGTGCAGACCACCGACCGCATCCACAGCAGCGGAATCGGCCGCGGAGTCACCAACATGGCAGTCAAGATAGCTGAAATCAAGACTCAGGACGTAACGCGCATCAATACCAACAACAACGAGTTCAACCGTGTGCTGGGCGGAGGCATTGTGCCCGGCAGCGTAATACTTATCGGCGGCGAGCCTGGCATCGGAAAATCCACGCTGTCGCTCCAGATAGCGCTCAACATTCCGCAGAAGACACTCTACGTATCGGGCGAGGAAAGCGCCAGCCAGATAAAGCTCCGCGCCGACCGTCTGAAGGCCACCACCGACAGCTGTCTGATACTCTGCGAGGTAACGGTGGAGAACATCATCCCGCAGATACGCGAGAACAAGCCGGGCCTCGTGATAATAGACTCGATACAGACCCTGAGAACCGAGAACGTAGACTCGTCGCCGGGCACGGTAACGCAGATACGCGAGTGCGCCGATCTCCTGATACGCCACGCCAAGGAAAACAACATCCCCATAATCCTGATAGGCCACATCAACAAGGACGGCAACATAGCCGGCCCCAAGATTCTGGAGCACATGGTGGACACCGTTCTACAATTTGAGGGCGACAGCAGCCACGTATACCGAGTGCTCCGCGGAATAAAGAACCGATTCGGCACCACATCCGAGGTAGGCATATTCGAGATGATGGGCAACGGACTCCGCGAGGTGGCCAATCCCGGCGAGCTCCTGCTCCACAACCACGAGGAAAACACATCAGGAGTGGCCGTAGCCGCCGCCGTGGAAGGTCTCCGCCCGTTTGTGGTGGAAGTGCAGAGCCTTGTGGCCACCGCGGCATACGGAGTGCCTCAGCGCAGCACCACGGGATTCGACAACAAGCGACTAAACATGCTATTAGCTGTACTGGAACGCCGCGCGGGTTTCAAGCTGAATACCAAGGACGTATTCCTGAACATAGCCGGAGGCATCAAGATAATAGACCCGGCCATGGACCTCTCGGTAATGGTGGCAGTGCTGAGCAGCGACCTCGACATCCCGATCGACAACCAGACCTGTTTTGCCGGCGAGGTGGGCCTCACGGGCGAGATACGACCCATCAACCGTGTGGAGCAGCGCATAGCCGAGGCCGAGAAACTCGGTTTCAAGCGGATAGTAATATCGCGCTCCCACGAGAAAAACACCGCCATACTCAAGCACAGCATACAGATAGTGCACTGCGGAAAGATTGAGGAAGTATTCAGACTGATGTTTGTGGGCAAAAGAAAATAAAATGGAAATATTATTTTCAGCTAAATGCCCAAAATCTCAAAATAAATGCTTAAATTTGCACCAAGAACAAAACCGTGCCTGCCCCGGCAAGCACCCAAACATACAAAAACACTATGCAATTACTTGAATTTGAACAACCTATACAAGAACTAGAAGAACAGCTCGCAAAGGCTGAGGAAATACAGAAAGCCGGAAGCGTTGATATAGAACAGACCATCAACGACCTGAAGGCCAAGATCGTAAGCACCCGCAAGGAAATTTACGACAATCTTACTCCATGGCAGAGAGTTCAAGTATCACGCCACCCGGAGCGTCCATACACCCTGGGCTACATCCGCAACATCTGCGACGATTTCATAGAGCTCCACGGCGACCGCAACATCAAGGACGATACAGCCATGGTAGGCGGATGGGGCATGATCGACGGCCAGTCAATCATGTTTATAGGTCAGCAGAAGGGCGAGAACACCAAGCTCCGCCAGTACCGCAACTTCGGCATGGCCAATCCTGAAGGCTACCGCAAGGCCCTGAGACTCATGCGCATGGCCGAGAAATTCGGCAAGCCCGTAGTCACATTCATCGATACCCCGGGCGCATATCCCGGCAGCGAGGCCGAGGAGCGCGGACAGGCCGAGGCCATAGCCAGAAACATCTACGAGATGTTCCGCATCAAGACCCCGATAATCTGCATCGTAATAGGCGAAGGCGCATCGGGCGGTGCCATAGGCATTGGCGTAGGCGACAAGGTGCTGATGCTCGAGAACACATGGTATTCAGTAATAGCCCCCGAGAGCTGCTCATCGATACTCTGGAGAAGCTGGGACTTCAAGCGCGAGGCCGCCGAGGCCCTCAAGCTCACAGCCAAGGATATGTACGCCAACAAGCTGATAGACGGCATAATCCCCGAGCCTGTAGGAGGTGCCCACACCAACCCTGCCGAGATGTACTCCATCGTAAAGAAAACCATCATGGACAACATCAAGGAACTCCAGAAAACACCTGTAGACCAGCTCGTAAACCAGAGAATTGAGAAATTCTGCAACATGGGAGTATATCAGGAATAATACGAGCAATGCTCAATAAAGGAATAAAAGAATAAATGGGTTTTCTCATTTATTCTTTTATTTTATGTAGATATTCCAATACGTGTCCATTTAATCACTTACTCATTTATTCATTTATCATCAAGACATGGCCACTACTCAAAGCAACAACCCGAAGACCAAAAGGAAAAACGAGACGTCGTTTGTAATGCACGTAAACGACCAGTACGGACGCATACCGCCCCACGACCTGCAGCTCGAGGAAGTGGTACTGGGCGCCATAATGCTGGAGACCGGCGCAGAGATCGACGTATTCAACATACTAAGCCCCGACAGTTTCTACACCGAATCGCACCGCAAGATATACGAGGCGATACTCAGGCTGTCGTCGGCGCAGAACCCCATCGACATATACACAGTAACCGAGCAGCTGGCCAAGGACGGCACCCTCGAGGAGGTAGGCGGCGCATACTACATAGCATCGCTCACCGAGAAGGTAGGCTCGGCCGCGCACCTGGAATACCATTCACGCATCATACAGCAGAAATACATACAGCGCCAGCTGATAAAAATAGCCACCGAGATCGAGGAAAAGTCATACGACGTAACCAACGACGTAAACGACATCCTGGAATTCTCGGAAAAATCCATATTCGACCTGGCCAACGGAAACGTGAAATCGCAGACCCAGGCCATGAACGATGTGCTCAAGGAATCGATAGCGCAGATAGAGGAGGCATCCAAGCGTACAGACGGACTCTCGGGAGTGCCATCAGGATTCACATCGCTGGACCGCATCACACAGGGCTGGCAGAAATCCGACATGATAGTAATAGCGGCCCGTCCAGCCATGGGAAAAACCGCATTCATCCTCTCCATGGCCCGCAATATGACCGTAAACCACAAGGTGCCGGTCATGATATTCTCGCTGGAAATGTCGGCGGTGCAGCTTGTAAACCGTCTCATAGTATCAGAGACCGAGCTCAGCTCCGACAAGATACGTACCGGAAAACTCGAGGACCACGAATGGATACAGCTCGATACCAAGGTAAAGAACCTTCAGGACGCACCGCTCTTCATAGACGACACCGCCGCCATATCGCTGTTTGAGCTCAGGAGCAAGTGCATCCGCATGAAACTTCAGCACAATATCGGCATGGTGATGATAGACTACCTTCAGCTGATGAGCGGTCCTCCAGAGGTGCGAGGCAACCGTGAGCAGGAGGTTTCCACCATATCGCGAGGCATCAAGCAGCTGGCTAAGGAGCTCAACGTGCCTATAATAGCGCTCTCACAGCTGAGCCGAAGCACGGTATCGCGAGGCGGCGACAACCGACCACAGCTCAACGACCTCCGCGACTCGGGAGCCATCGAGCAGGATGCCGACATTGTATGCTTTATCCACCGTCCGCAATACTACGGAATCCTTCAGGACGCCGAGGGCAACAGCACCGAAGGCCTCGGACAGGTAATCATCGCCAAGCACCGTAACGGCGCCACCTGCGATGTAAACCTCCACTTCCGCAAAGAGTTTGCCCGTTTCGAGGAGTGGGACTCCATGGGCCTGAGCACCGGCCTCGCCCCTCTCGACGAATCCGGCAACATGGTGCAGACCTTCGGATCGTCGATGAACAACGATGCCATGGGCGGAATGTCCGACACAGGATTCGACCCCTTCAGCTCCCCCAACCCATTCGGCGGCGGCGCGGCACCAATGCCACCATCGGAGGAGGCACCGTTCTAAACTATGGACCACATTATACACATACATACACACATGATCCACATACGCAACTATATAAAACTTATGGCTATGGTAGTACTGACAGCCATAAGCACTGCCTCCCTGGCCACGCAGATCCTGATCCCGATGGACGAGACACAGACCAATCACCTGAAGGCATACGGCATCTGCTACGCAATACTGGAGAAAGGCGGAACGGCCGAATGGCTGCTGAACTACCGCGGAGGAAGTTTCCTGACCGAATACAGCAGCGATGTGGTGACAATGTGCAGGGTGAGAAACGTGAAATTTGAATCACTGCCCGATGCGGCCGTCAGCAACATACTCAGCGAGATATCGCGCAACGACGTAAACATGGAGCAGATAAAGCTCGAGAAAGCCCCCAGAATCGCCGTATACGCCCCAAAAACCTATAAACCATGGGACGATGCCGTAATGCTGGTGCTCACATACGCCGAAATCAAATACACAGTAGTATACGACGAGGAAATACTGAACGGCGAGCTCAAGGACTACGACTGGCTGCACGTACACCACGAGGATTTCACAGGACAATTCGGAAAATTCTACTCTCTATACAAAAACGCGCCATGGTACCGCAACCAGGTAACAGAATTCACCGCACTGGCGCAAAAAATGGGCTACAGCAAGGTTTCTCAGCTGAAACTGGCCGTAGCCAAAACAATGAAGGAATTTGTTGGAAACGGCGGATTCATGTTCGCCATGTGCTCGGCCACCGACAGCTACGATATAGCCCTTGCAGCTGAAGGGGTTGATATATGCCAGCCGATGTTTGACGGCGACCCCATAGACCCCGACTGCCAGAGCAAGCTCGATTTCAGCAAGACATTCGCATTCCAGAACTTCAAGCTCGAGCTCGACCCCAATGTTTACGAATACTCCGACATAGACGCCACCACATTCCGCAACGTGCCCAAATCCGACGATGTATTCACATTGTTTGAATTTTCGGCCAAGTGGGATCCCGTACCCACAATGCTTTGCCAGAACCACGAGGCCGTAATAGACGCATTCATGGGACAGACCACATCATACAGAAAGGAAGTACTGAAACCATCAGTACTGATAATGGGAGAAAACAAGTCCGCCAACGAGGCCCGGTATATACACGGCGAATACGAAAAAGGCACTTGGACATGGTACGGAGGCCACGACCCGGCCGACTATCAGCACTTTGTGGGCGATCCACCCACCGACCTCGACCTTCACCCAAATTCGCCCGGCTACCGTCTGATACTCAACAACGTACTCTTCCCCGCCGCCAAGAAGAAAAAGATGAAAACGTAGTAGCTGGTAGTTAGTAGATAGTAGTTAGTAGATAGTAGTTAGTAGATAGTAGTTAGTCCATCCGGATTGTGGCGCTATTATTTGAGGCGTTGCCGTATGAGAGCGCACTAACTACTAACTACTAACTACTAACTACTTCCTCAAATACGCCTCAGCCACCTCGCACAACTGAGCGTAGAAATCTGCGCCGAAGGCCTCTGTGATAGGGTCCTCAAGAAACTTGTAGCAAGGCACTCCGAGACGGTCGCCATTGATGAGGGCGCAGTCACAGATATTCCAGCGGTGGAATTTTATGGCCTTGAACGGCCCCACCTGGTCGATGCGGATAGGATACAGATAGCAGGAAATTGGCTTGCGCCATTTGGTCTTGCCATCAAGGAACGCGCGCTCGTATGCGCACATCAGCATTCCGTCCTTGTGGGTAACGTATGCGCACTCCTTGCTCGGGCCAAGAGTGGTGCCGAGGTCGCCCTCCTGGTCAATAACGCCGAAACCCTGCTCTTCCACGGCCTTGATGTTCTCGGGCGACATGTAAGGCTTTGCGGCCTCGTAATTGAGCTCCAGCTGGTCCAATTCGCGCTCGGTAAGCGGAGCCCCCGAATCGCCCTCTATGCAGCAGCAACCCTTGCAAACCGAAAGGTCGCATACAAATTTCTGAAGGAAAATATCCTCGTCGATAAGTACGTCGTTAAGAATAATCATGATACGCAAAAAAAGAAATTAAAAAAAAATAATTTATGAATAATCTGCCGGGCATTAGTTTGGGACAATGGTAAAAAACCTTTAGGCATTATCGCAAACTAAATATTGCTGCTGATTATTCATAAATTATTTCTGGAAAAGATAGAAGCAAGAATTAACATTCTTCCTGGAGCGCGCAAAGTCTTTCCAAACACATTTTTGCGGCCTGCTGTTCAGCCTCCTTTTTCGAAATTCCTACACCCGAGCCCATTTCCACACCATTCACTACCACGAGCGAAAGGAAGTATTTGCTGCCCGGAGCGTCGAGTTCTGTCATAAACTCTACCTGGCGCTTGTTTTTCTGCCCCCACTCTATCATCTGAGACTTGTAGTTGCAGTTGTGATGCTCCAATTCCACGATGTTCAAGTAATTGGGCATTATGCGCTTGTAGATGTATTTGCCGGCCTTCTTGAATCCTCTGTCGAGGTATACGGCGCCGAGAAAAGCCTCGAACGCGTCACCGTAGAGGTGGACACCCTTGGAGCTGGCCTTCACATTTGTTTTCACGAGCTTATCGAGCCCGATATGCTTGGTAAGCGCCGAAAGGTTGTCGCCATTCACTATCCTTGATCTTGTCTGTGTAAGATATCCCTCCTGCTGGTTTGGGAATTTCTTGTAAAGATACTCACCTATCAGGAGATCGAGCACCGAGTCGCCCAGGAATTCCAGACGCTCGTTGTTTATCATCTGTCCGCCCTTGCGAATCGACTTGCTCCTGTGTATAAGGGCAATCTTGTAAAGATCAAGATTGTTTGGATAAAAGCCCGTAATTCGTCTTATGGCTAAGACGAATTTTTTATCGGGCCTAAAAATAAATTTGATAAACGACCAAAAGTCGGTAAACACTGTCGGATAAGTTTAATAGCCTACAGTTTCTTGAAAACAACAGATGCGTTGTGACCGCCGAAACCGAAAGTATTGTTGAGAGCGGCTCTGATAGGACGCTCCTTGGCAACATTAGGAGTGATATCGAGCTTAGGATCGATATCCGGGTCTGGAGTCACAAAGTTGATTGTTGGAGGTACTGTGTTGTTGGTCATCGCGAGTACACAGGCGATAGACTCTATAGCGCCAGCACCGCCCAGCAAGTGACCAGTCATACTCTTGGTACTGCTGATAGACAACTCGTAGGCATGTTCACCAAAAATTTGTTTGATAGCCAAAGACTCAGCCTTGTCGCCCAAACCTGTAGAAGTACCGTGAACATTGATGTAATCAATCTCGTCGGGACTCATACCAGCATCGTCGAGCGCCATCTTCATTACCTGGGCAGCGCCGCGTCCCTCTGGATGAGGAGCGGTAATGTGATGAGCGTCGGCAGAGGCTCCGCCGCCGGCCACCTCGCAGTATATCTTGGCGCCGCGTGCCTTGGCGTGCTCATACTCCTCGAGTACAAGGCAACCTGCACCCTCGCCTATCACGAAACCGTCACGGTCCTTGTCGAATGGACGCGAAGCGTGTGTAGGATCGTCGTTGCGGGTAGAGAGAGCCTTCATAGAATTGAATCCGGCAAGGGCCGAGATACCTATAGGAGACTCCGAACCGCCTGTCACGATAACATCGGCCTTGCCGAGACGTATCCAGTTGAATGCGTCGATAATGGCATGTGTGGATGATGCGCAGGCAGATACTGTGGCGTAGTTTGGTCCGCGGAAGTCATATTTCATAGAAATATAACCAGCTGCGATGTCGCCAATCATCTTGGGGATAAAGAATGGGCTGAACTTTGGAGTACCGTCGCCCTGAGCAAACTGGATTACCTCGTCGCTCATTACGTTGATACCGCCAATACCCGAACCCCATACCACACCGGTACGCTCAGGATCCATGCCATCAAGGATGCCGGAATCCTGAACACCCTGCTCAGCAGCTATAAGGGCAAACTGAGTGAAGAGGTCCATCTTGGTGATAGACTTCCTGTCGAAATACTGGGTTGGGTCGTAGTTCTTGACCTCGCAGGCAAACTTTGTCTTGAATTTTTCGGGATTAAAACGGGTAATTGGACCTGCACCGCTTACTCCAGTTTTCAAGTTATCCCAAAACTCGGCAATATTGTGGCCTAAGGGAGTTATGGCTCCCATGCCGGTTACAACTACTCGTTTTAATTCCATAAAATTACTAAGCCTTTTATAACGTTTGTAAACAAATTACTTAGCAGCGCCCTCAATGAAAGCAATAGCCTCGCCAACGGTAGTGATTTTCTCAGCCTGATCGTCTGGAATTGTGATAGAGAACTCCTTTTCGAACTGCATGATCAATTCTACTGTATCGAGTGAATCTGCACCCAAATCGTTTGTAAAGCTTGCTGTTTCGTTAACTTCTGCCTCATCAACGCCGAGCTTCTCAACGATGATAGCCTTTACTTTTGAAGAAATTTCTGACATAATTTATTGATTTTTAATTTAATTATTAATTATATGTTCTTATATACTAAGTATATTTTCCGACTGCAAAGTAAAGAAATTTCGACCATAAAAAAAAATTTTTTTATAAGGCATTGTATAACAAATCATTATTTTTTGAACTAACATATTAATAATTAATTAACTAACAGAGAGATTTGAACGCGAAACATTGTAAAAAAAATATTTCAAATATGTGATTTAGTGTAGATTTTGATGTTAATTTTGCTGTCGGTATACTTCCGGACTACCGCATCATGGCAAAAAAAACATATATATCGGCTGTTTTGTGCATTCTGGCAATGGTGATATTGCCGGCCGGAGAGGCCATGCCGCAGAATGCCGATTCGGCAATAGCGCCCATCGACATCAAATACGTGAGCCTCGATATCAGTGTGGACCCCGCGGTAAGATACATCCGCGGACAGGCCGCCCACACTTTTGCCGTGGCCGATGGATACAGGGAACGTCCGGTGGAGTTTCAGCTGGCCAACGACTTCATCATCAGCTCGATATCGAGCAATGGCCATCAGCTGTACTACTACAGGCAAAACGGCCACATAAGGATATACCCGCCATACCGCTGGGGCGATACCGACTCGGTGTGCATCAGCTACTGCGGAGTGCCGCCGAGCTCGGGTCTGGGGTCGGTGGTATTCGATACCCACGACAATGTGCCAATATTCTGGACACTCTCGGAGCCGTTCGGGGCCAAGGACTGGTGGCCATGCAAGCAGGACATTGCCGACAAGATAGATTCCGTATCTATCGCCATCAGCTGCCCGGACCGATACAGGGCGGCAGCTAATGGCGTGATATCATGCGAGCGCTCAGCAGACGGCGTGCGCACCACGCGCTGGATACACCGCTACCCCATCAGCTACCATCTGATAGCCGTGGCGGTTACCAACTACAGGACTTACTCCGACTGGCTGAGGCTCAAGGACGGCGACTCGATAGAGATAATGAACTACGTGTATCCCGAGAAATACGACCAGTGGCGCAGGAGATCCTACAAGCTGCTGCCGGCATTCAAGATGATGTGCGACTCGTTTGGAATGTACCCGTTCAGGAACGAGAAATACGGCCACGCGCAGTTTGGCTGGCAGGGCGGCATGGAGCACCAGACAATGTCGTTTGTAAACGCGCCCAGCCTAAACCTAATGATCCACGAGCTGGCGCACCAGTGGTTCGGCAATATGATAAGCTGCAGCGGATGGCAGGATGTTTTTCTGCACGAGGGACTGGCCACATACTGCGAGATGCTGGCCACGGAGAAGGGGCTGGCCGCATCCGACGACCCCGTGCAATGGCGTGGAGCCTGCATACACGCCGCCTGCGAGGCTCCGGCCGAATCGCTGCTGAGAGACCAGTCCACCGACGCGCAATATATTTTCGACTACAGCACATCATACTGCAAGGGCGCCATGGTGCTGCACATGCTGAGACGCGAGATGGGCGACTATCTGTTTTTCAGGCTGCTGAAATCATACGTAAGCAATCCCAGAATAAGGTACGGGAATACCACGGCCAAAGATTTTTTCGCATTAGCTGATATAATATCCGGACGGAGCATGGACTGGTTTTTCAAACAGTGGTTTTACGGGCGCGGATACCCTGTATACAGCATCAAGTGGCAGCAGACGTCCGACGGGCTTACCGACATACTTGTAAGCCAGACCACCACCGACACATCCACCAAGTTTTTCAGATGCAAGATTCCGCTAATGATGCACGGAAGCCACGGAGAGAAAACGATTTTTGTGCTCAACAACTATTACAACAATCAGCTGTTTACCACCAACCCGAAGTTTACGGTAAGCAAGGTGGAGCTGGACCCCTACCGCGAGATTATAACCGCGGGCGCAACAGTGGAGATGGAGGCCCTGGACGGAGGTATGCGTATTGATATCAGGAAACACCAGGAGATGGTGAAGATTGCGCTGCCGGATTCGTGCAGTTTCGATTGGTACATAATGCGCCCCATGCGCCACCAAGCCAACAGCTACAGGGGACGCATAAGCGGAGAGAGACGCATAGAAATAAATACATCCACTATGGAAGAGGGCAAATACATCCTCATCCTGGAGGGACGGGACTATTACTCCACCATAGTGAATGTATGGCACCGCCGCAAGCGCGGCAGGGAAAAGGACTCCTGACACCGGCCGTTATAACGCGCGCTGTCAGTTTCTGAGTTTCTCGTTTGAGATATGGCGTGTGGAATCGCGCTCGGTTTTCTTGCGGATATTCCGCTCAAAGGCGTCCTGAAGGTTTATTCCGCACTGATTGGCCAGGCACATCAGCACCCACATCACATCGGCGAGCTCGTCGGCGAGGTCCTTGCCCTTGTCGCCGGGCTTGAAACTCTGCTCGCCGTATGTGCGCGATATTATGCGGGCCACCTCTCCCACCTCCTCGGTGAGTATGGCCATGTTGGTAAGCTGGTTGAAATACCTGACACCGTATTCCCGTATCCAGCTGTCCACTGTTTTCTGAGCCTCATCTATTGTCATATCCTGTTCTTGGAATCTATAATAATGGTGACCGGGCCGTCGTTCAGGAGGCGCACCTTCATATCAGCTCCAAACTCTCCGGTCTGAATCTTCTTGCCAACCGCCTTTTCCAATACATCTATGAAATGCTCGTACATTGGCTTTGCTATATCGGGTTTGGCAGCTAATATGTACGATGGTCGGTTGCCCTTCTTGGTCATGGCATGGAGTGTAAACTGGCTGATGAGCAGGATATCGCCGTCCACATCCGCGATGGAAAGGTTCATCACATCCTGGCTGTCGTTGAATACGCGGAGACCTGCAATTTTCTGTGCTGTCCAGCTGAGGTCGTCCTCGGTGTCGTCGGCCACAAAGCCAGCTAATATCATGTATCCGCTGCCTATCTCGCCCTTCACCTGGCCGTTGATGGTTACGGAGGCCTCGGTAACTCTCTGGATTACTACTTTCATAGGTTAGCAGATTTTCTTGTCGGCCTCCAGCTCGGTCTGTTTCTTGAGCGGCTCGATGCCTTCCAGCATCTTGCGGCAGTTGTAGATATCTATGGCAGTGTAAATAGCGTTTCGCATGGAGGTCTCGTCGGCCACGCCCTTGCCGGCTATGTCGAAAGCCGGGCCGTGGGTAGGCGCGGTGCATACCACCGGCAGTCCGCCTGTATACTGCACGCCCCTGTTGCTCTCTATAATGCGGAATGGCACAAGAGCCTGGTCGTATGTCATGGTGAGCACTGCATCAAACTTGTTGTACGATTCAGCGGCAAAGAAACCGTCGGCGTTGTATGGACCGAAACATACTATGCCTTCCTCGTTGGCCTTCAGGATGGCTGGATGAATCTTCTCGCCCTCGTCCTGGCCGAAAACTCCATAATCGCTTGCAAATGGGTTGAGGCCAAGCACGGCGATGCGTGGCTTGCGGATGGAGAAATCCTCGCGGAGCACCTTGGCCAGAGTGCGGATTTTCCAGAGAATCTTCTCGGAAGCCAATGCTGCAGGCACCTGCGCAAGAGGCATCGGGCTGGTAACAGAGGCTATCCTGATCTTCTCGCCTACAAACATCAGCACAAAATTCCGGCAGTTGAGCTCCTGTGCGGCAAACTCAGGGAATCCGGCAAAACGGAAACCTGCGTCGTTGATGTTGAACTGATTGGCTGGCGATACCACCAGAATGTCGATAAGATTGTTCTTGAGGTCGGTCTGGGCCCTGTGTATTGCGGCCAGACTGCACTCGCCGGCCTGCAGAGTGTTGTTGCCAAGCTCCACGCGCGAGTTTTCGTCGCACACGTTTATGATATTGATGGCTCTCGGCACAAGCTCTGTGGCATCGTTGGCGTTGTTTACAGTAATGTTAGGTAGGTTGAGCTGCTTGCGGTGAAAAGCAGCAATCTTGGGCGAGCCGTATATAGCTATAGTACAGTCCTTGTAGATATCGGGATCGGCCAAAGCCTTGAAAATCACCTCATATCCTATTCCATTGATATCCCCTTGGGTGATACCAATCACATATTTGTTGTCGTTGGTCTTTTCCATTAGTTTTATGCTTTCTTATTAGTAATAAAAGTCTCATTGAAACCAATTACAAAGATAAAAAACATTTCTCTAATAAACAAGACCTTATTCCATAGGATTAACGCACATAACAGGAATTTTTGCCTCGTTGGCAATAATCTGCTGCTCGGCGGCACCCAATACATAGTCCTGGAAACGTATGTTCTTGGTAGTCATTATGATTATAAGCCTGGCCTCTATCTGCCTTGCAAAATCTATCGACGAGTTGGCCAGCGAGTCGTTGCTGTCCAGCCGCTGAAGCTCGTAGTTTATCTGCTCCTGCTCCAGGTATTTCACGGCCGCGTGGATGTTGGCGTGTGTGCGTTTCTGTATCTGAGGGTCGGATGTCTCGATATAGCAGATGTAAAACTTGCATTTGAAAATACCGGCCATGAACTTCACCCATACGAGTTTCTGACGCTCCTCCATGCGGAAGTCCATCGGCAATACCACCTTGTGGCTTACAGGCTTGGCCGGCTCGTCCTGCACCACTATAAAAGGAGCCTTGCTGCCGGCTATCACCTTCAGGGCCCAGCTTCCAGTAAATTTCTGAAGGCCCTTGATTCCGTGAGTGCCCATTACGGCAAGCTCGGCGTCGCACTCCTGCATCACGGCCTTTATCTCTGTAAAAATATTTCCGGTTCTCACCACCACCTTTGGCCTTATCCCGTATTTGGTCATGATATTCTCGGCCACAAGGTTGATGCGCTCCACATGAATAGCGTTGTCGAGCTCGGCAGACGTAATGTGCACAAGAATTATATCCCTCTTCAGTGTAAGCGCTATATCTACCGCGTGCAGAAGAGCGAACTCGGCCTTGTCGGAATAGTCCCAAGGCACCACTATCGGACGTTTGTCTAATTTTGTATACATTATTGCCACTTGTTACAATTATAAAAGCCCCTGTTGGAAATATAGAGCAATATTAATAATAAAAAACGGAAAAACCCAAAAAAAATTACTATATATTGCAGCTAATGGCAAAAAAAGGAAAGTCCTGCCCGGGCGCACAGCCTTGGCAGGACTTTCCAGTACGATTAAGAATATGAATCCACCATTTGATTAGTTCTGGAGAGCGAACTTGATAGGCACTGAGTGGCTTACCTTAACGGCCTTGCCGCGCTAAGTCGGAGGCCAAGCGG
>JAZQPB010000290.1:0-3085 GCA_045628165.1 Bacteroidales bacterium | reverse complement strand
CATTATCATGCCGACGCTCACGCCAAGGAGTGCCCTCAGCAGCAATACAAGCCAGATGTTGTCAGCAAAGAAAGCTCCTGCGCCGAAGATGATATACATGCAGAGACCTGACACTGCAAGCGTTCTTGTGCGCATCAGTCTGCATAAGAGAGGAAAGAACAGGTTGGTAATGATGATGGTGAGCGCAGGCAGGCTGACTATCAGCTGGACCATAAGGCTGCTCTGGTCAGCGAAATGCGACCTGATGACACCAAGTGCTGGGGCCATGGCGGCTCCTGCCATTACTGTAAGAAGGGAGATTGAGAGAATCGTGAATGTAAGTCTTCCGTTTTTCTGAGTCATAAAAAGATTGTATTTAAGATTGATTGGAGTTTACAGCTCTACCAGGCTGCAAATCCGGCAGTCATCTACAATCCTTTGTGAATCTTGGAGTACCTACGAAATTGCAATGCAAAATTACAAAAAATCCTCAAACCAATGTACTTTGATCCGTATCTTCGAGTTCCGAAATTGGGCACTGGATGGCATTCAGTTTGCCGGACGAAAAGATTTTTCGCAATAACTGATTATTTTCCCAATATATACGAAGATTCATCGTTTTAGTTGCTCAATGACTAGCGATAACGTCCAGACAGAGGCTATTACGATTTTTGACCGAAAGACCATCTATGTAAACTGAGCCACTTTGTCGGTCGTTTTAAACCGACAATTACATTTTGCGCTCTGCACTTTATTGGAAGCAGTATCAACAAACAGATGACACATAGGCAATCTAGCCGATAATCCCTGATACTGCGCATCATCACAGCGTCTGCGAATCATCAAAGTAAAAATCCTTTGCTCTTGATGGATTTCAATATATTGTATATCGTTGACTTCTTCCGCCCTATCTTCTTGCACAACTCGTCAATTGTAGGCCTAATATCAGAGGTCATAAGTTCCAATACCTGTTTCTCCAGATCAGTCAATCCGCCGTCATGAGTGGCTGCTCCTTTTCTGAACAGAGTGATATTGAATAATCCCTCAGTCTCGTACTGCGGTTCTCTCAGGCCTTCGCCCAGCATCAGATTCTTCATTCTGCCGATGCCTGAGCCTACATGCTCCACAAGATTCATCCTCATGAACAGGCTGAAGATATAAGGGTTGCGGGAGAGGCTTTTTCTGCCGAAATGCTTTGCTACCTGCGGAAGCAGTCCTCCAGGGTTCGTGATTTCAATACGGTCATCATATACCTCCACGTTTGTGAATGCACCCTGCTCATAGTAATCCCTGTGGGCGAGAGCGTTTATCAGAGCCTCTCGGAATACGTCCAGCGGCATTTCCCATTTTTCTGTCCTGGCGCCCGTTCCTTTTATCTCATATTCTAGCTTCAGCTTATCCTGGAGCCAGCCCAGCGCCTGTTCATACTGATTGACTAGTGGTCCGCCAAATGTCTTATCATCTATGATGTGCAGCTTGTCAGTCCCCTTGAATTGTGTGCATCGTACAACAGCATGGAAGAATAGGTCCTCAGGATGCCTGTCAAAGAACAGTATCGCGCCACGTTTAGCCTCGCCGTTCTCGGCAAATGCCTGTATGTTTTCAAGCAACTGTTCGTCATCCACATTATTGGAGATATGCGCCTCACGTCTGAAGGACTTGATCATTTCGGCATCCAGGTGCTCATAAATATCGTAGTTCCTACTCGGAATTGAATCGTAGTAAATTTTTTCTGCATGCTGAAAGAGCTCACGTATTTCTTCAGCATTCGTGAGTTTCTGGCTGTTGGCACCCTCTCTGACAAAGACGTTGCCTCCAAAGAAGTATGGCACCTGTCGCCCTGCCGGCACCTCTATCACCCAGACTTCCCTTTCATCCACATCCACTGGATATAAATCGCAGTGTAGGGCCGGCGAAATCTCCCCGATGGAATCTTGAATGGCCGAACGTTTGGAATTGTCTATTGACGCACCTTTGATTACTCCACTATCATCCACTCCTATCAGGACGTAGCCACCTGCTGCATTGGCAAAACTGCACACTTCTTCAGTAATATCACGAACTTTCTGAGGAACGGCAACCTTGAAATCCACATTATAGGACTCTCCGCGTTTGGCCATCCTTTTTATGTCTTCTGGCGTAATCATATCCATCACTCTTTATGAAACCATGACAAAGATATCGTTTTCCAATGGAATTCCAATTTAATTTTGGAAATTTCCAACGGGTGGGTTTGGAAAATAATCCGAAAGGTATACCTGTTGCAAGTTGGTAGATGAATGGCGTTGCTGCGTCCCGGTGGTTCGCTCGTCTGTTATGCGGCAAAAAGACAGAAAACAATCCATATATCAACTTTTCTAATCCACTGACAAAACGTGTCAATCCCGCGGTTGGAAAATCCTATGCGATTGGAAGTGGCTCACTTTCGAGTGTAAATTCTAGGCATTGACATCGACTATGAGGTGCTCGGCAAAGCGAACGGCATGCTCATGGTAACGGCATCAGGTACAGCAGCGGTTTTTGAATAAGAAGGCAGAATCCTTATTGCCGGACGGAATTCTTAAGCGCCACAACTGATTGTTTTTCCAAAATATCCGAGAAGTCTTCCTTTAAATTACTCAATGACTAGTGATGACGTCCCCGCGGAGGCGCTTACCAACTAATTTAGAGACAACAAATCTTGTATTTCCCACATTTTGCATATCTTTGCGATGTCCACCTGCGGTTGTCGAAAACCGTCCGGAAATGTTGCGCTTTTGTGAGCGGTGTTAACACCCCAAAAGAATGTGGCGTAAGTGGATAAGATTGATTCTCAATCGGTTAAGTACAGCACATCGGGAAATAAGCGCTGAATCCTACTGACGACGCGCTGAAGATCTGCGGCGCATAAAAACAGAGGTCGACCATTTGGTCGACCTCACGAAATTAGTTTTACTCTGTCGTCGCTTCTTCCACCTTATCAACAATGTCGAGAGGGTTTATAGTCATGTCTAATGGCCCCTCCACGAAACCAATGTGAGGAGTTAAATATTGCTTATCATTATACTCAAACCGAGCCCAGATATCTGCAACCAGGGATGATGAAGTCAACTCTATCGTATCAACC
>JAZQPB010000289.1:0-5058 GCA_045628165.1 Bacteroidales bacterium | reverse complement strand
AATCCACCTCGGGCCGACACACGGGTCGGCCCCTACAAGAATATTCCTCTTTGTATAACGGCGGACACACGGGTCCGCCAAGACAGATTGATGAATTATTCAGAGAAAAATTTATCAACATTCCATTTCGAGGGATTGTTGTTGATATAATCGACAATGATATAATGCAGATCCTGAGAACGGATGATATTGTTTTTTGGAAGTTAATAGCACTAAATATGCAAAGGTAACCCAAGGGATTGATTTTTTTTCTAACTTTGCCTCAGAAATTTCAAAATTCCCAACAATGAAAAAATCATTTTATCTAATCCCCGCAATGGCAATTGTTCTTGCCAGTTGTGGCGGACAGAAGGCTGGTCAGAATCAGGAATCTGAGACTACCAAAGTAGAGGAGCAAGACGCAGAAACCCCTATCGTAAACGACCCAAACCTGAAAAAGGTAAACTGGGACAAGCCTCTCTTTGCTCTCGACGAGAAGGGCGACACTATCCGCAAATGGATTTACAACAACAAGGGCCAACTTATTGAGGCTGTGGACAAATCTATGGATGAGACCATCCACTACACCTACGACGCAAAGGGCAACAAGGTTTCGTCGGATATGATTAATGGCGAGGAATGGACCTACGACGAACAGGGACGCGAGGCAACTTATCAGGACGGTTTCGAGGAATCGTCGTATTGGCAGTATGAATACGAGGGCAATGTCCGCAAGGCCACAGAATCATCCGCTTACGGTTTCGATCTATATTACAAGTATTATTACTTGGACAAGGATATGAAATACGATACCCTGAATCTTATGATAAGGGAAAGTTTCGACAACGAGTGGGAGTATAAGACCGTGAAGAAATACGTTGACATCCTCGGCAAGAAATATCTGAGCGAGGAAACCGAGTATTACCAGAAAGACGGTGCTATCTCTATGGAGCACAATACCAAATATGAGTACAACAACATCGGCGCAATCACAAAGAGAACTTTCACAAATAAGGCCGGCGAGGTTGATATCACCGAGATAGAAACTCAGGACAACTGGATGAAACAAGGCGTAACTAAGACCTTCTACTCCTGGGAATAATACATCTCCATCAGGTCCTGTCTGTTGAGCGCTGAGGCCATAAGTTCTGGGAACTTGTCGGGCGTGCAGGCAAAGCAGGGGATTCTGAGGGTTGCAAGAAAATCGGCGTTGGCGTGGTTGAATCTTGGTGCACCATCATCATTGAGGGCCAGGAGCACAATCACCTCAACGCCTGATTGTTTTATATCGAGAAACCTTCTACGCATTTGCAACACGTTTCCGCCTTCCTCCAAATCCGTGATGATTATCAGATAAGTGTCGGCGGGGCGCTCGATGAGTTTCTGACAATATTGCAGGGCCTTGTTGATATCGGTTCCGCCTCCAAGTTGAAGCCCGAAAAGCACCTCCACGGGATCTTCCAGTTTGTCGGTGAGGTCGGCCACGGCGGTATCGAAGGCCACCAACTGAGTCCTTATCGATGATATTGTGGACAGCACCGACGCATAGACTCCCGAAAACACTAATGAGGTATTCATACTTCCGCTTTGGTCCAGACAGATTATCACGTCCTTCAACTCACGGCGCTTGTGGGTGTAGCCGATACGGGTTTCGGGGATAACGGTCTTGTAGTCAGGCTGATAATGTTTCAGGTTTTTCAGGATTGTGGCGTTCCAGTCTATATCCTTGAATTTTGGATTCCGTTTCTTTACGGCACGGTTTATCGCACCATTAACGGCCTGAGTGAGTGGCACATAAAGTTTCATCGAGAGTTGCTCGGCCACCTTGCTGACTATCGCGCGCGCGGCCTCACGGTTTTTCTCGGGAATGGCCTTGGAGATTGTGAGAAGCGTGGCCACAAGGTTTACATCGGGTACGATATTCTCAATCATCTCTGGCTCGCCGAGAAGTTGAAGGAGGTTCATACGCTTGATAGCGTCGCGTTGGATAATCTGCACCATCGAGTTCGGGAAATAGTTGCGCACCTCGCCGAGCCATTGCGCAATCCTCGGACTCGATTTCGAGAGGTCGCCACGGCTGTCCTTGTCGTCGTAAATGGCATTAAGTGCCTGATCGATATTCTGCTCGGTTTCAGAGAGTTCGGGACCTTCGCCCTCACCCTCGCCCTCGCCGGGACCTTCACCCTCACCGGCACAGTCCTCCACGCTCTCGCCAAAGCCGTGGCCCTTGCCCCGTCCCTCGCGAAAACCCTCGTTGTCCCCGAGGATCATTCTCCAACGCTTAAGTTCGCTATCTTTCATTGTATTTTGTTTTTTATGGAACGCGGATAACGCAGATTGGGCAGATTTTCGCTGATACAAAAAAATCTGCGCCAATCCGCTAAATCTGTGTCATCTGTGTTCTTTTTTACGGCAATCCCGGCCTCATCTTACCCTATTCCCAGCAGTTTCCGTATCAGCGGAAGCACTTTCTGAGCGTCTTCGTAATTGAAATTATCGGAGGCCTCTTCTATTGCCGTGCGGCGGTCGGGATCGTAGGCGCGGGCTTTCTGAGCCAGTTTCTCCTTCTCGTTTTCGCTGTACGACGAGAATGTCCTGCGCATTATCGGCAACAGTTCTATAAACATCTCATATTCAAGACTCTGAATCCACGTATTCAGCATCGTCCAGAGGTTGTCGTCCAATAACAAAATCGTTCCCGACTTGCGGAAAAATCCCTCAAACCAGTACGCCACGTCGTTGGGCTTGTTGCTCGGCGAGGTGTAGAACGACAGCGTTGTCAGCATCTCGTCGGTGGTGATTTTGGTTTTGTCGTACAACAGACGCGAGGCGAATCCTGATATCAGCGGACTCACGGTCTTCACATTGCGGAGTTTTGTTAAGTAATTAATCCACAGCCCGTTGTAATAATCGTCATTGAGCGACGAGATAGAAATATCCATTCCCGTAATCTTGCCGACAATCTCGGTTGACTGTTCCTCGTCGATACCCACGCAGGGCTGAACTCCCGAGGCCGTGATTCGCACAATAAACGAGTTCAGGATTTTCCTGATATCAGAATAATCAATATTCCTGACATTGCCGTAAAGCACTATGTCAGTGAGGTTTGGCACAGCGTCCATCATCTCGAGAATGTCGTTGCTGACCACGGAGATTTGGTCGAGACGGCGTGTTACAATCTCGGCGATTTTTGGCAAATCGGCAGGCACCACGTCGTCGAGAAGTTTCGTCAATTCCTTGATAGACTGCGCCTTCTTGGTCTGAGTGGCGGCCAACGTCTGCGAGGCCAGTTCCACAGTGTTTCCGAAAATCGCCAGTTCAATAATCTGAACAATCAACTCGGGCTTGTATTTCAGACTCCAAGCCTCCTTGAAAGTTCCCTTGCCGTCCACCTTCTCGGGCGAGGCCCATTTCAGGTCCATAAGTTTCTGACGATAAAAGAACGTGCTCCTCTCCAAATCGAGAGGCTTTCGCAAATCGAGAACAAGTTCCTTGTTAGTTTTTTGGAACGGAAGGCGCAGTTTTTTCTGCAAGCGCTCAAAGTCGGCGAGCAACGGAACTTTTGGAACGTCTTTCGGAACGCTTCCCAATCTATTATCAATCAGTAATTTATTTCTGAGAAGCCGTAAAATAAAATCATCGCCCTGACTGAAAACCGAGACCATCGCGTCATTGAATTCATTGGGTGACGGCACACTGAGACCGCGGATTTTGGCAAGCGAGTTTGCGAGTTTCACGGCGTCAATCACGTGGGCCACTGATATATCCAAATGCTTGTCTCTGAGAATCTTGGCGGCCTTGGTAATCCAGCGGGTGCCGTCGTCGTTGCGGTGATGAAAAATATGCGAATACCAGCCCGGAAAATCAATTCCCGCGCCGTAGCCCGATTTCAGCATCAGCCTCGAATAAGTCCAAGGAATCCAAGTGGCCTTCACTTTCACCTTCGGGAGACCTTTAAGGAGTTCAGTATCAGTTTTTTGAGGAATATCAGCCTTAATGCCTGGCACGTGCCACGCACCGCAGACCACGGCGATATTCTTGAAACCGTCTTTCTCGGCCTGACGGATCTGACGCCTCATCCACGCCTCACGGGTCTTGTCGAAAAGCGAGGTGTTGCCGGGCAGAGCCTCACGCAGTTCTGTTACCGCCAGCTCTACGGCACGGAAAATATCTTGCGCATTAGCTGCACGCTCCACATGGGTATCCCACCACGCCTCGCCGTTTGGGAGGTTTTCCAGTTTGGCCAGCAAATCGAACGGGTCGGCCACTCTCGGAAGGTCGCTATCAGCTGATACACTATCTCTCCGATACTGCTCCATATCGCGGATGGCCATCATGTATGACAGCGGAAGATCGAAGAATCTTACAGGAATATTGCCATCAGCTGCCAAAACCAAAGTCTGCCACTCGGGCGAGAACTCCGCAAAGGGATAAAAAGAGGCATTGCGGACATTGTCGGACTGGAACGCGAGTATAGCCACCGGGGGCTTCATATCCTCGTGAGTTACCATTCCGGCAAGTCCGGATGCCTCGGCAGGGCCCTCCAAAAGTATGATGTCGGGCTCAAGAACCTTGAGCGCCGACATCAGATTACGGCACGAGCCCGGGCCATGGTGACGTATGCCAAAATACGAAATCACTTATGGCTCAATGTTTTAGAACTTGCTCTTAATCTTATCGTAAATCTGCTCGGAGCTGGCTGTGGTAATCACCATGCCAAGGCAGCCGATGGTAACCTTGGTCTCCTTCTCCTTGCCACCCACGTTGGGCAGTGTGCCTACCGAGAAAATTCCGTAGTTGTGAACCTCGAGCTGGCTCTGCACGGCCTTGCTCACGAGCGCGCCGCCCAGTGTGGATGCCAGCGGATTAAGATTGTCTCTCTCGGCAAATTTCGACAAGGTCTCCTTGCAGAGTTTGTCCACCTTCTCGCAGTGCTTGTCCTTGCCTGGGTTTGTTATAAGCATGGCTATCAGCAGTACCACTATCAAACCGCCGATAAAATAAAGTTTTCCGTTTTTCTTTTTACTCATGATTATGTTATTATTTGGGTGTTTTTATTTTTTTTCAGCTGATGGCAAA
>JAZQPB010000288.1:0-24078 GCA_045628165.1 Bacteroidales bacterium | reverse complement strand
GTACCTGAGAGAGCAAAGTAGCCGTTGTTTCCCACAAGTTTGGCAGTCTGGCCAGGGAAAGCCATGATATCCACCACATACTGACATACCGAGCCTCCTGGGAAGATAGCCTGAAGAATAGTAATGGTAGGGCTCTTTAGGGTATCGTTCTGATAAGCGAACTTGCCATCCTTAACAGCGATTGTGTCGGCATTCTGTCGGTAGATGCCATTAACTGGGTCCATCAAATGAACGATATAAGCAGAATCAGTAATTCCGCCGCCACAGGTTCCATCTATCTGGAACTTGTTGGGATTACTCTCATTGCACGATACCAGCATGGATGCCGATAATGCAGAGAGCAAAATCATAGATAAGAATCTCTTCATGATTTTTTAGTTATTTAAATTAGTGTATTAATAAAAAGTACGGCAAATTTAGTAAAAGTTTGGCACATAAAAAACAGTTTTGATAAAATATTTTTTTTATGAAGCAATTATCAGAACCAGTCTTTCTTTTTGGATATGAAAATACCGGCCACCGCCGCCACGATGGAGAACAGCACCACCACAGGCATGGCCCACCATTCTTCTTCCCATCCGTTGCGAACGTTCATACCGTAGAAGCTCGCTATCAGGGTAGGAATCATGAGGATGATGGAGATGGAGGTCATCTGCTTCATCACCTGGTTGAGGTTGTTGGAGATTACCGAGTCGAAAGTATCCTTCAGGCTGGTCTGGATATTGTAATAGATATTGCTCATCTCCACGGCCTGCTTGGTCTCGATGAGCGCGTCCTCAAAGAGGTCCTCGTTCATCTCGGAGATGCTGGTGCGGCGGCTGTTCTTGAACTTGGCCAAAACCGCCTCGTTGGATTTAAGCGATGTCTGGAAAAACACGACACACTTCTGAAGCATCAGGAGCCTGGAGAGCACCTTGTTGCTGATGGCGTGCTCTATCTCGGCCTCTATGAGCGAGGTGTGGCGGTATATCTGACGCAGATAATACATAAAGGAGTTGGCGCTGCGGATAAAGAGGTTCAGCGTAAAATTCACCACATCATACACCGGCTGGCTGGAGTTCCTGTACACCGAAGGCTGCGCCACCGGCAATACATTATTAGGCACATTGCATATTGTAACTGTGTAATCATCAAACATGATTACACCCAGCGGATACGTGGTATATGTGATACCCGATCCGTCGGCATTCTGGTTTTCAACAGGAATACGCAGAATCACCATGTTGTAGTCGTCGTCGGTCTCGTAACGCGGACGCTCGTCGTTATCCAGAATATCCTGGATAATCTCCTGCGACACATTGTATTCCTCCTGAAGAATGTTTACTTCTTCGCTATCAGGCTGCACACAGTGCACCCAGCAATTAGGCTCAATTTCCTGAATCTTCTCAGACCCGAGGAAACTTCTGTACATTTGAATCATTTTTCTAAAACCTCCAATATTAGAGCTCCCCGCCTCAAGAGAACACTCCAAATGCATAGAGGCCTCTTATGGCGCAGTGCTAATGATTGTTGTTGTGGAATTATAAGGGTCTCCGTCCATAAGATGAAAACTTTTATTTGATTAATTATGTAGCAAAGGTAATAAGAAAATCCCGTATTTCAAAACTAAAAATGTTAAGATATTGCTAAAATCCACAAATATCAGCCCCAGCCCCGGAGGGGCGTCACATAAATAATCGCTGGCGAAGCGCTGCGAGCCTGCGTTTTTGTGGGCTTTGCCCACAAAAAAGGGGCTCCGATATCACATCGAAGCCCCTAGGAGGTAAAAATGTATGTATGAACAAAAAAAACCTTGATTACAAATCTCCCAGCATGGCCACCATTACGGCCTTGATGGTGTGGAGGCGGTTTTCAGCCTGATCGAATACTATGGAAGCCTCGCTCTCAAATACCTCGTGGGTAACCTCCATGCAGTCGATGCCGAAACGCTGATAAATCTCCTGGCCTGTCTTGGTGTTAAGGTCGTGGAAGGCCGGCAGACAGTGCATCAGCTTTGCACTCTTGTTGCCGGTAAGGGCAAGCATCTGGCTGTCGATACGGTAAGGAGTCAGGAGCTTGATGCGGAGCGACCATACATCGTGGGGCTCGCCCATCGAAACCCAGACATCGGTATACAGGAAATCGCAGTCCTTAACGCCCTCCTCGATATTCTCGGTAATGGTGATCCTGGCGCCGGTCTCGGCCGCGATGGCCTTGCACTTGGCCACAAGCTCGTCGTTAGGGAACAAATCCCTGGGGCCCACAAGGCGGAAATCCATGCCCAATTTGGCCGCAATCACCATAAGAGAGTTGCTGGTGTTGCTGTGGATATCGCCCAGGAAAGCGAACTTGATATCCTTGTCGGCCTTGCCGGTGTGCTCCCTCATTGTAAGGAGGTCGGCCAGGGCCTGAGTAGGGTGAAACTCGTTGGTGAGTCCGTTGAAAA
Organism: Bacteroidales bacterium; assembly: GCA_045628165.1. Classification (GTDB taxonomy): domain Bacteria; phylum Bacteroidota; class Bacteroidia; order Bacteroidales; family UBA3824; genus UBA3824. The sequence continues at coordinate 21,653 of JAZQPB010000288.1, read as the reverse complement.
CTGGTTTCTTGCTGTATTTGGCCAGAGTCTCCACGGTTTTCTGAGCAAAACCGCGGTACTCTATAGCGTCAAACATTCTGCCGAACACGCGGGCGGTATCCTCTACCGACTCCTTGTGTCCTATCTGGCTGCCCGAAGGCGTAATATATACAGTGTGAGCACCCTGGTCGGCGGCGGCTACCTCAAATGCGCATCGGGTACGCGACGAAGTCTTCTCGAAAATCAGGGCTATGTTCTTGCCCTTCATGTGTTGAACTTCTGTGCCCTCTGCCTTCTGTTTTTTTAAGTCTGCGGAAAGGTCCAACATATATCTGATCTCATCCGGTGTGAAATCAAGCAATGTCAACAGACTTCTGTTTTTCAGATTTACCGTCATGATTATATAAAATTTGTATTTGATGCAAAATTAATATAAAAATCCAAATTTTCAATCGGAAATGTATATTTTTTTTGCGTTATACGTATCACTCGTATCAGCTGATATATCCATGAAGAAATACTCGTCGGTGTCGATAGCCACAGCCATGGAGTTGCGGTCGCGCCCGGGAAGTTTCATCGGAGCATCTGATGGCAGGGCCGCATCGAGCAGCAGAAATGTCTCGCGGCTGTCAGCTGATAGCGTGTACAACCGCACTCCGGCCAATATGTGGTTGAACTGCTGAATGTTGGCATACGAGGTATCCACATCGCCGAAATCGGTTGTGGCAGCTAATACCGGGAAAGCGTCCACGCCGTAACGCCTGAGCAGCGATACCAGCATCATATTAACCTCGCCGCTTGCGCCGGTCTTGGTCTTGCGTATCTGGTCGAGACCGTCGGGCAGATGGTTCTGCATCAGGCCGTCCCATTTGTATTGTTTCTGCACATAATTATACACGGCGTTCACTATGGCCATGGTATCAGGCTCGGAGTCCGGATTCAGCAGATATTGAAGCTCTGCGGGAGCATCGCCGTTTTTCAGCACAGGTTTCCAGAAGTGAGATCCCTTCCAGAGATTCTTGTGGAGGCGTTTCCAGTTGTTGGATTCCACTATCACATAGCCCGGATTATAGGTCCTGAACCAGCACTCGGTCTGCGACAGATACCTGTTGTCGGGATCGGCGTAGGTATACATAAGGTGAGTCATTATCTGCCATGCCGAATAGTGAACGCCCTGATATCCAATGTCCTGAGTAAAGGAAGATGCTTTCATCCTAACCGATGATGTTCCGTAGAGAGGATGAGGAGGATTTCCGTCGGATTTGTCGCCTTCCAGAAGTTCCAGCGGCAAGGTGTGGCTTACGGTGAATGAATCTATCAGCGACTGAAAGTTGTAATGTACTGTCACATTAGTTCCCCTGCCCTGAAGATAGTACTTGGAGTTTGGATAATTGTGGGAAGAATAGTTGAAGTTCAATGGAAAGAAATCCGCGGTCTGAGAGTGGCGGATAGAGAGCGTGTCGGAGCCCTTGATGTCGTAGCGGTATTGCATAAAGCGAGGAAACTCTGCACTTAGACAGGCATCCAGGCAAGGATATTTCATGTTGGTCTGCCAGAGCGGAGGCATCATAAAATCGAATGTCATAATTGTGTATTCCCAGTCCACAATGTCGCCACGGTGAAGCTCCGGCATTTTCACCTTCTGCCAGCTTTCGAGAGAGTCGCGCTGAAAGGTTTCGAAACATTTCGACTTCAGCTTTGTGGACGTAACCTTGCCGTGGCTCTGCCTGAAAATCTTGCAATGGTTCTGTATTACGCGCTCGTATTCGTGGCGCCCCGAGAATTTCACCGTAAAGAAATCCGGGTCAGAGAATCCGTCGGTCAATATTTTGAGCCTGATGTGATAAACATTGTGGAGACGCAGCTGCCCCACAATTTCATCGAAATACATTGTCTTGGTGCTCTGGAGAATCACAGCACCGTAGCCCAGATTGTCGAAATCGGTTTCGGCGAACTCCTCGGGATCCACCTTTCCAAATTTCTTGAATCTTGGGTCATTGCCGGCCACCGCATCTATCTGCACGGCCATCAGTACTAAAAATATTACTAGTCTTATCATAATTAATTGTGGTTAAAAACATACTGTATGATATTAGCTCCCATCCTGAGAGCCTTCTGATGCGCCTCCTGAGTGTCGTTGTGCACGGCCGGATCTTCCCAGCCATCGCCGAGGTCGCACTCCCAGGTGTACAGGAACACAAGCCTGCCCTCATAGAACATACCGAATGCCACGGGCGGATGATTGTCGTGCTCATGGATTTTGGGCAGTCCGTTGGGGAAATCGTATGCCTGGTGGAAAATCTCGAACGATGTGGGAAGCTCCACAAACTCGCACTCGGGCATCACCTTGGCCATCTCGCGGAATACAAAATCCTTGGTTCCGTAGTTGTCGTCGAAATGGAAAAAACCGCCCGACAGCAGATAGCGTCTGAGGTTTTCGACATCAGCTGGCGAAAAAATCACATTGCCGTGGCCTGTGGCGTGCACAAAGGGGTAATTGAAAATCTCGGCGCTGCCCGGCTCCACTGCCGGAATGTCGGTGGAGATGCTGGTGTGGAGATTCTTGTTGCAGAAGTCCACGAGATTGGGCAGCGATGTGGGATTGGCGTACCAGTCGCCACCGCCTGAATATTTCATAACGGCGATTTTCAACGACTGGGCGTGTGCAGAATTTATCGCCATCAGCAGCAAAAAAAATAAATATAATAATCTCATAATAAGTAAAATGATACAAAAAAAGCGAATTTTTTTCGTTGAAAAAAAAATTCGCTAAAAAATAATGAAGAAATTTAATTAATCGTATTTATAACTTAATAAACTAAATACCTGTGTAAGAGAATGGGGAAATCTTGTACATCTCCTCCTTGATGGCATCTGATACATCGAGGTTGGCGATGAAGTTGTGGATATCCTCTCTTGTAATCTTGCGGTTTACGCGTGTGAGTTCCTTGAGCTTCTCGTAGGCATTAGGAATCTCCTCGCGGCGCATGATGGTCTGGATGGCCTCGGCGCATACAGCCCAGTTGTCCTCGAGGTCGGCGTCGATGCTCTCCTTGTGGAGGATGAGCTTGTCGAGACCCTTAAGGAGCGACTTGATGGCAATGATTGTGTGGCCAAAGGGCACGCCCACGTTGCGGAGAACGGTGCTGTCGGTAAGGTCGCGCTGAAGTCTTGAGATAGGGAGTTTCTGACCGAGGAATGTGAATACCGAATTGGCCATTCCGAGGTTGCCCTCCGCATTCTCGAAGTCGATAGGATTTACCTTGTGAGGCATGGCCGAAGAGCCCACCTCGCCGGCTTTGAGCTTCTGCTTGAAGTAATTGAGCGAGATATACATCCAGATATCGCGGCTGAGGTCGATGAGGATGGTATTGATGCGCTTCATTGCATCGCAGAATGCGGCAAAATTATCGTAGTGCTCTATCTGTGTGGTTACCTGCGAACGCTCGAGACAGAGTACGTGGTTTACAAAACTGTTGGCAAACTTGGTCCAGTCGATATCAGGATATGCGACATGATGAGCGTTGAAATTGCCTGTGGCGCCGCCGAACTTGGCCGAATATGGCACAAGCTTCATGAGGCCCAGCTGGTTCTGAAGACGCTCGATGTATACATAGATCTCCTTGCCAAGGCGTGTAGGGCTGGCTGGCTGGCCGTGTGTACGTGCCAGCATGGAGATATCCTCCCACTCCTCGGCCTTGCTGAGCAACACCAGAAGGAGCTTCTCCATAATAGGATAATATACATTGGTGACAGCGGCCTGCAACGAGTAAGGCACTGCTGTGTTGTTGATATCCTGCGATGTAAGACCAAAGTGGATAAACGACTTGTACTGAGGGATATTAAGCTCATCGAATTTCTCTCTGAGGAAATACTCCACAGCCTTTACATCGTGGTTGGTAGTCTTCTCGATCTCCTTGATGCGGAGGGCGTCGCTCTCGGCAAACTTGCGGTATACCATTCTGAGAGGCTTGAACATCGACTTGTCGAAGCCTTCCAACTGGGGAACAGGGAGCTCGCAGAGTGCTATGAAGTACTCCACCTCTACCAATACTCTATATTTAATAAGGCCAAACTCCGAAAAATACTCGGCCAACTCGCTGGTCTTGCTGCGGTAGCGACCATCAACCGGAGAAATGGCGGTCAGATCATTTAATTCCATATTGTTTTAATATTTGCCACAAAGTTAATATTAAATAGCCAATATTTCAAAAGATATTTCAAAAAAATTTCTCAGATTAACAATAATTATATAACTTTGACAAAGCAAAAAACATCAAAGACAATGAATACCAGCAATTTAACACAGGCAGATGCGGAAGAGGAGCTTCCGCTTGTAGACCGCGACGGCAACGAGATAGGGCACGCTCTGCGCAGCGAATGCCACAAGGACATCAGCAAAATACATCCCGTAGTACACGTTCACGTGCTAAACAGCAAGGGAGAAATCTTCCTGCAGAAGCGCAGCATGCAAAAAATCATCCAGCCGGGCAAGTGGGACACATCCGTAGGCGGCCACATAACATACGGCGAGCCGCTTGAGGAGGCCCTGCGCCGCGAGGCCTGGGAAGAGGCCGGTGTTGAAAACGGAACTTTCAGCAAGATAACTACTTATCTATGGGAATGTCCGCGCGAAACCGAATTCATTAATGTATACAAGTGTGTATACGAGAATCCCAAAATAATAGCCGTGGCCGAGATAGATGACGGCAGATTCTGGACCAAGGCCGAGATAGAAGCCTCCATCGGCAAGGGAATCCTGACACCAAACTTCGAGAAAGAGTTCCAAATGATAAAGGAGCTTTTGTAATACGGAATCCGCAGTCGTAATTCGTAATTCGTAATTAAACAAAATGAATTTCAACGAGATAAAGGAGCTGAAAGACAGAGTGATGTCGGGTGGCGAAATCACCCGCAACGAAGCCGTGCGCCTGTCGCGGACCAACAAGATCGACGTTCTCTATTACAGCGCCAATCAGCTGAGAGCAAAATTCTGCGGCTACAAACTGCGAATGAGCGCCAGCCTCCTGGCCACCGAAGGCACCTGTCCCGAAGACTGCGGATGGTGTCCGCTATCGGCCCAGAGCACCATCAACTACACTCAGCTGCTGGATCTCGACAACGAAAAAATCATAAAGTCGGCCCACAGAATCAAGGAAAACGGAGTATCCACAATAGAGCTGTCCATCAACCGCAACACCATCAACGAGAGCGAGCTTAACCGAATGATAGAACTCATAAACAGGATAAGCACGGAAGTAGACGCCGAAATCTGCGCCTCGCTGGGCACATTGTCATACAACCAGCTGATACGATTGAAAAACGAAACCCAAGTCACGCAATACCTCTGCAACATAGAATCGTCGGCCGATTATTTTGCAAGAACCTGCACATCAATAGATTACAACAACAAGCTGGAAACCCTACGCAATGCGCGCAAGGCCGGATTCCAGATATGGTCGGGCGGAATAATCGGCATGGGCGAGAGCATGGAAGACCGCATCGACATGGCCCTCACACTCCGCGAACTTGGAGTAAAAAACATCTCGCTCAACATACATTTCGCCTTCAGCGGCACACCGCTCGAACAGCAGCCGCTCATCAACAGCCAGGAAATCCTCACAACATTCGCCCTCTTCCGATTCATAAACCCCAAGGCGCAGATACGTTTCGGAAAGGGACGCACACAAATAAAAATCATCGAGAAAGACGCCATCCAGGCCGGAATCAACGCGTCGCTCGTGGGCGAGCTTCTGGTAGACGTTCAGAAAGAGGAAATAGAAAACGACATCAAACTATTTGAGGACGAGGGTTTTAGCCGATAATGGAATTGATGATTTTCCTGAGCTTGAGCACGCGCATAAAAAACGAAACCACAATATCATTTCCATAATTATCGCTCACGTACGATTCCATCACATAAGCCGCCGATTTAGAGACCTTGGCGGCCACAAACTGCGCGCAGGCCTGCGACGGATCGAAATTCCTGGTGCGTATAATGTGCTGAACCACAGAGTTTGACATCCAGTCGCCCCACGGCTCATAATTCTCGATATTTCCGCAGAGTTTCTCGCTGATACGGAAATCGGTGTCGATATCGCAATTCTCGGCAATGCGGTCGAGGCGCGCCGCATCCAGAAAAGGCACAAAAGCCATATCCATCTTGCCGTTATATATGCAGTGCTCCACCGCCCAGTCGCAATCCTGAAAACGCAGAATCACGCCGCGGAAATCGAACCCGAGCCTGAAAGCCGGATTAGTATACAGAAACTTTACCGCCCCGGCCGCATCGCAATCCAGAGCCTCCATCCAGAAAGAGAGTGGCACACTCTGTATCAGCTTGAATATAATCACCTCACGGCCAGGCAGTTTCTGCAAGAAAGCAGGCAATCCGCTCTCCGTGGATACCTGCGCATCTATGCCCAGAGCGGCCAGCTCGTCCACGCAATCCACCTCGGCAAAATCGCAATGCCGGCGCCCGTCCACAGTGAGCGATTTGCGCAGAGCACTCATATAAAACTTCACCACACCGCTCCCGGCATTCCGCCTCAGAAGCTCCAGAAGTTCGGATTTCACATCAGAATTTTTTTCGCAGCTGATAGCATTATTCAGGAAATCCAGGTCCTCGGCCCACACACGCATGAAAACCGACAGAAACTCCTTCTTCTGCTTAACCGTGGCGGAATCCCAGACCTGACCAAGCTGAGAGGCCGAACCTCTGAACGAAGCCTTCCTCATGGCCACAAACATCCTGAGCCTAAGCGAGTGAGGCGCATCCACAAATTTCTGACCGCCGAGGCCAAGACTATCAACAAGCCACTTGCCGCGCGCGCCCAGTAGAGGCCAGAGCGCAAAACGGTACTGATAAACATACTTGCTGGAATTGGCGTAGGCCATATCCACAAAATAGGGCAGCGAATACGCCGGAAAAACCACTCTCCTACTCCTGAGCACCCAGAGGGCAAACCTGAAAAGATGATTCAATCCATTGTCATTCAGGTAAGTAAGGAGGCTTACATCGCGGTCGGAAACAAAATTAAGCATATCAGCTGCGCACTCCCCCAAAACCGACGACGGATCCACATTCACCGGCTTTATTCCCGAATTGGCACAGGCCAGAAGCATGGAAGCAGATTTCATGAAAGCGTCCTCGTAATCGGCTGAATTATCAAGTATAGCAGACACATCGGAACGCATGAACTCAGGAAAGCTTTCAGCTGAAACCTTCCTGTTAGAAGTGCCCAAAAGAGCCGCGCTCAATATGTCATCTATCTCATTCATTGTTGATTACAAAATATCTTCCATCGGCCCACACCGAAATTATCTCGCAGAAATTCTCGTGGAAAACCACAAAAGCCGAAAACTCCCTTCCGCCCGTGCACGACAGCAAGAGCGATGCGGCCTTGTAGGAGACAGCAAGCGGAAAAGCCCTGCATCCCGAATCCGCTATCAACAAATCATCGCCGGATTTGGAGATGCGCAGTCCGCTCATTATCAGCGGAATATCCTCCATGAAAGGATTATCGGCAAAGGCACGGCGACAGATCCTGAGCGCCACATCAATTCCCTGATAAGCCTGCGGAGCAAATGGCTGCCACGATTTGGCTATGCCGTCATGAAGCACGCGCATCGAATGTATGCCCGGAAAAAAATGAAACGTGGCATTATAGCAAGTGCCCGGCGAAAGCATGGATGCAATGTGGTGACCGCCAGCCATATACTCGATGTTGCAGGCCAGACGGCGGCTCGCGCGTCCCACAAACCATGTGCGCACCATGGTCATGGAATTGAACGAGGACTTGGTGGCGGCCAGGCAGAGCCAAGTATCCTGTACCCCATCAGCTGCCGAAACCTCCGCCTGAGGAAACGAAACTCCGGCCAGCATGAGAACCTCGTTTTGCCACTCGGGACTTAGCGACGTTATGCAGCTGATGGCCTGGCTGAGCATGTAGATACGGGTAACGGCGCCCACAAACTCACGCTTCCAATACTTGGACTCGGGCTCTATCTCCGATAGGCGCGCTATCATGCTCGCAAGCCCAGGAGCCTGATTATCAATGAGTCGGCGACGGAGCGACTCGGTATTTTCGAGCACAGCTGATGCTATACGAAAAAGCCCGCCGCGCAATGCATCACGCAGACGGACTTGAATTTCGTAGGCCGCGGCCTGAATGTTTTTCAGACGCTGTTCACTTATATTTTCCAGCAGCTGAAACATTAATGTTACTTGACCTTTACATCAAAAAGCAATGTGCTGTACGGCTCGATATTGCCCGAACCGTATATTCCGTATGCCGAAAGATAAGGAATAATGAGAACGCAGGCCGACTTGCGGCGGAGATGATGCAGGCCGAGCCTGAAACCCGGAATAAGGCCCTTGATGGGTGCCTTGAAAGTCTGATCCTTGGCAAAAACGAGATTCTGCTGGAGCGATGTGCCGGTGTAGGTAATCTCCACGGAATCCTTCTCCCAATCGAGGATAGTGCTGTCGCCCTCCTCGTATACGTAGCGGAACACGTTGAAATAACCGTCGTTGGCCGATATCAGCCTGAAAGACGAATCCGGATATTTGGCCAAAACCTTGTTGATGGCGTCGATTTCCTTCTGGTCGTAATCCACAGGCTTGGAGCATGACGCGATAATCATTAACGCAAATACTGCGATAATTGCTGAAAAAATAAATTTACTTTTCATTGTTTTTATTAGATTAAATTATTCAAAGTCAATAAGTTCAACATCGAAAATCAATGTAGCGAAAGCGGGGATTCTGCCATTGACACCGCGTGGGCCGTAGCCTAATGTTGATGGGAAAATCAGCCGGCACTTCTCGCCCTTGCGCATGGATGCGATGCCCTCCTCGAAACCCGGAATCGACTTGCCCTCGCCGAGCTTGAATGTGAAAGGCTCGTTGCGCTTGTAGGAATTGTCGAACTCGCGGCCATCTATCAGGCTGCCCACAAAATGTACTGTAACGTTTTTGCCATCAGCTGATACAGTACCTTTGCCCTCCTTGGTTACAATCTTGTAAAGTCCTGAAGGTGAGGGCTTGGCGGTGATTTTTTCGTTGAGCAGATACTCCATCAGCACCATCAGCTCCTGAGACTCCATGCGCTCGTTGTACTCATCGATCTCCTTCTGATAGAGAGCGCCGTCGTATATATTGCTGAGGCGGATATGGAATGTTATCAACTCGCTGTATGCGAGGGCCTTGGGGAGCTTAACCTTGCGTGTGTTCTCGAAAAACGGACCAGCCTCCACCTTGAATATTGCACTGTCGCCCTTGTGCATCATCATGAGGGCCTGCTCGATGGTTCCCTTCTCGAATGTGTCGGGAGCGTACATTCTGAAATTGTCGGATACATCGCGCGACGAATAGATTTTTCTGCCGTCGGCGGTGTAGTAATCCATATCGAGGAAAAGCACATCGCCGGGCTTGGCTGTGGCCGAATCCGGAACTTCCTCTATGAAACAAAACTCCATGCTGCCGTACTTGGATGGGTCCTGCACAAACTGCGGACTATTCTGACAGCCCGAAATGCCGAGCGCCAAAGGCAGGGCGTATAATAGTTTTCTCATTGATAATCTGATAATTGGATTAATAGCTCTCACTCTCATTTGGGAAATCGCCGCTCTTGACATCCTGCACGTAATGTGAAACCGCGCCGCGGATTACCTCGCCCACGTTGGCGTACTGACGGAGGAATTTTGGCTTGAATCCCTCGTTGATGCCCACCATATCATGGAACACAAGCACCTGACCATCACACACATTGCCGGCGCCTATGCCGATAGTTGGAATGGAAAGCGCATCAGTTACCTGCTTGGCAAGCACGGTAGGGATTTTTTCCAATACAACGGAGAAGCAGCCCAAATCCTGAAGAAGTTTTGCATTATTGATAAGAGTCTGCGCCTCGCTGTCGTCCTTGGCGCGCAGACCGTAACCGCCAAACTTGTTGATACTCTGCGGAGTAAGACCGAGATGTCCCATTATGGGTATTCCAGCTGATAGGATGGCCTTGAATGAATCCTCTATCTCGATACCGCCCTCTATCTTAACAGCCTGAGCGCCAGTCTCCTTCATGATTCTTACGGCATTCTTGACAGCCAGTTTGGAATCGCCCTGATACGAACCGAAAGGCATATCCACCACCACCATCGCACGATTGACGGCACGAACCACGCTGGCCGCAAAATATATCATCTCGTCGACAGTGATGGGCAATGTGGTGGGATATCCCGACATGACATTAGCTGCCGAATCGCCCACAAGAATTGCGTCAATACCGGCGGCATCCACCAGCCTGGCCACCGAATAATCGTAACTGGTAAGCATGGCGATTTTTTCGCCATTATTCTTCATACTCTGGAAAGTCTGAGTTGTGACTTTCTTAACTTCCTGATGTACTGACATTTTTTATTAATTAAAAAACAAACTTTTTATTATTCATTATTATTTCACAACGCCTTTTTCGAGGTATTCGGCCAGATTGGTGCGCATTACTGATGCCACGTGGTCGGCGGCAACTTTTTCCATATCGTGTTTCACCATGATGGAAACAAGCTGCTCGAAAGTGGTGGACTGCGGATTCCAGCCGAGTTTTGCCCTCGCCTTTGTGGGATCGCCCCAGAGATTTACAACGTCGGTAGGCCGGTAGAAATCCTCCGAAACCTCTATGAGAGTCTTGCCGACAAGATTTGCCGGGCCTTTCACGCAGATTCCCTTCTCGCTGATGCCCTCGCCCTCAAACTTGAGCTCCATTCCTGCGGTCCTGAATGCGAGGTATGCAAACTCGCGAACCGAGTGCTGAACTCCCGTGGCTATTACAAAGTCTTCGGGTTTTTCCTGCTGAAGTATCAGCCACATACACTCCACGTAGTCCTTGGCATATCCCCAGTCACGCAGCGACGAGAGATTTCCAAGATAAAGCTTATCCTGCTTGCCCTGAGCTATTCTGGCGGCGGCGAGAGTGATTTTGCGTGTTACAAAAGTCTCGCCACGGCGCTCGCTCTCGTGATTGAAGAGTATTCCCGAACAGCAAAACATATTGTAAGCCTCGCGGTATTCCTTAATAATCCAGAACCCGTAAAGCTTGGCCACGGCGTATGGCGAATACGGATGGAATGGAGTGTTCTCGTTTTGAGGCACTTCCTCCACCTTGCCGTAAAGCTCGGATGTGGAAGCCTGATATATCTTGCACTGTTTTTCAAGATGATTGGTTCTTACGGCCTCCAGTATTCGGAGCACGCCCACTGCATCCACATCAGCTGTAAACTCGGGCGCATCAAAAGAGACCTGCACATGGCTCTGGGCCGCAAGATTGTAGATCTCGGTTGGCAGAACTTTTCCTATCAGCTTTACGAGCGACATCGAATCTGTCATATCGGCATAGTGGATATGGAAATTGGGCTTGCCTTCCAAGTGGGCAATTCTTTCACGGTAATCCACAGAGCTTCTGCGGATTACGCCATGAACCTCGTAACCCTTCTCAAGCAAAAACTCGCTCAGATAAGAGCCGTCCTGACCAGTAACGCCAGTAATAAGTGCAATGTTTTTATTCATTATCAATACAAAAATTATCGTGTAATTATATCGGTGCGCCAGTTGCTACCTCTCGGCACGCATCGGATTGTGGAGAAAATCGTTGTAGGCCAGACGGATACCGTCCTCAAGCTCGGTCTTGTATCGCCAGCCAAGTTTCTCGGCTTTGGATACATCGAGAAGTTTGCGCGGAGTTCCGTTGGGCCGTGTGGTGTCCCACTTGATAAGGCCATCATAACCTACTATCCTGGCAACAGTCTCGGTCAACTGCCTGATAGAAAGCTCCTTGCCGGTTCCGGCGTTTACAGTCTCGTTGCCTGAATAGTGGTTCATGAGGAATACGCAGAGATTTGCGAGATCGTCCACGTAGAGGAATTCACGAAGCGGCGAACCGTCGCCCCAGCAGGTTACTTCCCTGAGCCCGGCAACTTTGGCCTCGTGAAAACGACGTATCAACGCAGGCAGCACGTGCGAGTGCTCGGGATGATAATTGTCGTTGGGGCCGTAGAGATTGGTAGGCATTACAGAGATGTAGTCGGTGCCGTACTGTCTGTTCAGGAATTCGCAATACTTGAGGCCGGAGATTTTGGCGAGAGCGTATGCCTCGTTGGTTTTCTCGAGCTCCGATGTCAGCAGACAACTCTCCGGCATCGGCTGAGGTGCCATGCGCGGATATATGCACGACGACCCCAAGAACTCCAGTTTCTTGCAGCCATTACGCCAGGCGGAGTGTATCACGTTCATTTCCAGCATCATGTTCTGATACATGAAGTCGGCCGGAGCGCTCTGGTTGGCAATAATTCCACCCACCTTGGCTGCGGCGAGAAACACATATTCCGGCCTTTCAGCTGCAAAAAACTCCTCCACCTGATCCTGACGGACGAGATCGAGCTCCTTGTGAGTGCGTGTAATTATATTAGTGTAGCCCTGCCTGATAAGCTCGCGGACAATGGCACTGCCCACCATTCCGCGGTGACCGGCTACATAAATTTTGCTTTCTTTGTTCATGGTGTCATAAATATGGATGCAAAATTACAAAAAAATGAAGAAAAATCACCTTCCGCGATACATTTCCTCGTAATATTTCTCGTAATCGCCCGAAGTGATGTTGTCCATCCAGTCCTGATTCTGCAGATACCAGCTTACGGTCTTCTCGATGCCTTGTTCAAACTGCAGCGACGGCTCCCATCCGAGCTCCTTCTGAAGCTTTGTGCTGTCGATGGCGTAGCGCGCATCGTGGCCCAGGCGGTCGGTTACATAGGTTATCAGGTTCATGTCCTCATCTTCGGCACGGCCCAGCTGATGGTCCACAGTTCGTATCAACACCTTTATAATATCAATATTTTTCCACTCGTTGAAACCGCCGATATTGTAGGTTTCGGCTATGGTTCCCTTGTGGAAAATCACATCGATGGCCCGCGCGTGGTCCTCCACAAAAAGCCAGTCGCGCACATTCTCGCCCCTGCCGTATACGGGCAAAGCTTTCTTGTGACGTATATTGTTGATAAAGAGCGGTATCAGCTTCTCCGGAAACTGATACGGACCATAATTATTAGAGCAGTTGGTAACGATGGTAGGCATTCCGTAGGTATCGTGGAAAGCGCGCACAAAATGGTCGCTCGACGCCTTGGAAGCTGAATACGGCGAATGAGGATTGTATTTGGTGGTCTCGTAAAAGAAGTCCTTGCCGTATGCCAGATGATGCTGAGAGCTGGAAGCCGTGGTAGAGAAAGGCGGCTCGATGCCTTCAGGATTCGTCATCTCGAGAGCGCCGTAAACCTCGTTGGTAGAGATGTGGTAAAAGCACTTGCCCTCATATTTTTCGGGAAGCGATTCCCAATAGAGCTTGGCAGCCTGAAGCAGCGAAAGTGTTCCCATCACATTGGTACGCGCAAAAGTGAAAGGATCCTTTATCGAGCGGTCCACGTGGCTCTCGGCGGCAAGATGGATAATTCCGTCCACTTGCTCGTCCTGCATCAGCTTGTAGAACGCATCAAAATCGCATATATCCATGCGCACAAATTTATAGTTTGGCTTACACTCTATGTCCTTGAGATTTGCAAGATTGCCGGCATAAGTCAGCTTGTCGAGATTTATGATTTTGTAGTCGGGATATTTGTTTACAAACAAACGGACTACATGGCTTCCAATGAATCCGGCACCGCCGGTTATTACGATGGTTTTCATTATTAAGTGATTGAAGTGGTGAAATGTTGAAGTGGTGAAATGTTGAAGTGGTGAAGTGGTGAAATATTGAGAGGCTCAAGCACTTCAACACTTCAACATTTCAATCACTTAAGATTTTTGATGCACTCCTTCAGCGAATCTGTCCAATAAGGAATCTTGAGGCCGAAGGTACTTTTTATCTTGGTCTTGTCGAGCACCGAATACGACGGACGGATTACGGGCAATGGAAACTCGCTGCTGTGGCAAGGCTGAATGTCGCAATCTGTCTGTCCCGAATATTCGGCTATCATCTTAGTGAAATCGTACCAGGAGCAAACGCCCTCGTTGCTGAAATGATATATTCCGTAGTTGTTCTCGTATTTTTTTGCAGCTAATATCGTGTAAATAGCCTTGGCGAGATCGAGGGCGTATGTCGGCGTGCCTACCTGATCGAAAACCACATTCAGTTTGGGTTTGGTGGCGGTAAGATTCAGCATCGTCTTGCAGAAATTTTTGCCGAATTCCGAATATAGCCACGCCGTGCGGATAATGATGTAATTGCATCCGCTGGCCATGATATTCTGCTCGCCCATGAGTTTGGTTTTGCCGTAAACACCTGTGGGAGTGCCCTTTTGGTTTTCGGTGCAGGGAGTATTGTAAGGGTCGCCGCCGAAAACATAGTCGGTGCTGATGTGGATAAGCAGACCGCCGCGCGATTTCATGGTATCAGCTAATATCCTTGGAGCGTCGGAATTGAGCCTGATGCAGAGTTCCTCGTCGGTTTCGGCCTTGTCTACATTTGTGTAGGCCGCACAGTTTACGATACAGGATATATTGTTATCAGCTGAAAAACCCCTTACAGCCTCGGCATCTGTAATATCGAGAATGTGGGTAGGCTTATCTGACTCCACAATATCGGCAAAGAAATATGTATCTGACGACGAAGCACTTACTATGCGCATCTCGCTGCCGAGCTGACCATTGGCTCCGGTTACTAATATGTTCATTTTGTAATATTTTAATTAGACTGATAGCAGAAAGGCGAATCGAAATCCTTGAGCAGCGGATGTCGCGAATCCTTGTCGCTGAGGATGGCCTTGCCGGTAGGGATTTTCCAATCGATGCCCAGACTGCTGTCTATTATCGAAATGCCTCCATCGGCCTGAGGCGCATAAAAATTGTCGCATTTGTACTGGAAAACAGCGGTGGGAGAAAGCACCGAAAATCCGTGCGCAAATCCGTGAGGGATAAAGAACTGAAGATGATTTTCCTCCGAAAGCTCCACCGCCACGTGCCTGCCGTATGTGGGCGAGCCCTTGCGGATATCCACGGCCACATCGAGCACGGCGCCGCGCACACAGCGCACGAGCTTGGCCTGCGTAAAAGGCGGACGCTGAAAATGCAGACCGCGCATTACGCCGTACACCGACATCGACTCGTTGTCCTGTACGAAGTTGATTTTCTGCACCTTGTCATCGAACTCGCGCTGAGAGAAACTCTCGAAAAAATATCCGCGCGAATCGCAGAAAACCTTGGGCTCTATTATCAACAGACCGGGTATTGATGTTTTTATTATATTCATTACTTATATATGTAATTAGCAAAAATTATAACCAAATCGAGGCAAAAAACAAAAAATATTTAATAAAAACTACCAATCGTAAAACTTTAATTATCAGCATGGACTATAAATCCACAAAAAATAATCAAGCTATTATCAAAAAATCGTTTGGTAGTTTAAAATATTATTTGCAACTTTGCAGTGAGAATAAATAGTATTTTTTTCATAATATAAAGGTTTAGGTTAATAATTAGCATGTGGGGCGGAGTGTTGTGAAACATCTCCGCCTTTTTGCTTATCGGTACTGAATCTGCCAGCCTTCGGGGATAAAATCCTCGCCATACAACGCCGGCAATCCCTTGGGACACACAAAAAGTCCGTTTTCGCCCACGCCGTTCACCCACGACAATGTGCTGTAGAAATCCACTCCGTATAGCGGATCGTAAAATTTGGCCCAGCGCGAAAATCTCACCTCCAGACGCGTAATGCTCTCGCAACCCATAAACATGGATTCGTAACACTCTGGCGCAAGGTTACTTACAAGCAGACGCGGAGCCCTTGTCATGCGCTTGCATCCGGCAAACATCAGGCTGTAGCATCCCCTCATCAGGGTTACGGCAGTAAGATTGGGCGGAGTAAGGAGGCCTGTGCTGTTCTCGAAAAGATGCGCGAAACAATATCCAGAAGGTATCACAACCGAATTTCCGGCATTATCCACAAGACTCATCACGCTTCCGCTGCCAAGCACATTTCCGCTGATAACGATGGAAGTGTAATTGTTTACCGATCTCGAAAATCCGGCTGGATTCAGTCCGCGGAGCTGCATACGGCAACCCTTCTCCAGAAATACCGGCATGTCGGGAGTTATCCGCTTCCATTCGCCATCATTAATCTGATAGTTGATGTCAGGCGAATTGCTCTCGTTTACCAAGGCAACCCAGGAATTCTCGACTGCCGTAAGTGTAAGATAATTCTGCCCCGTTGCAGGGGAGGTACAAGCAGCTAAAACACAGAACAAAAAAATAGTAGAAACTATCTGTAAATAAATATTTTTCATTTTTCAGCTAATACACAAATCACCATTGCCCACAGTAAGGGCATACAGTATATATGCGTCATCAATTAAAACCACTCGCCGTCGGTGTTCGATACATTAATATTTGGATCCTCGGTCCGCAGGATTCCCTCGTCGGCCACCTCAATCAGACATACAGCCTTGTATATCTTGCCGTAATAATTCTGAACCGGAGTATATGTCTCCTTGATATTGTAGCTCTGTCCGGACACAACTATAGTCTTGGAAACCACTTTCTGACGACCGAGGCGAATCTGCAGCCAGAAATCGTCGGAATTGGTTTTCTCGCTCTCGTGGATTACCTCGTAGAGCGACTCCTCTCCGCTCAATACCAGGTTCTTGTTCTTCTTTAGGAACTCGAGAGCCTTGGTGTTGATATTGGTGATACGTCCGTCGCCGGCATACTCGGTCAGCATTATCAGAGTGTTCAGGGCATCTGATGTCTGTGAATACTCGTCCACCTTCTTTGTCATATCGTCCTGAGTGTGACGCATGGCCTCCATGTTCTGACGCATCTCCTCCTCCTGAGAGGCGAGCTCGTCGGCCTGAATCTGGAGCTCCTGCAAGAGCTTGTTGGTTCGGATGTTGATCTTAACAGTGGCAATGGTTGAGGCGATACTGTTGCCCACCTCCTCTATAAACTGCTTCTTGTAATCCTCGATGGGAGTAAAAGATGCAATCTCGGCCACGGCGTATATCTCGTTGTTGAACTTGAAAGGCACAATAAGCAGATACTGCGGACTCTTTTCGCCGAGACCCGATGTAATGTTGATGTAGTCTTCTGGAAGGTTGCTGATATAAATGCTGTCGGCCTCCAGGATGCAGCGGCCAATGAGGCCCACGCCCGGATATACAGTCTTCTTGAGAATCTTGCGGATGTCGTAGGCATATCCCGCAGTCAGCTCAAAGAAAATATTCTTCTTGTCGTCGTCGTTTATTACAAACAGACCGCCCTGATTGGCGCCGATGTATTTTACCAGATTGCTGATGATATTGAACGAGAAATCGTACATATCGTTGTTGTACTCACGCAGAATATCGCCGAACTTGGCGGCACCCTCCGTAATCCAGTTCTGCTTGCGGTCCTGCTCGTGACGCTCGTTGGCCTCCTTGTTGGCCTTTACGAGAGAATCGCGCATCGAGAGCAGAGAGATGCCAAGCTGATCGCTTCCGCTGAGAGGAGCAAACTCCGAATCGAGATTTCCTTTACCGATCTCCTCGGCAAAGAACACAGCCTTGTCGAGACCGGTCTTCAGCTTGCCGATAGATTCCGATATGTTGCCAAGCTCCTGGGCATACACATCGCCTATCTCCACATCAATATTGGTATTTCCCGCCGAAAACTCCTTGAGCATCTCGCCGGATTTATCAAGGAAACTGGACACACGGCTGGTAATATGATACAGCACCAACGACAACAGCACCAGTCCGGCAAGAATAATAAGGAACGTAATGAGATACTGCGAATTAGACTGCTGAAGCACAATAGACTGAGGCACAGCTGATACCAGCATCCATGAGCCGTCAAAAATATCGTTTTCGAGATTTATACCGCAGAGAAAGAGCTTGTTGCCTGTGGAATCCACCACCGGAATATTGGCAAAACCCGACGAATCGATCTTGGTCTTGATATCGTAATACGAATTGGCTACTATCTTGATGATATTGCTCTTTTCCAGAATGTTGGGAGTGATATTGATACCGGCAAACTGCCCCTCGTTGGTAATGAGGAAAGACGCATAGCTCTCATATCCGGTGTAATTCTTCACCATCCTGTGAAAATTCTCCACCTCGAGATCGGTGCTCACCATCGCGCAAAAATTGTTCTCGGAATCAAAAACCGGAATCAGGATTGTGGACTTATAGAGCGGACGGATATTAGGATTATCAGACTCCTCGCTCTCGATGCCGGTAATCTGCTCACGGCCGGTAATCTTCACCTTGTAATAATTGCTCGAAAAATCGTCGCCATCGGTATTCAGGTCCGCCACAGTGCATCTGGAACCGCCGTCACCGCGCTCAAAAGTATACACCCTGCGGCCAAAGCTCTTGGTCCACATGGGATCTATCACACCCATCTCCCACGAAATCTTGAGATTCTCGAAATTAGGATTATCCGAAAGAAAACGGTTAGACGCAGCCCTGTACACCTTGATCCTCTGCTCGTCGGTAAGGATTTCGGTGCCGGACAATGAAGCCGCAAGCGCGCGCACCGAACTGATATCGCAGTCCAGAGCCGAGCATATCTTGAGAGCCGTGTTTTTCTCCGTCTCCCTCACCAGGCGGGTCAAGGCATTCTGATTGGATGTATTGGCCCTGTTATTTAGGTATCCCGTCGACACTACGAATACTACAAGTGCCACAGCAAGGATATACAAGAATAGCTTTGACTGTAATTTTAACTTCATTTTCGTAACAATCTTTTTGTGAATGTATGCAATATACGTGCCTACTTTTTGCCGTATAAAATTACAGTTAATTATATTAATAAACAAAAAAAAATCAAAAAAAAATGGCGGCGCGGGTGCGAAAAAAAATTCCGCATTCCCGCACCGCCATCTTATTATTACGAATATTGGATTATCTGAATCTCACACCCATTGTAAGCATGATATTGAGGTAACGGTTGTCGTAAGAAATCCTCTGCGAATGCTTTGGATTAACAACCGACTCATAGAGGTAGCCATCAGTCTGATAAATGTGGTAAGTGCCTGTAATATCGAAATAAACGACATTGCCGGCGCCATTGAGGTGCTTCAGGCTGATACCAGCTGATAGAATCTGACGCTGCTTGTCGCCGGTCACAAACTTGTATGGATTGCCATACATAGCATAGCCGAAACGGAAGGCAAGATTCTCTATCGACTGCTCCAATCCCACTCTCATATTATTAACAGACTGGAAGTTGTTTCTGCAAGCCTCGTTGGACTCATAGAACTCCGAATCGTTGAAATCCACATCGTTGAGCTCGCAGTTAGAATAATCGAGACGCTCGTAGTCGAAACTGAGTACAGTATAAGATGGAGCTATCAGAGCAGCTGACAGCACATACTTGAAAGGTGTCTGAAGCTTGTAGTCGAAAGAGTTGTTTGGAGATATCTGCTCAAAATAGCTCTCTCCAGCCTCATTGACAGCCTCGTCGTACTGAGCGTGCAGTTTCGAATAATACTTATCGTGAATAGTGTAGAATGTAGGAGTATGCAACGAAACTCCAAAGCTGAACCAGTCAACAGGCTTGGCAAGAAGACCAATCTTAAGGTTGGCACCTGTACCGTGAACCTCGTTTTTCTCTACAAAATCCCAATAATCGTATGGCACAACGTCGGTCTCGTCGTCCTCGGAGTAATTAGAGTTCGCCTTGTAGTTGATGGTATTTACGCCAAGGCTGGCACCCAGGAAAAATCTGTGGTGGAACGACGAAGCCACAGCAAAATCCCAAGAGTTGATGCCGCCCTTGGTCTCGAGCTTGCGGCGCTGACGCTCACCGTAGCCACCTATCAGGCCCGACCACGAGTTCTCATGAGGATTGCAGTATGTAGTAGGCGCGTCATCAGATATTTCATCAATAAGGTATGCATCAAAAGCCAGACCGGTATTGAATTTGCTGAGATTGGTGCTAAGTTTGCCATTAGCTCTGTCGCACCACGAATCGAGCATCGAATTCGACGGGTTGATGTAATTGTAATAATCCCTGTGCGAAAAATCGTTGAGCCTGTTGTATGCAATACCGAATGTCCAGCCGGTAAAACCTGACGAATTGCCATTGTCGTTAGGTATCATCAGCGATAGATTAGAAATCTTGAGCGCAGATTTGGTATCCCTGCTGCCTACGGAGCTTGGACTGGTTTTAACCTCGTTCTGCATGAAATCGAGAGTGTAGCTGAGATCGGGATCGCTGAAAACACCGATGCCGGCAGGATTGATGGCCAAAACCGAAGCATCGCCGCCGAGAGCACCGAAAGCGCCTCCCATGGCCGCCGAACGGGCCGAGCCCTGAATGTATGTCTGCGAGAATCTTATGGCATCATACTCATTCTGGGCGTATACGCTGCCTGCCAATAGCGACAGGGCCGATAACATTATATATTTTCTCATTTTGTCGTAATCATGTTAATAAGTTGTTACACAATACTATCTACGGCCAGAACCGCCGCCACGGCTGCCGCCTGACGAAGAGCCGCCTGACGAATGGCTGCTGCTGGATGAGTGGCTGCTGCCTGAAGAATAGCTTCCGCCCGACGAATGGCTGCCTGATGAGTAGCTTGAACGGCTGCTTGACGAGTGGCTGCTGCTGGAAGAATATCCGCTGCCTGACTTCGACGAGCTGCTTGATCCGTATGAAGAAGAGCTGCGTGACGACGAAGAAGAGCTGCTTGAGCCGTATGACGATGACGACGAGCCATAAGATCCGCGCGATCCGCTTGAGTACGAGCTTGAACCGCTTGAGCTTGAGCCGCTTGAGTACTGGCTTGAGCCATTATTGCCCGATCCGTAAGAATACGAACTGCGCGATCCGCTTGAATATGAGCCTCTGCTGCCGGATGCCGAACCTGATGTATTGCCTTTAGCCGCACTGCCCTGCGAGCCTGATGACGAAGAATAGCTGCCGGTGCGTCCGCCTGATGTTCTGTTGCCCGACGAGCTTGATGCCGAAGCCGCTGTGCGTGAAGATCCGCCCGATGAGCTTACAGAGCCGTCGTTGCTGCCGGAGTGGCTTGAATAGTAGCTACCGGTGCGTCCGCCGCTCGAATGCGAAGATCCATTTACGCGTCCGCTCGACGAGGAGGCTGTGTTGGAGCTGCCGCTGTTGCGATAGCCGTGGGTTCTCGACTGATAAGCGCCTGTGCTGCCGTCGCGTCGGCCGTAAGAATACGGAGTAGAATTGTGCGAGGCGGTGTGGTGATAGTCGTAAGCATACTGGCGGTTGAATCCGCTGTAGCATCCGTGATAGCCGTGATATCCGTGGTGGTATCCATAATAATGTGAGTATCCGTAGTGATAGTCATAGTAGTATGGAGAGTAGTGGTGGTGATGGTATCCCCACCAAGAGTATCCGTAGTAAGGATCGCCCCAGCACGAATAGTGGTAAGGCACGCCCCAGCCAAAGCTCCAGAACGGAGAGTTGTAGTGATAGCCGAAGCTCCAGTACCAGTCGTTGTACCATGGCTCATATATATAAGCGTCATAGTAGCTGTAGTAGTGGTTAGGGCGGTGGAAACGGTAGATTCGGGCAGTGTAGCTGTCGTCCACGATGTATTCCTCGTAATTAGCCGGCTCCTCCTGCTGCTCCACAGCCTCCTGTGGCTGATTGTTGTTAGCTGGAGCGGCCTGAG